>CAIPDP010000017.1 GCA_903863845.1 uncultured Mucilaginibacter sp. | reverse complement strand
CGGAACCCCGATCAATGTGCTAATGCCCTCGTCAATACTTATTTCAGGCTCCCAACCGGTAAAAGCCTTCAATTTCGAAATATCGGCTAATAAATGCAGGCGGTCTGTTTTCCTGACTTTTGCGGGGTCTGTCTCTATGGTTATATCTTCATTCAACTGTCGGCTAAATGCCTCCACAATTTCAACAACCGAATATTCAATACCCCGGCCCAAATTAAATACTTCTATTCCGGCGCCAAATTTAGTCATCAGCATGGTAACTGCCCTGGCCATATCAAAAGTGTGGATAAAATCCCGTTTTGGCTCAAGGTTACCCAGCGCAATACTACGCGAACCATTATTTAACTGATCCTGTATTGCAGGTATCAGGTGAGGGTTAGTTTCATTTGGACCGAATGCATTAAAGAACCGGCAAATAACTGTAGGTATACCCGACGACAGATAGAATTCATTACAAAGGTATTCGCCGGTAAGTTTTGACAGGCCATAAATATCAAGCGGACCTGTTGCATCTGCCTCGGTACAGGCTACGTCTGAAATAGGGTAAACCGCAGCGGTTGACGCAAAGAAAACTTTCTCGATACTTTTTGCTTTGCGGCTGGCATCGAGCACATTTTTAGTTCCATTGATATTGATCTCGGCCGATTCAAAGGGGAATTTGTTGCAGTAAGGAATAAAATGTATGGCCGCCAGGTGGATGACCCATTGAGGGTCTACCTGGCTGATGATTTTAAATATATTTCCCCTGTGGCGGATATCTTCAACAAACAGGTGCTGTTCATCAATTTCAATATGATCTTTATTGCCAAAGGAAAGATTATCGATCACAAACAATTCGTGCCCCTGGCGTTGCAGGTAATTATATAAAGTTGAACCGATAAAGCCTGTGGCCCCGGTAATTAGGATTTTTTTCATTGATATCAGCTATATCAGCGTTTATTGAAAGTTCATTTTATTGAAACGAATGAATATAGGCGTCCAGGTAGTCTATTAAGCCTGTATTTTATAAATCGCCAGGACAAAGTTACAACCACCTTATTCACAGCCCAACCTCCCAACTTCTTTTTTAGAATAGTCTTTATCCGCTCGGTACTCCATGGAGAAAAATTTATAACCGAATCACATGGGCCAAGTACTTGTTTGATTTTAAAACCGGCTGTTGTTATCGCATTGCTGTATTCATCCAAAGTGAAGGCATTTTCGCCGCCATAAAACTTATGGAGCGGGTGCCTTTTTAAAAAGGCCACTTTATCCGCTTCGTCTGAAATTACATGGTCGCGCACGGTTAATAATATGCCGCCCGGTTTAACCACTCTGTAAATACTTTTTACAAACTGCTGCAGATCGTAAGCATGGTGCATGCACTGTCTGGCGTATACCACATCAAAATAATTGTCGGCAAAAGGCATCTTTTCTCCAAACGAACTATCTATAATTAAGCCCGGCAAATTATAAATTTCTTTAAGTTTTAAGATTGCCCCGGCTCCAACGGTATCACTATCATCCGGTTCTAAAGCCGTTACGTTAAAGCCTTCCATTGCAAAAGCAATAGAAGAAATACCATTACCCGCCCCAACATCCAGCAATCTTGCATTTTTGGCAATATTTAATGACGAAAGCAGGGTTAAAGTCGCTTTAAATTCATCGCTATTTCTGAATGCTTCAATATTCGATACCAGGTCTTCGGATAAGTATGATTCCCGTATCTGATTTTGAAGACCCGGCTCGTTACGTGCGTACGCTATAGTCTCATGCCAATTCATCATTCTCTTCTTTTAAATATTTAATTATTCTTGCCGGGTTACCGGCTACAATTGCATATGGAGGTACATCTTTGGTAACTACGCTTCCAGCGGCAATAATAGCCCCTTTGCCGATTCTGATTCCCTTTAAAATTATACTCGCGAAACCTATCCAAACATCATCTTCAATGAAGATATCTTTTTCAATGATACTAATTTCTTCAGGGTGGCCAACTTTCAAAATATGTTTAAAATGTTCATGACGCTTTACTGCATCAATTGGATGATCGTTAGAATCATGTATTCCAACATTATGAGATATTAAAACACGATCACCAATAAAAATTTTCTTCGCTGACCAAATACGCGTACCCTCACCTACGAAACAATATTCACCAATACTTATCTCACCGCCACGTTTGAAAACTGAGAGTTCGCCACTTATAAAAGAATTGCCTGCAACTTTTATTTTTGACGTATCCTTTTGCATATTGATAATCCGAGCATCAGAACCAAATTTAACATCACCGATAGTCGTGATTTGACTTTTGCAGGCAAGAGTATTTACAAATGACTGAATCTTGTTTAGGACTCTTTGAAGGAAATAAAAAAATTTACCCATTCGATTATGCTATTTGAGAAACTGCTTGGCTATAATTTTCCAACTTAATTGTTCATCAACGTATCGCACGCCACGTTCGCCCATTTCTTTTCTCAGATCTGGGTCAGCGATCAGTTTCTGCAATGCAGCTTTTAGATCGTCAAAATTTCCTCTTCTGATCGTGATCCCATTATCATAACTGGTACGTTCGGGCATATTGTCGTTCGAAATAATTGCACTTCCACAAGCCGACGCATCAATCGTACTCGCTGTCAGGCTGTCTGGCCAAACACAAATATCGGCTGCATTGTATAACATCGGCAAATTTTCTTGCGACATTGCTGGTTTCAATATTACTTTTATTTTAGCATCATTTATTACTTTACCTAACATCTGTTTATACGTGGCATCTATACCACCGATTATCCCCATTACCACTTGTTGATCGCCACGAACAAGCGGATCATTCAAAGCCTCTATTATCAGGTGCACTTTCTTTTCTTCATATATTTTCCCAGTATACAATACCAGTACTTCATCTGAACTTACTTCAAAAAAATCCCTCCCCATCCGACGAAGTTCGGGAGTACTTTTAAACAGGTCGGTATCCGACCCCAATATCACCTGACTCACTTTATCGCCTGATAATCCAAAATCCACTTTCAAAACCTCCATTACCGAAGGAGTTATTCCGATAATCTTATCGGCAACTTCCATGATTTTTTTTGAAAACAATTTCCGAAAAAGCCAGTACGCCAGTTTCGCCATTTGTCCTTTGCGCAGAAAAAACTTTGCGGTATGATCATCCATTAAAATTCTGCAATTAAGCTTTTTAGCGAAGAAAAGCGTTCGTATCGTTTGGTAATTAAAAACACCGTGCAATACCAATATATCGGGCTTCAGTTCAAATATTTTCTTTTTAAACCCTTTTAACCAAATAAACCCTGTGTGTTTTTTATTTGTTCCTTTTAAACGATGAACAGGCACACCAAAATCAGTATAGAAAAGGCCAGTTCCAACATATTTATCGCCTATCAGATGCTTTACCGTATTGTCATAATCGGGATAATCGAAATGAACGTCAGAGGTAACATAATGAACATCGTAACCCATTTTTGTCCATTCTTTCCCCAGGTAGTAATCTTGATAACCCAGCTTATCCTGATAATGAACATTTACGCTTACTATTCTCATACAATTTAATCAGTTATTAGCTAATGCTTTGAGTAACATTAATCTATGCTTACGTGATGTACTTTTTCCCACCTTGCAATATTAATCATTCGCCATTTAACGTTAGGGTCATCAAAAGGGGGTAAGTTACCCTCGAAAATTTTTGAAAGTATCTCAGATTCCCTGATATAATTATCTGCCTCCTTAAAATGATCGAACCATAATTGCGTAGGGGCATTGAAACCGAACTTTCTTTTCCTCCAGGTTATTTCCTGGGGCAGTATCGGATCCATTGATTGGCGGAGGATGTACTTTGACCAACCAGCTTTAATTTTAAATTCATTGTTCATCGATAAAGCCATTTCCACAAAATTCCAATCGAGGAAAGGCAGCCTCGTCTCTATTGAATTAGCCATGGAATTTTTATCCTCAAAACGCAGCAATGAGGGTAATTGGGTACTAAAAATTTCAAGTTGCTGCAGATCGCGGATATTTTTATACGAATCGGCAATATGCCTGATGGTTGAAGGTTCAATAAACTCCCGGTATTTGGGCGATAAATGGCTAAATCTCCATAAATTTCTACGGTATCGAACTGAAAAGGAAGTAAAATAGAGATAGTACTTAAATATTGAAATTGCCGAGGTACCAAAATGATCTTTCGCATTCAGCATATTAGTTAGAAGTCGCGATACAGGCAATGCTTTAAAATAAGCGCCCAGGTACCTTTCATAACCGAGCAATACCTCATCGGCGCCCTGTCCATCCAATAATACAACCACACCATTTTCACGGGCCTTTTTCATCACAAAATGTTGCATATAAACCGAGGGGCTTATAAAGGGTTCATCCTGGTTGTAGATCACCTCGTCAAGGAAGAATAAAAAATCTGCCGATGTGGGCGTAGTTACCAACCATTTCAGATCGCAGTGGTCAACTACCATTTTTGCAAATAACGATTCATCCTGTGCTAAATCGACCGATTGCGCCGTGATCGCCGAAAATTTTTCTTGCTCATTCTTATATTTCCCCCCCGCCAAAGATGCTACGAATGAACTATCAAGCCCACCACTAAGACAGGTACCCACCTTCACATCAGAACGCAGGCGCCAATCAACAGATCGGTTAATTTCTTCCTTAAACAATTCAAGGGTATCCTGCTCATTTAATTTGCCGATATCAGCATGCAGCGTGATCTCATAATATTTTGTGACCTCGAATTTATCCGAATCCAAATGATAGATCAAATTGTGCGAGCCCGGTAGTTTTTCAACTCCATCAAAAAAAGTCTGGCTGTTATGATCGATCAGGTTGAAGATCATATAGTCCAGCAAAACGTTCCGATTGGCTTTCCAGCATTCTTTAAATTTTTTAAACTGTTTGATCTCGGACCCGAATATAAACTGACCATTTATAGTGGTATAATAAAAAGGTTTTACACCAAACCGATCCCGCGAACAAAAAACAATATTTTGCTTTTTATCATGAATGGCAAATGCCCACATGCCATTAAAACGGCTTACACAGGCTGCACCCCATTCTTTATAAGCTACTAAAATAACCTCAGTATCCGTTTGGGTAGCAAAAGCATGTCCCAATTTTCGCAGTTGATCTCTGATCTCGATATAGTTATAGATCTCGCCATTAAATGTAATAACAAATTCATCGCCAAAGTACATGGGTTGATGCCCGGCTTTGCTCAGATCGATAATAGAAAGTCGCCTGTGTCCAAATCCCAGTTTTCCATCAACATAAAACCCTTCACCGTCAGGCCCACGATGGGCGACAGATCTGGTCATGATTTTTAACTGGTCTTCGTCAACGGGGCTATTATTTTGGTTGATTATTCCGGCAATGCCACACATAATTTATTTAAGGTTTATTAAAAAAGGGTATCAATTTGGTTTTCTATTAGAAGACAGTTTTAAAAAACATTAACCAATTGAACGAAGTGATGCAATAAAACGCAAGCGCAATTTTTTATAAATGAAATTGTAAGTCGCTCAATAGGATGCACTGGGTAAAGGCAAATTGGTTTCACGCAAATAAATAGCTGATGATGGTATGGTTTAAATATTCCAATATGGAGTAAAGGTTTTTTTGCAAAAATAGCTTTTTACGGAAGCTTTATTGCCCGATGATAAATTTTTTTTCCCTTTAATCAACATTGGGTTTATTTTACATTTTTCATGGCATCAAGTATAAGGTTGCCATAATTAGCAAGCATGCTATTAAAGTAGGTGCCGAAATCGGCTGCACCCGAAGAATTAAATTCGTTAACCAGTGGTGCCGATTTTACGCGATAAAAATAGCCATCAGCGCCCCACCAAATGAGCCCGTCAACGTGCTTATTTTTGTAGCTAGTTGTCAATATTTTTGTAATAAAGTTCCTGAAATCGTCCTTCGGAACCAATTGCAAACCAATAGTATGGTTGCTGTCATGGTATCGGTGCCAAACAAATGGCAATACCGGTTTGTTAAATTGTACCCCCAATTTCAAAGCCTCATTGATATTATCGGCGGCATAGGCTTCGTTATCGTTAGGTGTAAACCTACCATCCTGATAATAAATATATACGGAAGGAAAAAGAATATCGCATTGCTGCAACAGCGCCGCTATTTGCTGGTTGGAAGACATCCACTTGGTATTCCTGTTATAATAGGTTGTAAATGGTATAAAATAAAAACCCCATTTGACATTAGGACGCAAAGTTTTGGCTAACTGAATAGCTTTGCTGAACTCGTTGATCGAGTTTTTAAATTCAGCACTTGAAGTATCTTTTGTAAGATTATTCAACATATCTCCTTCCCAGTCCAAAGAAGCTATACCGCTTGCTGTACTGTCAGGATAGGCTGCAACAATAGCCTTCGTTAAGGTTGCAGTATTGCATTGGTTGCTATTATTGGGGTCGATAAAACGGGAATCGAATAACGCAACCTGTTGAATATGCATATCGTTCAAATATTTTTGGCCCCCGGCATCAATGTTATTCATACACACATACAGCGAAAAATGCCTTGCCGGGGTTTGGGCATTTGCTCCGTTAAAACCGAATGCAAATACGATAGCAAATAGGCCGTAAACCAACTTATGAACTGATTTTTCTTTTTTCATGATGCTTTTGAATTTCAAAATATATTTTAAAAATTACCTTTAATTGTTGTCGAATAATCGGATATATTAATGTTAAAAGGTCAATATCATCCCGTTCAAATTTGAGCCTTTCTAATTAACGAAAGGCGTTTTTCTTTTGCCAGTTTCTGTTGAAAGTAAAGGGTGTTTGTTAAAACAAGCAGGTACCAAAATGCATTATCTGCATATAAACCGCCTGCAAACATCGAACTCAACAGCTGCATTCCGAACAACACCGCAACCCACGAAGTTGTTTGACTCTTGAGGAGCGAATTTGTTTGAATACAGGATTTTATGATCGTAGTTACATGGATAAGCCCCGCAACTAGGCCACATGCCATTAAGGCTTCAATAACCAGATTATGCGGATAAGTGTGCATAGTGCGCTCTTCAATCAGGTCGCCTGCTATCGGGTTATGTATAAACTGATCCCATCCCCCTTTCATCAATTGCAAGCGTATTTCATCGCTTTCATTACTGCTTCCACCGGTTGACTGCAACACTTTTGTAATATTATTAAATACTGGCAGATCAAATGAAATTACCAATGAGATCAACAAAAAGGTAACAGCAATTAAACTTAATATTTTTGAATAAGCTGATTTTAGCGAATTGTAAAACAACAGGATCAGCATGACCAGGAAATCGATGATCGGTCCCCGCGATAATGAAATGACCAATGTCCAGAGGCCCAGGGGCAAGGGCAGTAAAAACAGTATTGCCGAAAGGCCGGCTTTTCTGTTCCTCATAAATAACACCAAACTTAAAATAGCAAGTGACCCGCCGACAAGGCCATAACTTATAGGATTTAAAAAATCGTTCCCTTGCGCCCGCACTTCACTGAATTCATCCGTATTGCCTATATTTTGGAACAGTCCTAAAATATTTACGATAACACATAGAATATAAGAAATGGTCAATGCCATTACCCCTGTTTTATAATTGATGACCGCCCTGAAAGCGAGCATCGGTATAAAACAAACACCCAGGCCGAATAGCCAATAAGTTGATAAGGGTGTAACTATGATGTCAGCGTTAAACAAACTATCATAGCTCAGCCTGATAAAATACATTACCCAAAAAAGGATGATCAGGCCAATGGCTATATTTCGCCCATTGGCTTTAACAACTTTGAATTTTATGATTACTATGATACTTAACAAAAGATAGAGTGCACGAAATGGTATTGAAAACCATTGCGATTCAGTTGTATTTAATAATCCCGGTATAAATGAAACTACGGGATATCCGAAAAGCCCAAGGCTGATGAGAAGGACCTGGTACCAATTAATCTTTTCGGTTTCTTTTTGGCTGTTAGCTATTTGCATCGATCAAAGCTAAATTAAAAGGATTTTTAACTCCCCAATAAATTAGAGAAACAAAACCTATTAGCGGATTAATTGAATTTTCAGCAATGATATTGCTAAAACCCACTAAAGGTTTTAAGATGCTTTTGAGCGCCCAGGCGAATTTGCTAAAATATTTATTCACGCGAAACTAAATACTATGGGTTTGCTTAGAAAAATTATAAGTGATATAAAGGCTAAGCATACTAAACATCGCATTATTAATCGAAAAAAATAACACAGACCAGTAAGCACTTTTAAGCAACCAATACGATACATAAATAAATAAAATACCTGAAAGCATATTAAAAAACTGTAGCCTCATATACATCTTTTGCCGATGTACTACATAAAAAAGCACGCTTAATGGATAGGCTAAGAAATCAAATATCGTACTGAAGCAGATGAGTCGGGCAAAATAGCCAGACTCAACCCAATTTTTACCGAATATCAATATAAACAATTGCGGCGAAAAAATTGCAAGTAAGCTATAGATAGGAATAGCTAAAAAAATCAATTTTCGGAGAGTTGATAAATAGAGGCTACGGCAACTACCGGTTGAGCGGATAATGTCGATAGCGTCGTTTCTAAAAACATTACCAATTGATGAGGTCAATACCACGCTGGGTACTTTCAGCATTCTGTTGGCGAGCGAGTAAAATCCAACCGTAGCGGAGTTAAAAATAATCGTAAAGATGATAGGTACGATCTGCTGGGAGGTGGTCAGCGAAAGATCGGAGATGAGCATGTACTTTGGAAAGTTTTTATACTCCTTAGCTATGGACAGGTATTCTTTCGGTTTACTGATGTGAAAAAATCCGGCACGGTAAAATAGATAAGCTACCGGAATAATGGCCAGAAGCTCGGCCAAAACCAAACTATATACAAGGCCAAACTTTTTGTACCCAAGTACGCCAAAAACGATATTAAGTATTACGCCAAGAATAACCAGCGCAGCATTGGTGGTCGAAACTATTTTATAGGCTTTAAACCGTTGGTTCCAATATTGCAGGGCAGTATATATTGCAATAGCGAAGGTTAGAACGGGTACCAGATAGGCAATAGGCAGATTTAAGAACTTGTTGTGGGCCATTTGCGGACCGGCCCAGTTTTTCAATACAATAATAACAACCAGGTAAAATACAGATACAAAAAACGACAGAAAAACGATCAGCCCTACAACCTTTGATGCTTTTTGATCACTTTCGGGCAGTCCCACCGCAAACTCATACCGACCTGTAGTTAGTATGGCAGCCACTACTGCAATACTGTTAAAAAGCGCCAAAATACCAAAATCAGTTGCCGAGAACAGTCGGGTTAAGATCGGCGAAGATAGAAACAGTAAAAGCTGACTTATAATTGTACCCAGCGCAAGTGTGGATACATTCTTAAGAAACGGATTATTGAAAGCGCGATGAAAAATACTTTTACCCATTAACAGTTCCTGGTGCGACAGCCAATTCAATAGCAAAAAACTCCCTTATTTTACCGGCTACATAAATGATCTGTTGTTCTGTCAATTCCGGAAACAAGGGTAAAGATAAAATTTCATCCTGAAACTGACTGGCGATCGGAAAATCAGCCGGGCTATGACCAAGATATTCGTAGGCTTTCATATTAGGTAAAGCAACCGGGTAATGAACAGCAGTCTCAATACCATTTTCTTTTAAAAATTCTGCCAACTGGTTACGCCTTCCTGTGCGAATAACATACAAATGAAAAGTATGTTTAGTATCGGGCCTCACTTTTGGAAGGATAATATCTTCGATGCCGGCCAAATGCTTATCATATAATCCGGCATTTTTTATTCTCAGGTCGGTCCACTTTAAAATATGTGGCAGTTTTGCATCCAAAATAGCTGCCTGCAAGCCGTCCATCCGGCTGTTTATTCCTTCGATCTGGTGTTGATGCTTTTTTAAAGCGCCGTGACGCGCATACATTTTCACCTTTAGGGCAAGTTCGTCGTTATTGGTTATGATGCAACCTGCATCGCCGTAGGCGCCTAAATTTTTACCCGGGTAAAAACTAAAAGACCCGGCATCACCAATAGTTCCTGCACGCCTGCCTTTAAACTCCGAAAAATGCGATTGTGCACAATCCTCAATCACATATAAATGATGTCGCTTAGCAATTTCAACAATCGCTTCTATATTGCAGGCCTGTCCATGTAAATGTACCGGTACGATCGCCCTGGTTCTTGCTGTAATGGCCTTTTCAATGAGCTGCTCATTAATGGCATAATAATCGGGGTCGATATCTATAAATATCGGCGTGGCTCCTGTCTGGCTAATGGTTTCTGAACTGGAAATCCAGCTATTTGCAACCGTTATCACCTCGTCGCCCGGGCCCACACCCAACATCTTTAATAAGATATATAATGAATCGGTGCCATTGGCTACCGATATACAATGCTTAACACCGTAGATAGCTGCAAAATTTCGTTCAAAGTTTTCAACATATTTGCCTCCTATAAATGCAGTTTCATTAATAACCTGTGCAATAGCTGTATCAATTTCGGATTGAATCGAAAGGTATTGAGCTTTGAGATCTACAAATGGTATTTTCATAACTATAAATAAAAATTCAGACTATTTTTCGAATCATTTTAGCCGGATTACCAGCGTAAATTCCCGCTTCGGTGATATTTTTTGTAACAACGGCACCAGCTCCAATAACCACATTGTCGCATATTTCAACTGGTAAAATGGTGGCATTGGAACCTATGGACACCTTATTGCCAATTCGTGTCGACTTCCAGAGCGATTTATTGCCCATTGCTGGTCCGCCACCACTAAACAGATCATTAACGAACATTACGCCATGCCCAATAAAACAATCATCGCCGATGCTTACTAATTCGCAAACAAAACAGTGGGATTGTATTTTACAACGCCTGCCGATACTTACATCCTTTTGTATCTCGACAAATGGTCCTATGAAGGTATTTTCGCCAATATTGCACCCGTAAATATTTACAGGCTGAACTACTTTTACATTCGGTCCAAAGTTTACATCAACTATTGCTGACGAAAACAAGATAGGTTGCTGCGGGTTAGGCATTTTTTACAGACTGATATATCTTATCAATTATTTCAACTGTTTTCAGTCCCTCGAACGAACTGGTTGATATCGGGCGATCATTTACCAATACTTCGATCAGGTTTTCATAAACCTTGTCATGATTTGACATAGATCCCTGGTAATTTCCGTAATTATTCGGTTTATTGCCTTCCGGCAGATTCTCAACCTTATAACCTTCAATATTCTGGTATTCCAATTCGTTAAGGTACTGCCCGCCGATCTTTACTGTACCTTTTTCTGCAAATATGGTGAGTGATCCTTCCATGTTCTTTCCGTAACTATTTACGGTATAATTGATGGTACCAATGGCACCATTATAAAACTGAATGATAACGGCACCGGTATCTTCAAATTCAATAATGTTCTTGTGCGCATAGTTGCCTGTAAATGCCTGCGCATATTTAACGTCGCCAATAAGCCAATATAACAAATCGATAAAGTGGCTGAATTGTGTGTACAATGTTCCGCCATCCAAATCGTTGGTGCCTTTCCATGAATTGTTGTAATAATCAAAATTCCTGTTCCAGAAGCAGCTTAATTGCACACTATATATTTTACCAAGTTTACCCGATTCTATTACTTCTTTAATGGCAGCTACCGGAGGATTAAACCTATTCTGCTTGATAGCAAAAAGCCTTTTATTATTGCGTTCTGCCGCCTTTATCATTTCACCGCAATCGGCCACATTAATAGCCATTGGCTTTTCACACAACACGTGAAATTTGGCGTTCAAAGCTTTTATACTATGTTCGGCATGTAAGCCATTCGGGCTGCATATAGCTACTACATCAATATGCTTTTCGTTGGCAAGCAGGTCGTCGACATTATAATAGGCTTTAGCATTGTATTTAGCAGCAAGTTCATTGGCCTTTTCAGGCACCACATCGCAAACTGCAAGGAGTTCGCCATTATTCTTTATATGTTCAGCGTGTCTTTGAGCGATACGGCCACAACCGATGATCGCAAATTTTATTTTTGTCATTTAGTAACTAATTCAAAATTATGCCGAAAACCTTGTTCACAAAATTAGGATATACTTTTTATAATTGCGTCCTGAATAACAAATCAAAGTCGGCAATCCACCATTTCACGCGGCAAAATTGCCTTGGTATCAAAAATGATAGATGAGCTGTCTTCACATATTTCGCGGAAATTCATCAGTTTGAACTGATCGTGGGCAACAGCCAATACAACCGCATGATACCCTTTAACTGGTTCGGTAACAAGGTTAAAACCAAATGCCGATTGTACTTCTTTAGCATTTGCCCAGGGGTCATAAACATCCACATTTAATCCAAATTGCGTCAGCTCCCTGTAAATGTCAATGACGCGGGTATTTCGAATATCCGGACAATTTTCTTTAAATGTTATACCAAGGATAAGCACACGCAGGCCCGCAATTTTATGATTTCGACCAACGAGCAGCTTGACCAGCTTATTTGCCACAAATAAACCCATATCTTCATTTACCCTTCGGCCGGAAAGGATGACCTGGGGATAATATCCAAGCGATTCAGCTTTATGAGCCAGGTAATAAGGATCAACGCCTATGCAGTGTCCGCCGACTAAGCCAGGTTTAAATTTCAAAAAATTCCATTTTGTTCCGGCTGCTTCCAGCACATCGTTGGTATCAATTCCTATACGATCAAATATCATCGCCAACTCGTTCATAAAGGATATATTGACATCCCTTTGTGCATTTTCTATTGCTTTGGCTGCTTCTGCAATTTTAATACTTTGAGCCCGGTAGGTGCCAGCTTGGATGATCGATGAATATAAGCTTTCTACAATTTCAGTCGCCTCTTCATTTGTACCCGAAATCACTTTGGTTATCGTAGTTAAGGTATGTTCTTTGTCGCCCGGACTCACTCGTTCAGGCGAATACCCGACTAAAAAATCGCTGTTACATTTTAAACCGGATGCGCTTTCTAAAACCGGGATACAGTCCTCTTCGGTACACCCGGGATATACGGTTGATTCGTAAATTACCAGGTCGCCTTTTTTCAGGTAACGCCCAATCATTGCAGTAGCTACCAACAACGGTCCCAGATCGGGCGAATTAAATTTATTGACAGGGGTGGGAACCGTGATAATATAAATATTACATAGGGCTAATGAACTTTCATCAGCACTAAGGCAAATGCCATTCTCGTTACTTTCGATCGAACGTTTTAACCGATCCATAGTTGCCACGTCAACCTGCATCGTACTTTCATTTCCTGAAAGCAATTCATTAACCCTGCCGGGGTTATTATCGTAGGCAAGCACCTTGTATTTTTTTGCAAATGCTATACCCAATGGCAATCCAACATAACCGAGTCCAATAATGGCTATTTTGCAGGATTCAGGTTTTTTGAGCGGCCCGAATAATGTATTTAATGATTGCAAATTACTCATAGAACTTCAGTTTAACCCATTCTCAAAATAACCCTGATGGCTCTTTACCCCCAACTGAAGGTCTGACATAATTGCCCTTTATTTTTTGCCTAACAATTTATTCAGCCTTTTCGATTTCTTTTCTTCTTTTTCATCAGAATAATAGCCACCATAACCGTAACCATAACCGTAACCGTAGCCATAGGTTCTGTTCATTTCGATAGAATTGATGATAATATTGAGGCTGTTAAACTTTTTAGACCTGTAAAGATTATCAATCGCAAAAATCTGGCTCTTCGCGGTATAATTATGTCTAACTATAAAGAAAGTAACATCGGCAAATTTGGCTAATATTTGAGCATCGGTAACCAAGCCAACAGGCGGTGCATCCAGGATGATGTAATCAAATTGTTCTTTTAACTTTTCTATCAGTAATCCGATCTGGCCGTTAACCAGTAATTCAGCAGGGTTTGGTGGAATAGGTCCACAGGTAATAATGTAGTAATTTTCCTGTTGTTCAACTGGCTTTAATATTTTATCGAGGCTGGTCTTATTGATCAGGTAATTTGATAAACCATTTGTGTTTTCCATCTCAAGTCCGGAGTGCAATTTCGGCTTACGAAGATCCAACTCCAGAATAACCACCTTTTTACCCGACATAGCTATACTGGCACCCAGGTTAACTGAAATAAACGACTTTCCTTCTCCGCTGATACTCGAAGTAAATAAAATCACTTTCTGGTTGTCTTTGGGTAACACAAATTGAAGATTTGTACGCAAGGCACGTATTTGTTCGGCAACCATTGACCGCGGCTTACTCGATACTAAAAGACTACCCGGATCATTAGATTGAGATATCTCGCCTATTATCGGCATGCTGGTGATTTTTTCGATATCCTGCCTCTTGGAAACTCTGAAATTTAAAGCATCTTTCAGATAAATAATCAACATCGGAATCGCAATACCAGCGAGAAAAAACAACAAGTAAACTGCTGGCTTAATAGGCTTTACAGGCAATTTACTGCTACGTACGTTGTCGATAGTACGGCTGTCAGCCGCAGTAGAAGCCACTTTCATTTGAACTTCTTCCTTCTTTTGCAACAAGTAAGTATAAATGGTATCCTGTAAGCGTTGTTTTCTAAGCACATCAAGCAGGCCCCGCTCCTCCCCTGGCACTTGCTTTATAGAACCTTCAAATTGTTGATTCTTTTGCTGCAGTTGATTTTTTGTGATCTCGAGTCCCCGGCGCAAATTGATCACAGCTACATTTATCTGCTTTTTCAGCGCCGTAATCTGATCATCGAGCGAAGTGATGATCGGATTTGTTAAGGTTACTGTTTGCAAAAGACTTAGCCTTCTTTGCTGAGCCTCTCCCAGATCGGCTACAGACTTAAGCAAGGTAGGATCTTCAATACCCAGCATAGAGGGCAGATTGCCTGGCGCATCATTTTTGGCCCTAAGATAATTCTCGATATTACTCAGCACATTTATTTGTATCTGAACCGTTGTCAGCTGGGCATCATTATCGCCAACGTGCTCTAACAATATCTCGGACTGAGAACCGATATTGGTTATTTTATTATGAGATTTATAATCTTCAACCCTTTGTTCAACATTGTCCAATGTTCCTTCCAAATCTTTCAAACGCTCATCGATAAAGCGCTCGGTATTTGTATTCAATGAATTTTTATCGTCCTGAGCATCTTTATTATACTGCTTAACTAAAGTTGCTAATATATCTTTACCTCGTTCAGGAATAGCGTCTTCAATAGAAATTTTCAGAACTGTAGCTTCTTTACTGACAGGTTCAACCCTCAATTGGCCACTATAATTCTCGATCAGATTATCTAGATCATTAAACTCAACATTATATAGGTCATTAAAAGCACCTTTCCATTTTGGTTTGCGGGTAATTAATATTTCACCTGCACTAACATGAAACGGGAAATTCAGCTTCACTTTTTTTCCATTGACTTCTGCAAACACCGTATCAATTAATCGGATGGCATATTTCTTACTGAAGTCATCACTTGAATCGGGTCTTAATAATTTAACCTCGAAAGGAACATAACCGTATTGTTCCCTTTTCCTGACTCCCTTGACAGTAAAATAGGACGTTTGCAGGTTCAGGGTTTTGATTACTTTTTCTAATATATCTTTAGTTTTTAAAATCTGAACCTCGTTGTCGATGATCTTGTCCGAAGTAAATAAATTCAGATCCTGCAACAAATCGTTTGAGCTACTGGGCCCGGATTTATCGGGTTTAATTAATAGATCTGTCTCAATTTTATATTTAGGGGTAACTAATTTTAAATAAACATAGCTTAGACATAAGCAAATTATCACGGAAAGTAATATCCATTTCCAATATCTAAAGAAACTGTAAAATTTTTCAATAAATTCATTATCCTGGTACTCAGGTCTAACAGAATCTTCTAATTCTTCGTTTGAATACATTTTTCAATTAAATAAAATAATAGCGGACTATTATTTTTTACTATAAATAAATATAATAGATATGAGCGAAAGAGCACTTAAAACGGTTGGCAAAAGTTGATAAATCTTATCGGATTCCGCGATCTTTCCCTTGCCTGGCTCCACATATACAATATCATTACTATGCAGGTAATAATAGGGCGAATGGAAAATATCCCTGCTATTTAGGTTTACTGAACCAAAAACCTGCTTGCCATTAACATTCCTTATCACCAAAACATTATCTCTTTTACCGAAAATTGTCATGTCGCCGGCAAGGCTCAACGCTTCAGTAATTGTTATCGTTTCGTTTGGAATAACATACACCGACGGCCTTGCGACTTCTCCCATTACTGATATTTTATAATTAAGAAATCTAACATTAACTGTTGGGTCCTTTAAATAAAACCCAAGCCTGTTTTTTAAGGTATCCCTGGCTTCAGACGTAGTTAAACCTGCAAGTTTTACCACACCCAAAAGCGGCAACGATATTTTCCCTTCAGCGTCAACCAAATACCCTGGCGCATTCGTTTGGCTTAAAGCAGAAGTATTGTTGCCCGAGGCCGCAGACTGAGTATTGATGAGGTCATTTTCTGAAGCGACCGGCGTTGACGAATACGGATTAAAAAAACTGCTGGCAACAGGATTTAACGATCCTATCGGAATAGACAATATATCACCTGGCTGAATCTTAGGAATATAGGCCTTTGCTAAGGTTATCGTATCCGACTGATTCATAGCCTTTTGAAAATACGCGATTTGCTTTTGCTGAACGCATGAAGACAAACAGAATATAACGATGATTAGGAGAGAATTAAGATTAAAGATTGTTTTTTTCATGGAAAGGGTTAGCCAACCTCTTGCTTTAAATGGCATCAAAAATAGTTTTTTTTGCTAAGATATAAAATATTGTTTCAACGGGCCTTAGCTCCTTTTCCGCCGAAATATTTAGCAATTATAGTAACTTGATCATTTTTCATTTTCAAAAAAATTATCCTTTACGTCGTCAATTTCCCTTCTATCCCGCTTTGTCGGGCGCCCGGTTCCACGGTCGCGCTTGAATACTGGAGCTTGAAACATTGATTTGAACTGATTTGTTTGCTCCAATGGCGTTTCATCAGCAAAAAAATTGATCACACTCTTTGCATCCATTCTGTTTTCAAGCAGGCCCGTCACCCGTATCGTCTTCCTTTCTGCACCTTTTGATACCAGGTAAACCTCCCCTACTTTAACTTCATGTGAGGCTTTAATGTTTTGTCCTTCCAACTTTACCCTTCCTGCTTTGCAAGCCTCTGTGGCCAAGGTACGCGTCTTAAATAATCGTATCGCCCAAAGGTATTTGTCTATCCTTAGTTTTTCTTTTTCCGGCATACATTCGGTAATGAATTCTTTTAAATCTTCTGCTAAACTTACGCAAAAAATTGCCTCAGCAAATCTGCTTCAAATTCCTTTAATTTGTCGAAAGTTTTAATATTCTGATGCAAAACCTGAAAAAATTAATTGAAGATGCCTGGATAGACCGGACACTTTTAGCTAACCACGATTATACTACCGCTATTGAAACTGTAATAGACAGGCTGGATTGCGGCGAAATTCGCGTAGCCGAACTTATCGGTAACCGCTGGCACACAAACGAATGGATAAAAAAAGCTGTCATCTTGTATTTCCCTATCAGGCAAATGGCCGAAATTGAAGTTGGACCATTTGTTTTTCATGATAAAATGAAATTAAAGACCGACTATAAAAAAACCGGTGTCCGGGTAGTACCGCATGCTATCGCACGTTATGGCGCTTATCTGGCAAAGGGTGTAATTATGATGCCATCATATGTCAATATCGGTGCCTATGTTGACGAAGGTACCATGGTTGATACCTGGGCAACGGTGGGTTCTTGTGCACAGGTTGGCAAACACTGCCATTTAAGCGGCGGCGTTGGTATCGGTGGTGTACTGGAGCCAATACAGGCATCGCCGGTAATTATTGAAGATAATTGCTTCCTTGGTTCACGAGCCATTGTAGTTGAAGGGGTCCATCTTGAAAAAGAGGTTGTTCTGGGCGCAAACGTGGTGCTGACAGCTTCCACAAAAATTATCGACGTAACCGGCGACAGTCCGGTTGAATATAAAAGCTTCGTGCCAGAGCGTTCGGTAGTGATACCGGGTTCTTATACTAAGAAATTTCCGGCCGGCGACTATCAGGTACCCTGCGCATTGATTATCGGAAAAAGAAAAGAATCAACCGATAAAAAAACGTCGCTTAATGATGCATTAAGAGACAATAACGTTGCCGTATAGTTTTATAGCATGGGTAACAGCAGTACTTCTTCGGTCATCGCTCTTGCAGTATCGACTATTTGGTTTTGCTACAGTTTTACTTTACTGGTTGTATGAAAATCCTGGTTAGACTTCCCAATTGGCTTGGCGATGTTGTTATGAGCACCGGATTTTTTAATGCCCTGAAACAACAATACCCGGATGCGCAAATAGATATCATTATAAAAAAAGAGCTGGAGGATCTGGCTAAGCTTATCCCGGGATGGCGCAACATTTATCCTTTTTCAAAAAAAGACTATGAAGGTTTGGCTGGTGCCTACCGTTTCGGCAAGTTATTGAGGGGAGAAAAATACGACCTGTATTTTAATCTCCCCTCATCATTATCATCCATAACAATGGCCTGGGCTTCGAAAGCCAAAAAACGAATAGGTTTCGGTTCAGAAGGGGGGGCAATGATGTTAACCAATTCCTTAAAAAAGCCAAAAGGTGGCCATAGAGTTGATGAATATATATCTCTTCTTGAATATTTTACCGGGAACAAATGCGAACAAAAGCGAGTTTATCTGAATGCCGGCATTGATGGCACAATCAGTCACAAAAAACTGGTGCTGGTGAACTTTAACTCTGAAGCTACATCAAGAAAAATGCCTGTTGAAAAAGGACAAAAGATTTTGAATAGTTTGACAAATACCTTCAGCGAAATTACTTTTGGGCTGATCGGTTCAAAAAAGGAGACTGCCTTTGTAGATAGTATCATTAAAGGCGCGGATAACATTAATAGAATTGAAAATTATGCCGGCAAAACCGGCCTTTTGAGTTTGGCAATGCTAATGGCTGAAAGTAAAGTCCTGCTTAGTACCGATTCGGGTCCGGCGCATTTAGCCAATGGTTTGAACGTTCCGGTTGTAGTGTTGTTTGGTGCAGGAAACGAACGCAATACAGCACCCTATAACACCGAAAATTTACAAATTATACGTGGAGGTAAACTTGCATGTGAGCCCTGCCTGAAAAATGAATGCAAATTGTATGGCATCCCTAAATGTATGGAGCTCATCGACGAATTAACGATCATTAATGCAATTGGAATTTATTTGAAATATGCTTAACGAAGAAGTTGCCAAAGCGCTGAAGATTATACAGGATGGCGGAATCATACTATACCCAACTGATACCATATGGGGTATCGGCTGCGATGCAACAAATACAGAAGCTGTAAAAAAAATATACCAGCTGAAACAACGCGAAGAGTCAAAAAGCATGATCATTTTGCTGGATACTGAGAATAAATTGGAGAGTTATATTAAAGAAGTACCTGCAATTGCCTATGATCTGATTGAATTTTCCGAAAATCCCCTTACGCTGGTCATGCCCGGTGCACGAAACATTAGTCCTGCTTTAATAGCCGCCGACGGTAGTGTTGGTATTCGGGTGGCTAAACACGATTTTTGCCAACGCTTGATACAACGTTTACGTAAGCCACTGGTTTCAACCTCGGCCAATATCAGCGGCAAACTTTCGCCTAGAAATTTTGGGGAAATAGACCCCGAAATTATTGATGGTGTTGATTATGTAGTCGACTTTGAACAACATAGTACCGAGCAAAAAAGACCTTCCACGATCATGTATTTACGCCCCGACGGGCGGTTCGAATTTCTCCGGAAATAATTTTATATTGTTTTGGCAGTACTATTTCCGATTTTTGTACCGGAATTTTTAAATGAAACAACACCTCACCCATCCTTTATTTGCTCATGTTACTCAAGTTGCAGCCGAAAAAAACGTGCAGGTTTACGTAATTGGGGGATTTGTTCGTGATCTGCTTTTAAAACGCCCGTCAAAAGATATTGATATTGTAGTGATCGGCAACGGTATCGAATTTGCTGAGCATGTTGCCCATAAACTAAAAGTAAAACTTGCTGTATTTAAAAATTTCGGTACCGCAATGTTGAAATACAAGGATGTGGAAGTTGAGTTCGTAGGCGCAAGAAAGGAATCCTACCGCTCAGATTCCCGGAAGCCTATAGTTGAAAATGGCACGTTGGAAGACGATCAGCAACGACGCGACTTTACGATCAATGCATTGGCTATTGGCTTGCATCCTACACAACTGGGCCAACTTCTTGATCCGTTCGAAGGGATCGCCGATATCGAAAAAAAGTTAATTCGTACCCCCTTAAACCCTGAATTTACGTTTTCAGACGACCCGCTACGTATGCTTCGTGCGATACGCTTCGCCGCTCAACTCAATTTTGAAATTGATATAGCGGCTATCCATGCTATTAAATCAAAAATTGAAAGGATAGGGATCATTTCGCAGGAGCGCATAACTGAAGAAATCAATAAGATCGTATTATCGCCGAAACCTTCTGAAGGGTTTAAATATTTGTTGGACACCGGTTTGCTAAAAAAGATATTCCCGCTAATGGCTAATCTGCAGGGCGTAGACTTTATCGACGGAAAGGGTCATAAGGATAATTTTTATCATACGCTTCAGGTGCTGGATAATATTTCAGAAACAACCAACGACCTCTGGCTGCGATGGGCAGCGATACTTCATGATATCGCTAAACCCCATACCAAACGCTTTGAACCGGGCCATGGGTTCACATTTCACGGTCACGAGGACAAAGGTGCCAGAATGGTACCCAAAATATTTGCGGAGCTAAAGCTACCGCTAAATGAAAAAATGAAGTTTGTACAGAAAATGGTGCAGCTGCATTTGAGACCTATTGTACTGGCCCAGGAAATTGTAACTGATTCGGCAGTTCGGCGTTTGCTTTTTGATGCCGGCGACGATATTGACTCACTCATGCTTTTGTGTAAAGCCGACGTGACGACTAAAAACGAATACAAGGTAAAAAAGTACCGCAATAACTTTGAATTGGTTCAACAAAAATTAAAAGATGTTGAACAGCGCGATAAAATACGCAACTGGCAACCCCCGGTGTCGGGGACCGATATCATGCTTCTTTTCGGTATAAAGGAGGGCCGCGAAGTCGGAATCATCAAAAGCCAGATACGGGAAGCGATTTTGGAAGGCGAAATACCGAACGACCGAAAGCCTGCGATTGACTTTACCATACGTAAAGGCGAAGAAATTGGCTTGAAAGTTGTAGGAAACATTATTTAAAATTTAAACGTTATTTTTACAGCTTAAATACTACCACCAGACTAAAATGGCACTATACAGGTTCAGGGTTACATTTGAAGACTACGATGAAGTGATCAGAGAGATCGATATCAAATCAAACCAAACATTTGAAGATCTTCATCGCGCTATTCACCAGGCTACGGGCTACAATTCCGAGTATCCTTCTTCTTTTTATATCAGCAACGACCAATGGATAAAAGGCGAAGAAATCACCTTTTTACCCAATCAGCGCCGGATCGACCGCGGAATAGCTTTAATGGATAAAGTGAAACTCAGCAGCCGGATTGATGACCCACATCAAAAATTTTACTATACCTTCAACTTCGACAGGCCTTTTGATTTCCATGTCGAATTACTCAAAATAATTTTGGAGGAAACTCCTGGTACAGTTTACCCCGTTATCGTTAAATCTGTGGGCGAACCACCCAAGCAATTTGGCAACCTTACAGGTGCAGTTGCACCGCCGGCTGTAAGTGAAGAGTTTGATTTTTTAAATGAACTCGCTTTTTCGGAAGAAGATGCCGAGGAAGGATTTAACGAAATAAGCGAGGTTGATGAGCTTACCGAAACCGACGAACCTGTTGCTATTTTAGGAGCAGGTGGTGAAGACGAAGAAGAAGATGAATTTGGTGGCGAGTTTTCTGACAATGAGGGGTTTGAAGACGAAGATCATGGCATTTCACATCATGAAGACTATTGATCAGTTGCGGGTTATTAATTAAGGGTAGTTTTCTCCTGTTTTCATGATGATGAACAGCTCCCCTTCTTCAAAATCACTGATCGTTATTGTTGGACCGACCGCGTCTGGAAAGACCGCACTTGCCATAAAAATCGCCAGGGAATTAAAAACCGAGATCGTTTCCGCTGATTCGAGGCAGTTTTACCGTGAAATGTCTATAGGCACCGCCAAGCCAACAGGCGAAGAACTAGCTCAGGTAAAACATCATTTTATTAATTCTCATTCAATAAACGAAAACTTCTCAGTTGGCGATTATGAAAAACAATGTCTTGAATTGTTAGCAGAATTATTTAAAAAATACGATAATGTAGTACTGGTTGGTGGTTCTGGATTATACATCAAAGCTATTTGCGAAGGGTTTGACGAATTGCCCAAAGCATTGCCCGGTGTTCGTGAAAAACTCAATCAACTATTGACGGAAAATGGAATTGCCTTCTTACAGGAGCAATTAAAGCTTGCTGACCCTGCCTATTATGCACAGGTCGATCTAAACAACCCACAACGCCTTATCCGTGCGCTTGAGGTATTTGAAAGTACCGGCAAGCAGTTCTCTGCATTTAGAAAGGCTGAACCAAATGCAAGGCCCTTCAGTACAAAAAAAATAGGGATCGATCTGCCCCGGCAAATGCTTTATGATCGGATCAATCTTCGTATTGATCAAATGCTGCAGGACGGTCTGCTGGAAGAAGTTATAGCATTGATTCCATATAGGCACCTCAATGCTCTTAACACGGTAGGTTATTCCGAATTATTTGATTATTTCGACGGGAATACCGATCTCGAAACCAGCATTTCACTCATCAAACAAAACACCCGCCGTTTTGCAAAAAGGCAAATGACCTGGTTTAGGAAAGACAAAGACGTTGTATGGTATAACAACAACGACCTGAATTTGACTTCGATCTTACAGTCTGGCCTGTATCCGGGCTTTAAAAAACAATAAAAAATTATTGGAGCAGGCTTTTCAAATACTTACCATACCCACTCTTGATATATTTTTCGGCCAGTACGCTTAGCTGTGCTGCATCAATAAAACCATGCCGATAGGCAACTTCTTCGATACAGCCTATCTTGGTATCCTGGCGCTTTTCTATTACCCTTACGAACTCGGTGGCGTCGCTTAGTGAGTCAAATGTGCCGGTATCGAGCCAGGCAGTTCCACGGTCCATCACGCCAACATGCAAACGTTTTTGTTCAAGGTAATACCGGTTTACATCGGTAATTTCATATTCACCCCGGGGTGAAGGCGCAATATTTTTGGCGATCTCGACAACTTCGTTATCATAAAAGTACAGCCCTGGTACCGCATAGGAAGATTTTGGCTTTGTAGGTTTTTCCTCTATTGATATCGCTGTGTATTCTTCATCAAATTCCACTACGCCATAGCGCTCCGGATCCGAAACTTTATAGGCAAAGATAGCAGCGCCGTCAACGTCATTAAACCCTTTGATCAGCTCGCCGAAACCGGTCCCGTAAAATATATTATCACCTAAAATAAGGGCAACTTTGTCTTTTCCCACGAATTTTTCACCGATAACAAAAGCCTGAGCAAGCCCGTTCGGTACCGCTTGCACGGCATATTCAAAGTGGCAGCCCAATTCATGCCCGTCGCCCAGCAATCGTTTGAAACTATCGCTATCCTCAGGGGTTGTAATAATTAAAATTTCGCGGATATCCGCCATCATCAAAACTGAAAGCGGGTAATAGATCATTGGCTTATCGTAGATAGGCATCAATTGCTTACTGATAGCTTTGGTTATCGGAAACAGCCTGGTGCCGGAGCCACCTGCCAAAATTATTCCTTTCATAGGTTTAGAGTTTATTGATACAAGTAATTAAACTATCTCGCCAATACGGAATTTCGATATTAAAGTTCTGTTTTATTTTAGATTTATCCATTACTGAATAAGACGGACGAACAGCCCTGGTGGGATAAGCCGAACTTCGAATGGGCAAGGTTTTTACTTTAGTATCTGAGATCTCAAAAATCGCTTTGGCAAAATCGTACCATGAGGCTACACCTTCGTTACTGTAATGATAAGTTCCAAATGCATCGGAATTTTGAGCGATGATATGCAAAATAACTGCTGCCAGATCTAATGCATAGGTTGGCGTACCTACCTGGTCGGCAACAATTTTTAATTCGTGGCGTTCGGCACCTAGCTTTAACATTGTTTTCACAAAGTTATTGCCATATTCTGAATACAACCAGCTGGTTCTGATGGTAAAGTATTTATCGAGTATGGCTTCAACAGCTTGCTCCCCCTCCAATTTGGTAAGGCCATAAATATTAACAGGCTCAGCAATGTCGTCTTCTACTAATGGCACCGGCACATCGCCTTTAAAAACAAAATCAGTAGAGGTATGCACAAGTACTGCCCCAAATTCTTTAGATAACAGCGCAATATTTTCAACGCCCGTCTTATTGATCGCCCGGGCTTTTTCAACGTCATCCTCGGCTTTGTCTACGGCTGTATAGGCCGCACAATTGATACACCAGGCGGGTTGATAGGTTTCAAACACTTTTCTGAGTGCCACCTGGTCGAGGATATTTGCTTCGTTTTCGGGAGGAAAGTGTATCCCGTTTATTCCTTTTGCTTCAGCCACAGCCTTTAAACTATGACCCAACTGGCCGGATGCCCCAAAAACTACGATCGTGCTCATACAAGAATTTCAAAAGCCAAAGTCTGAACCATCAGCTAAATTAGGTAAAATAAGGTCCTTTTCAGAAACGATCAATTGTTCATGAGGTATGATCCAGTTGATCGCCAATTGTGGATCGGCAAAGTGTAAGCCTCCTTCGGTAGCCTTATCATAGTAATTATCACATTTATATTGAAACAGCGCATGCTCGCTCAAAACAACGAAACCATGACCGAAACCCCTCGGTATAAATAATTGCAGGTTATTTTTATCGGAAAGCCTGATGGCGAAATGTTGCCCAAACGTTTTTGAATCTTTACGCAGGTCAACAGCTACATCCAATACCTCACCTTGCACCACCCGAACAAGCTTGGCTTGTGCAGATCCACCTTTTTGAAAATGCAAGCCACGTAATACGCCTTTAGAAGAATATGACTGATTATCCTGGACAAAAACGGTAGATCCGCCAGTAAGTTCAGTGAATTTTTGCTGGTTAAAACTCTCGAAAAAATACCCGCGCTCGTCTCCGAAAACCCTTGGTTCGATGATAAGGCAGCCCTCAAGCGGTGTTGATTGCACGTTCATAATAAGAAATTAGTTGCGTTAATTAAACGCCTTTCGCTTTATGCGATAAAAAATCCTGGTAAGCCATTTCGATACCTTCAGGTAATTCGATGGTATGCTTCCAGCCTTTGCTATGTAATTTAGTTACATCCATCAACTTTCTCGGCGTACCATCAGGTCTTGAAGTATCAAATTTGATCTCGCCATGGTAACCGATTATATCTTTTACAAGAAAGGCCAGATCTTTGATCGATATATCTTCACCAGTGCCTATATTCACTAATCCTTGTTCGTCGTAATTCTGCATCAGGTAGAAACAAGCTTCAGCAAGGTCATCCGCAAAAAGGAACTCCCGTTTCGGCGAACCTGTTCCCCAAATGGTAACATCCGGCAAGTTTTGAACTTTTGCTTCATGGAACCTTCTGATCAATGCAGGTAAAACATGCGAGTTTTCTGGATGATAGTTATCATTGTAGCCATACAAATTGGTAGGCATTACGGAAATGTAGTTACAACCGTACTGCGCACGGTAAGCATCACACATTTTAATACCGGCTATTTTTGCCACAGCATAAGGCTCATTTGTCGGCTCCAGCGGACCGGTAAGCAGGTATTCTTCTTTTAATGGCTGCGGTGCAAGTTTTGGATAGATACAACTTGATCCGAGAAACATTAATTTTTTTACGCCATTCAGATAAGAAGAATGGATGATATTATTCTGTATCTGCAGATTTTCGTATAAAAAATCAGCACGATAGGTATTGTTGGCAACAATTCCGCCAACTTTTGCAGCGGCTAAAAATACATAATCAGGCTTTTCAGCAGCAAAAAAGTCGACCACATCTTGCTGAACACGCAGATCAAGTTCGGCAGAGGTACGAGTAACGATGTTATTGTAGCCTTCTTTTTGCAGTTTACGAAATATGGCAGAACCAACCATTCCGCGATGCCCTGCAATATATATTTTTGCGTCCTTCTCCATGTATATCTATTGAAAATCTAAATCAAAAAAAAAACAAATACCCAATACCTAATACCCGATACCTGACCCTCATGCCTGCCCCATCGTTCCGCCGAAATTCATCGGAAAACCAATAGGCTCGGTTTGAATCTTTATACGCCCGTTTACGGATTCGTACTTCTCAATGTTATCCTGGATCGCAGTTAAAAGTCGTTTTATATGTTCGGGCGTCAATACGATCCTCGATTTAACTTTTGCTTTGGGCACACCCGGCATTACGCGGATAAAATCAAGCACAAATTCTGAATTTGAATGGGTGATCACTGCCAGGTTTGAGTAAATCCCTTCTGCAATTTCCTCAGAAAGCTCGATACTCAATTGATTTTCAATTTGCTCTTCCATTGTACTAAAATAGTAAAGCCTCCCATTTTCATAGAAGGCTTTACAAAAATATTTAAATTATTTGATTATGCTTCAACTTCTTCCGTTTTCGAAGCCATCAAGCGATCAAATTCTTCCTGTGAACCTACACGGATATTTTCGTATTGACGCAAACCGGTACCTGATGGGATCAAGTGACCAACGATCACGTTTTCTTTCAGGCCAAGCATTTTGTCTTTCTTACCTGCAATTGCAGCTTCATTAAGAACCTTGGTAGTTTCCTGGAAGGATGCAGCAGAAATAAACGACTTGGTGCCTAACGATGCACGGGTGATACCTTGAAGCAGCGGGCTTGAAGTAGCGGCAATAGCGTCTCTAACTTCTACCAGCTTCATGTCTTTACGTTTCAAAATCGAATTCTCATCGCGGAGCCTTCTAACTGAAACGATCTGACCTGCTTTCAATGTCGCAGAGTCACCTGGTTCAACAACAACCTTCTTATCGTAGATATCGTCATTTTCCAACATGAAATCCCATCCGTCAACAGCTTCTTTTTCGAGGAAGCGGGTGTCGCCGGCATCTTCGATCTGAACTTTCTGCATCATCTGGTGAACAATAACCTCGAAATGCTTGTCATTGATCTTCACACCCTGCAAGCGGTAAACTTCCTGTATACCATTTACAAGGTATTCCTGTACAGCTGCCGGGCCTTTAATAGCCAGGATATCAGCAGGTGAAATAGAACCATCTGATAAAGGCATACCTGCCTTCACAAAGTCATTGTCCTGTACAAGGATGTGTTTAGACAATGGAACAAGGTATTTCTTGATCTGTCCGTCTTTTGATTCGATCGTGATCTCGCGGTTACCACGTTTTACACCACCAAGTGTTACAACACCATCGATCTCGGTAACAACTGCCGGGTTAGATGGATTACGCGCTTCGAATAACTCCGTTACACGCGGTAAACCACCGGTGATATCGCGGGTTTTTCCGGTTGAACGAGGGATCTTCGCAATAACCTGACCGGTTTTTACTTTCTCGCCTTCGTCAACTGCAATGTGCGCACCAACCGGGATATTGTATCCTTTGATCAGGTTACCTTTATTGTCTGCTATCTGGATAACAGGGTTTTTAGTTTTATCGCGGGTGTCAATGATAACTTTTTCACGGTGACCAGTTTGTTCGTCTGATTCTTCACGGAAAGTGATACCTTCCAATACAGCATCAAACTGGGCAACACCTGCAAATTCAGATATAATTACCGCGTTGTACGGATCCCATGAACAGATACGGTCGCCTTTGCTGATCTTGCTGCCATCTTTCACATACAGGTATGAGCCATATGGAATGTTGTTGGTCATGATCACTTTATTGCTTCCATGTTCTACGATACGGAATTCGCCCGAACGGCCTAAAACAACTTCAACTGGTCCGTCTTCAGTTTCAAACGGCACGGTACGAACGTTTTCAAATTCGATGATACCTTCAAAACGGGCATTGATCTGCGATTCAGCTGCAATGTTTGATGCGGTACCACCCACGTGGAATGTACGCAGGGTAAGCTGTGTACCCGGCTCACCGATTGACTGTGCAGCAATTACACCTACAGCTTCACCAGCCTGAACGCGTTTGCCGCTGGCCAGGTTACGGCCATAGCATAATGCACAAACTCCGCGTTTGCTTTCGCATGTCAATACCGAACGAATTTCGATACCTTCTAAAGGCGAATTTTCAATTTTCTTGGCAATTTCTTCGTCGATGTCCTCGCCTGCTAATACCAACAGTTCGTTGGTGATAGGGTCATGAACTTCGTGCAAAGAGGTACGACCTAAAATACGGTCATATAATGGTTCAACAATATCCTCGTTATCTTTCAGGGCAGTAGTAAATATACCTCTCAAAGTTCCGCAATCTGTTTCACCTACGATCATATCCTGTGCCACGTCATGTAAACGACGGGTAAGGTAACCAGCATCCGCTGTTTTCAGAGCCGTATCGGCCAAACCTTTACGGGCACCGTGGGTAGAGATGAAGTATTCCAATACCGACAAACCTTCTTTAAAGTTTGACAGGATCGGATTCTCGATGATCTCACCACCCGAACCTGATTTCTGAGGTTTCGCCATCAGACCACGCATACCTGCAAGCTGACGGATCTGCTCTTTAGAACCACGTGCACCAGAATCCAACATCATATATACCGAGTTGAAGC
Source organism: uncultured Mucilaginibacter sp. (assembly GCA_903863845.1). Lineage (GTDB taxonomy): Bacteria > Bacteroidota > Bacteroidia > Sphingobacteriales > Sphingobacteriaceae > Mucilaginibacter. Next base: position 13,764 of record CAIPDP010000017.1, on the reverse strand, counting down.
CCTGGTTGTCTGACGACAATATCTCCATTACGTTTGCAGTCAAACGGTTGTTGATACGTGTCCAGATATCGATGATCTGATTGTAACGCTCGTTATTGGTAATAAAGCCCATGTTATAGTTACCCATAACTTCTTCCACTTCTTTCGAAGCTTGTTCGATCAGGGTTACTTTTTGAGCCGGAATATTCAAATCTTTCAGGTTAAACGACAAACCACCGTTGAAAGCCATCTGGAATCCTAATTCTTTAATATCATCGAGGAACTGTGCAGCACGTGCCATACCAGTTACTTTAACTACCTCGCCAATAATATCACGCAGTGATTTCTTAGTCAGCAGTTCGTTGATGTAACCTACTTCAACTGGTACATGCTGGTTAAATAATACGCGTCCAACAGTAGTATCGATCAGTTTATTTACGATCGTACCGTCTTTTTCCTTAACGTTTGCTTTTACTCTGATGAAGGCATGCAGGTCAACGCGTTTTTCGTTGTAGGCGATGATCACTTCTTCGGATGAATAGAAGGTAAGATTCTCACCTTTTACCACACGTGTTTCATCAGTCTTACGGCCTTTCGTGATGTAATACAAACCAAGCACCATGTCCTGTGATGGTACAGTAATAGGCGTACCGTTAGCAGGGTTTAAAATGTTGTGCGAAGCAAGCATCAATATCTGGGCTTCCAGGATAGCAGCGTTACCAAGTGGTACGTGCACAGCCATCTGGTCACCGTCAAAGTCGGCGTTGAACGCGGTACAAGTTAATGGGTGCAATTGGATCGCTTTACCTTCAACCAGTTTCGGCTGGAAAGCCTGGATACCCAAACGGTGCAATGTAGGCGCACGGTTAAGGAGAACAGGGTGACCTTTCAGTACATTTTCCAGGATATCCCAAACTAATGGGTCCTTACGATCAACGATCTTTTTAGCTGATTTTACAGTTTTTACTACCCCGCGTTCGATCATCTTGCGAATGATGAACGGTTTGAATAATTCTGCAGCCATATCTTTAGGCAAACCGCATTCGTGCAATTTCAGGTTTGGACCTACAACAATTACCGAACGGGCCGAATAATCGACACGTTTACCTAATAAGTTCTGACGGAAACGGCCTTGTTTACCTTTCAGGATATCAGAAAGTGATTTTAAAGCACGGTTTCCTTCAGTTTTAACGGCATTAACTTTACGTGAGTTATCGAACAATGAGTCGACAGCTTCCTGCAACATACGTTTTTCGTTACGCAAAATAACTTCAGGCGCTTTGATCTCTATCAGTCGTTTCAAACGATTGTTACGAATGATCACACGACGATACAGGTCATTTAAATCGGAAGTAGCAAAACGGCCGCCTTCCAATGGCACCAACGGACGCAGTTCAGGAGGTATAACCGGAACGATCTTTACGATCATCCACTCAGGGCTATTTTCGATCCTGGTTTTTGCATCACGGAATGCTTCAACTACCTGCAGACGTTTCAAAGCTTCGTTTTTACGTTGCTGAGAAGTCTCATTGGCAGCCTGGTGACGCAAATTGTACGACAATTGATCCAGGTCGATACGCCTTAATAATTCTTCAAGTGCTTCAGCACCCATCTTGGCAACAAACTTCTGAGGGTCCTTGTCGTCCAGGTACTGATTTTCTTTTGGCAGTGTATCCAATACGTCCAGGTATTCTTCTTCAGTCAAAAAGTCCATAGCATTGATGCCATCGCTTTCTTTGATACCTGCCTGGATAACTACATATCTTTCATAATAAATGATCAGATCAAGCTTTTTTGTTGGTAAGCCCAGCAAGTATCCAATTTTGTTTGGCAACGAACGGAAATACCAGATATGAGCTACCGGAACCACCAGGTTGATGTGTCCCATACGTTCACGGCGAACTTTCTTTTCGGTCACTTCCACACCGCAACGGTCGCAAACGATACCCTTGTAACGGATACGTTTGTATTTACCGCAATGGCACTCATAATCCTTAACCGGACCAAAAATACGCTCACAGAATAAGCCATCACGCTCAGGCTTGTAGGTCCTGTAGTTGATGGTTTCTGGCTTTAAAACCTCACCACTCGAACGCTCCAGAATAGATTCAGGTGAAGCTAAACTGATGGTAATGGTGGTAAAGTTACTTTTGATTTTATTATCCTTTTTGTAAGACATAGTCTCCTTTGTTTTTTAATGAGTGAATGAGTGATTAAGCGAATGAGTGATTGAGACTATTCGCTCATTCACTCATTCACTAATTCACTAATTATTCAAGTGTAATATCCAAACCTAAACCTCTTAATTCATGAACCAATACGTTGAATGATTCAGGAACCGATGGAGTAGGCAGGTTTTCACCTTTTACAATAGCCTCGTAGGTTTTGGCACGGCCGATAACGTCGTCAGACTTAACCGTCAATATTTCCTGCAGGATGTTGGCTGCACCGAATGCTTCCAGTGCCCAAACTTCCATTTCACCAAAACGCTGACCACCGAACTGGGCTTTACCACCCAATGGCTGTTGCGTGATCAATGAATACGGACCTATTGAACGTGCGTGCATCTTATCGTCAACCATGTGACCCAGTTTAAGCATATAGATGATGCCCACTGTGGTCGGCTGATCGAAACGCTCGCCGGTTAAACCATTATACAAATAGGTACGACCTGATTCAGGTAAACCTGCTTTGGTGATCCATTCTTCTACTTCTTCGTGGGTAGCTCCGTCAAAGATCGGGGTTGCAAATTTTACACCCAATTCTTTACCGGCCCAGCCTAATACGGTTTCGTAGATCTGCCCTAGGTTCATACGCGATGGTACACCCAGCGGGTTAAGAACGATATCAACAGGTGTTCCATCTTCCAGGAACGGCATGTCCTCATCGCGAACGATACGGGCAACGATACCTTTGTTACCGTGGCGACCGGCCATTTTATCACCAACTTTAAGCTTACGCTTTTTGGCGATATAAACCTTAGCCATCTGAACGATACCTGATGGCAGTTCGTCACCTACACTGATCGCAAATTTATCACGGCGATAAGCACCTAATTCCTCATTCAGCTTAATGTTGTAGTTATGCAACAGCGTCTTTATCAGGTCGTTCTTATCGTCATCCGTTGTCCATTTTGTAGGATTAACGTTTTCGTAATTCAATTCAACCAATATCTTCTGGGTGAATTTAACGCCCTTAGGTACCAGCAATTCTTTATAAACATTGTAAACTCCCTGGGAAGTTTTACCGTTCACGATCTCAAATAACTTGTCGATCAGGATATTCTTCAGGTCCTTAACCGCTTTGTCGTGTTTGTGATCCAATTTTTCCAATTGTGCTTTTTCTTCAGCTTTTGAAGTTTTCTTGGCACGAGAGAATAATTTGGTATCAATTACAACACCGCTGATTGAAGGTGGAGTTTTCAGAGATGCGTCTTTCACATCACCTGCTTTATCACCAAAGATGGCACGTAACAGTTTTTCTTCCGGTGAAGGATCTGATTCGCCTTTTGGTGTGATCTTACCGATCAGGATATCGCCTTCCTTAACTTCGGCGCCGATACGGATGATACCGTCTTCGTCGAGGTCTTTGGTAGCTTCTTCTGATACGTTAGGGATATCTGGTGTTAATTCTTCTTCACCACGTTTGGTATCACGAACTTCAAGTTCAAATTCCTCTACGTGCAATGAAGTAAATATATCCTGTGATACAACACGTTCAGATATAACGATAGCATCCTCAAAGTTATAACCCTGCCATGGCATGAAAGCCACTTTAAGGTTACGACCGAGTGCCAGTTCACCTGCCTGTGTAGCATATCCCTCGCAAAGTACCTGTCCTTTTTCAACCCGCTGACCTTTCTTAACGATCGGCTTCAGGTTCATGGTAGTACTTTGGTTGGTTTTTTTGAATTTAGTAAGGATATAGCTTTGTGAATCGCCATCAAACGAGATCAAACGATCTGTTTCATCGCGATCATATTTGATACGGATCTCGTTAGCGTCAACATATTCAACCACACCATTACCTTCAGCATTGATCAGCGTACGTGAATCCTTAGCAACACGGCCTTCCAAACCAGTACCCACGATCGGCGCTTCAGGGCGCAGCAGTGGTACGGCCTGGCGTTGCATGTTCGAACCCATCAGCGCACGGTTAGCGTCATCATGTTCCAGGAACGGAATCAATGAAGCCGCAATTGAGGTGATCTGGTTCGGAGCGATATCCATGTAATCAAGCCTTTCTGGCTCAATAACCGGGAAGTCGCCTTCGAAACGCGCTTTTACACGCGGTGTAGCAAATATACCTTTATCATCATAAACTGCATTTGCCTGGCCAATGGTCTTGCCGTCTTCATCTTCTGCAGACAGGTATACAACAGGCTCGTCCATTGAAACCACACCATTAACTACGCGTTTGTAGGGTGTTTCAATGAAACCAAGGTGATTGATCTTGGCATGCACGCAAAGTGACGAGATCAAACCAATGTTTGGTCCTTCCGGAGTTTCGATGGTACACAACCTACCGTAGTGGGTATAGTGTACGTCACGAACTTCGAAACCTGCACGCTCGCGGGAAAGACCGCCTGGGCCAAGGGCCGAAAGACGACGCTTGTGCGTGATCTCTGCCAATGGATTGGTTTGGTCCATGAACTGCGATAGCTGGTTGGTACCGAAGAACGAATTGATCACCGACGATAAAGTGCGTGCGTTGATCAGGTCGGTTGGTGTAAACACTTCATTATCGCGGATATTCATACGCTCGCGGATGGTACGTGCCATACGGGCCAAACCAACACCAAATTGTGCGTATAATTGCTCTCCAACCGTACGAACACGACGGTTTGACAAGTGGTCGATATCATCCACCTCGGCTTTTGAGTTGATCAGTTTGATCAGGTATTTCACGATCGCGATAATATCCTGCCTGGTCAAAACCTTGGTTTCGTCAGAAGTATCCATTTTCAACTTACGGTTGATGCGGTAACGGCCCACATCACCCAGGTCGTATCTCTTATCAGAAAAGAACAAACGATCGATGATACCGCGGGCGGTTTCTTCATCAGGTGGTTCAGCATTACGCAATTGGCGGTAAATATGCTCAACAGCTTCTTTTTCTGAGTTCGAAGTATCTTTCTGTAAAGTATTATATATAATGGTATAGTCACCGCTGGTGTTGGCATCTTCCTTGTTCAGGATGATGGTTTTAACACCGGCATCAATGATCATATCAATATGGTCGTCTTCAAGTACGGTTTCGCGCTCAAGGATGATCTCGTTACGGTCGATAGACACCACTTCACCGGTATCTTCGTCAACGAAGTCTTCAACCCACTTTTTGAGAACCCTTGCAGCGAGTTTACGGCCAATGAATTTCTTCAGGCCTGATTTGCTCACTTTTACTTCGTCAGCCAGTTCGAACAATTCTAAAATGTCTTTATCAGAATCGTAACCGATAGCGCGAAGCAGCGTGGTAACCGGGAATTTCTTTTTACGGTCAATGTAAGCATACATCACGTTGTTAACGTCTGTAGCAAACTCGATCCATGAACCCTTGAACGGGATAACACGGGCCGAATACAATTTGGTACCGTTGGTGTGGCGGCTCTGGCCGAAGAACACACCCGGCGAACGGTGCAATTGCGATACAATCACACGCTCGGCACCGTTGATAACGAAGGTACCTTTAGGGGTCATGTAAGGGATAGTTCCCAGGTACACGTCCTGTACGATAGTTTCGAAATCTTCGTGCTCGGCATCGTTACATGACAAACGCAGCTTGGCCTTTAAAGGCACACTGTAGGTTAGGCCGCGCTCGATACACTCGCGTATATCATAACGTGGCGGGTCAATAAAATAATCAAGAAACTCTAATACGAAGATGTTTCTTGAATCGGAGATTGGAAAATTCTCAGCAAACACTTTAAACAAACCTTCTTTATGACGGTTGTCTGAAGTAGTTTCCAACTGAAAAAATTCCTGGAAAGATTGCAACTGAACGTCGAGAAAGTCTGGATATTCCAATACTTTCCTGCTGGTTGCAAAATTCACTCTTTGATCGATTTTGTTTGCCAAGGGACTTTTGATTTTAGTGTAATAACAAACTCTTTTTCTGGTAGATGTTTGGTTTGATCAGCAGAACTGAGCGATCGACCTGGTTTTATTGGGGCATATTTACCACCTGAAAACACCATTTCAAAAGCTATTCTGCTATCTAAGCTGTATAAACGACAATAGACCCCGACCGAAAACGGTCGGAGTCCTATGTTATTATGCCTTATTGAAGTTATTTAACTTCAACTACAGCTCCAGCTTCTTCTAATTGCTTTTTCAGCGATTCAGCTTCTTCCTTAGATACACCGGTTTTTACTTCTTTAGGTGCACCGTCAACAAGATCTTTTGCTTCTTTCAAGCCAAGGCCGGTAAGGTCTTTCACTAATTTTACAACTGCTAATTTAGCGCCGCCTGCTTCTTTCAGGATAACATCGAAAGCAGTTTGAACAGCTTCAGCAGCTGGAGCGTCGTCGCCAGCACCTGCAGCAGGAGCAGCAGCAACTGCAACAGCAGCAGCAGCCGGCTCAATACCGTACTCGTCTTTCAATATCTGAGCTAATTCGTTAACTTCTTTTACTGTCAAGTTTACCAACTGTTCAGCAAATGATTTTAAATCTGCCATTTTATTTCTAATTTTTCTTTAAATACGTTTGTTTTATTGCGGACTTTACAGGTGTCCGTTAACCTCTTTCTTGTAATGTTTTTACAATTCCTGCTAATTTGTTTCCGCCTGATTGCAGTGCCGAAACAACATTTTTCGCTGGTGATTGCAGTAATCCAATGATCTCTCCGATCAGTTGTTCCTTCGATTTTAAGTTGATCAAGGTATCCAACTGGTTGTCGCCGATAAATATTGCTGAGTCGATATAAGCTGCCTTTAAAATTGGCTTCTCACCTTTTTTCCTTAACTGTTTGATCAGCTTTGCCGGAGCAGTGCTTGATTTTGAGAAAAGGATAGATGATGAACCTTTTAAAACATCATATATCGGGCTGAAATCGCCGCCAGCAGCTTCCATGGCCTTTTTAATAAGGCTGTTTTTTGCTACCTGCATGGTGATATCAACTTCAAAACATTTACGACGGATATCGTTTACTTTTGCAACCGTCAGATTAGCGGTATCGGTAATATAAAAATTACCATACTCTTTAATCCGTTCAGTGAGGGCAAGAACAAGTTCGTGTTTTTCTTCTTTATTCATGATTAGATCCCCGCTACTGTTTTAGTTTCAATTTCGATACCTGGCGACATAGTTGAAGAGATGTGGATACTTTTAAAGTAAGTACCTTTTGCTGCAGATGGTTTTAATTTCGAGATGGTTTGCAATACTTCTAATGCATTCTCGTAAATTTTATCAGCAGGGAAAGATACTTTTCCTATCGAAGCATGGATGATACCGGTTTTGTCAACCTTGAAGTCGATCTTACCACCTTTTACCTCAGTAACCGCTTTGCCTACTTCGGCAGTTACGGTACCCGATTTAGGGTTTGGCATCAGGTTACGCGGACCGAGTATACGACCCAAACGACCTACCTTAGCCATTACGCTTGGCATAGTAATGATAATATCAACATCAGTCCATCCGCCTTCAATCTTGGCGATGTAATCGTCCAAACCCACGTAATCTGCACCTGCATCTTTTGCTTCCTGTTCCTTTTCAGGAGTACAAAGCACCAATACACGTACAGTTTTACCGGTTCCATGAGGCAATGTTGCTATACCGCGCACCATTTGATTGGCTTTACGGGGGTCAACACCAAGGCGTACATCAATATCAACTGACGAATCAAATTTGGTAGTGGTTATATCCTTTACCAGGGATGATGCATCCTGTAATGAGTAAGACTTGTTAGCCTCAAGTTTGGAGAGTGCCGTTTTTTGATTTTTTGTTAATCTTGCCACTTTCTTAAACTGATTTAATTTTTATTTCGAACTTCAGATCTTTGATGCCGGATTTAACTCCTTGTCTGTATCCTGGTTCGAAAATGTAAATGATCGGCTCTCAGTATTTCAATTTAAATTCGAAATTGAAATTCCGAAATCCGAAATTAATTGTTCCAGGGAGCTGTACCTGATACAGTGATCCCCATACTGCGGGCAGTACCTGCCACCATTTTCATGGCTGATTCTACCGTAAATGCGTTCAAGTCGGTCATCTTATCTTTAGCAATCGCTTCAACCTGTCCCCAGTTTACACTGGCAACTTTTTTACGGTTTGGCTCAGCCGACCCACTTTTGATACCCGTAGCTTCCAGTAATTGGATAGCAACAGGAGGGGTTTTAATGATAAAATCGAATGACTTGTCGACATACACAGTAATTACTACAGGTAGCACTTTACCAGGACGATCCTGTGTACGCGCATTAAACTGCTTGCAAAATTCCATGATGTTCACACCCTTTGCACCCAATGCAGGGCCAATTGGTGGAGATGGATTTGCAGCGCCGCCTTTTACTTGTAGTTTTACTAACGCACCGACTTCTTTTGCCATTTTAATTTAATTTGTTAATTACTCAATGTTAGTAAGTGGAAGCTATGTAACATTTGTTTTGAGTGGTTGATTGAGTTGATTAGGTTAAATGGTTTTAACCCACATTCCCAAATTCTTCACTTTTATTTTAAATATGTTTTATAGTCCTTAAATTGATCAGTTAACTATTCAACTCAGTCAACTCAATCAACTTAATCAACTACTCTTTTTCAACCTGCATGTAATTCAATTCAAGCGGCGTACGGCGCCCGAAAATCTTTACCATTACTTTCAGTTTTTTCTTTTCCTCGTTCACTTCTTCAATTACACCGCTGAAACCATTGAACGGACCATCCATTACCTTTACGCTTTCGCCAACATAATAAGGCACGTTCATTGTCTCGCCCTGGCTGCTCATTTCATCAACTTTGCCCAGGATTCGGTTTACTTCGCTTTGACGCAAAGGCTGTGCATTACCTGCTTTATCGCCCAGGAAGCCTATCACACTATTGATGTTTTTAATGATGTGTTCCAGCTCGCCGTCAAGTGCAGCTTCCATCAAAACATAACCCGGGAAAAAATTACGCTCTTTGGCAATTTTTTTGCCATCGCGCATCTGGTAATATTTTTCAGTAGGTATCAATACCTGCGGAACAAGATGACTGATACCCAGACGGTTTACCTCAGCATCAAGATACTGTTTTACCTTCTTTTCTTTGCCGCTAATTGCTCTAACGACGTACCATTTTAATTGATCGCTCATCTTGTACAAATTAGGCTAATGATTTATAAAACTTATCCAGCACAAAATGTATCACCAGGTCCATACCATAAATTAACAGCGCTATAATAATTGCTGCAACTAAAACCACAACAGCGCTGTTATATAATTCGCGCCAGGTTGGCCAGGTTACCTTTTGGGTTAACTCGGTGTAAGACTCTTTAATATATTCTGCTACTCCAGCCATATTTTGTTTCTTTTTAACGCACGGGCACAAGGATTCGAACCCTGATCAAAGGTTTTGGAGACCTCTATTCTACCATTGAACTATGCCCGTATTTCCCTTAATCTCCCAGGGATTTATGTACTCATTTTTATAGTAACAAAGTACTTAGGTAAAAACCTAAGTACTTCGTCTATAATTAACCTACCCAAGTTATTCCGCTTTACAGCGGACGAGGGTGCTTATTTTAGGATCTCAGTCACCTGACCAGCACCAACGGTACGGCCACCTTCGCGGATAGCGAAACGTAAACCTTTTTCCATTGCGATAGCGTTGATCAGCTTCACAGTGATTGTAACGTTATCACCAGGCATAACCATTTCCACACCTTCAGCCAGTGCGATCTCACCAGTTACGTCGGTTGTACGGAAATAGAACTGCGGACGGTATTTGTTGAAGAAAGGCGTGTGACGGCCACCTTCAGCTTTTGATAAAACGTACACTTCAGCTTTGAAATCGGTGTGAGGAGTTACTGAACCTGGTTTGCAAATAACCATACCACGACGGATATCAGTTTTTTCAATACCACGTAACAATAAACCTACGTTATCACCAGCTTCGCCGCGGTCAAGGATCTTACGGAACATTTCAACGCCTGTAACGGTTGATTTCAGGTTTTCTGCGCCCATACCCAGGATGTCAACAGCATCACCTGAGTTGATAACACCACGCTCGATACGGCCAGTTGCAACAGTACCACGACCAGTGATCGAGAATACGTCTTCAACAGGCATCAGGAATGGCAATTCAGTCAGACGTGGAGGAATTGGGATGTAGCTGTCAACAGCGTCCATCAATTCCATGATTTTTTCTACCCATTTCGGATCGCCGTTAAGACCACCCAAAGCAGAACCCTGGATCACAGGGATATCATCACCTGGATATTCGTAGAACGATAACAGTTCGCGAATTTCCATTTCAACTAATTCTAACAGTTCCGGATCATCCACCATGTCAACTTTGTTCATGAAAACAACAAGCGCAGGTACACCTACCTGACGAGCCAACAGGATGTGTTCGCGGGTTTGCGGCATCGGACCATCAGTAGCAGCTACCACAATGATCGCGCCGTCCATCTGAGCAGCACCTGTAACCATGTTTTTCACATAGTCGGCGTGTCCCGGACAGTCAACGTGAGCGTAGTGACGGTTTGCAGTTGAGTATTCAACGTGTGCCGTATTAATGGTAATACCGCGTTCTTTTTCTTCGGGAGCAGAGTCGATCGAATCGAAAGAACGAGCCTCAGATAAACCTTTATCAGCCAATACCTTGGTAATTGCTGCGGTAAGGGTTGTTTTACCGTGGTCAACGTGACCTATAGTACCGATGTTTAAGTGCGGCTTACTGCGGTCAAATTTTTCTTTTGCCATGATTTATAAAAATTTTTGTAGGTTAATTTATTTTTTATTTGTCGTTTGTTACTAACGCAGAGCCAACAATGGGATTTGAACCCATGACCTCTTCCTTACCAAGGAAGTGCTCTACCCCTGAGCTACGTCGGCTTATTTTTTGATCTCAAATGCCCTGTTCCGATGCTACTCAAAACCGGATATTGCTCCATCCTTTTATCGCCCTTTTCAATCCCGGTCCAAATTGCTGACCTTGCATCATCTGAGCGGAAGACGAGGTTCGAACTCGCGACCTATAGCTTGGAAGGCTATCGCTCTACCAACTGAGCTACTTCCGCCTGGGTGTTTCAATGAGTGAATTGGTGAATGACTGAATGAGTGAATCATAAATACACTCACTCATCCGCCAACTCACTCATTCGCTAATTCATTGCCCTGTGGGGAGAGAAGGATTCGAACCTTCGTAGCTCGCGCAACGGATTTACAGTCCGTCCCATTTGACCGCTCTGGTATCTCCCCATTGTTTACAGTAAGTGAGTTGGTGAATGAGTGAATGAGTGAATCATTAAAAAACTTACTCATTCACTCATTCACTCATTCACCCATTCACCAATTAAACTGAGCCTCCTATCGGGATCGAACCAATGACCTACTGATTACAAGTCAGTTGCTCTACCAGCTGAGCTAAGGAGGCTTATCTTCTTCGCATGATGCTTTGTAGTACTCCCCTTTCCCGGGCTCCTTCAGCTTAGCTACTGAGATTTATTGCTTTTATTTGATGACACAGATTCAAAAATGCTTGAATACCATGCGCTTAAAATACAGGCTTAAAAAAATTATTTTAATGAACAACCCTTCTGCTTAAAAATTCGAGGCATAAACACCTCTCCGAAAGGGACTGCAAATTTACACATTTTTAAACCCGGACAAAATTATTTTTGCAAAAAAAATCGGCGGGGTTTTTGCCCCGCCGATCCCTGTATTATTTCGATGCTAATTTGATCAATATTCTTCGTTTTCGGCCAAAATAGCGCCCTTTTTCGATGTTTCGGTCAGTATTGCCTTCTTCTGTTTATGTTTTTCAATTTGTTTACGCAGGCATTCAACTGCCAGGTCTGTGGCTTCTTCAAAAGTCTTGCATTGCTCTTTTGCGAACAATTGCACGCCCGGCAGCGCAATTTTTATCTCCGCTATCTTGTTTGCTTCATCTTCTACATTTTCTAATTTCAAATAAACCTGGCCATTGATGATCTTGTCAGAGTACAAATCGAGCTTATTGGCCTTTTTTTGTATAAAATCTAACAATTTTTTGTCTGCGTCGAAGCGGATAGATTGCACAGTAATTTTCATTTGTTCCTCCTTTATTATGCCTTTGGATGGGCTTGTTTATAAATTGACTTTAATCTTTCAACTGAATTATGGGTATAAACCTGGGTTGCACTGAGGTTGGCATGGCCCAAAAGCTCTTTGATGGCATTCAGGTCGGCCCCACGGTTTAGTAAACTGGTTGCGAAAGTATGCCGCAGCACATGCGGGCTTTTTTTATCCTGGGTTGATATATAGGAAAGGTATTTCTGCACTATTAGATAGATGAATTTCGGGTAGGCCTCCATTCCTTTATTTGTAACGATCAACGTTAAGGAAATGTTATGAAAATTTTCATTTTTCTTTAAAGCGATATAGTTTTCGAGTAATACTTTCAGCTCGTGATTGATCGGGATGATCCTTTCCTTATTACGTTTACCTAAAACTTTGATCGTGCCTTCGTACAGGTTGATGTCTGTTTCTTTCAGGCCAACCAATTCGGCTAAACGGATACCGGTACCAAATAAGATCTCGATCACCAGCTTATCGCGGACTCCAACAAATTCATCACCGAATGTAAGGCCATCATTGAGCATGGCGCTCAGCTTTTCATCTTCAACTACGATGGGCAGATGCTTGATGGTTTTAGGCGATTGAATTTTGGAGGACGGGTTATTGGCAATAAGGCCCTCACGCATCAGAAATTTGAAGTATTTGCGAAGGGTAGCTATTTTACGGTTGACCGAACGCGCCGTAAGATCATCCATCAAATGCACCATCCAACTGCGGATATGATGAAATGTAATTTCGGCCGGCTGCCTTACGGTTACTTCAGGAAAATTAAGGAATTGGAAAAATTGTTCCAGGTCTGACCTGTAAGCGGAAACGGTATGCGGGGAATACCTTTTTTCGTGTTGGATATATTGTATAAACCGCTCTAAAAACATAAAACTACTTGCACATACGGATGAATGAATGTACAAATAGTTTTATTATATCTTCAAAGAAATTGTTAAATTCTTTTAAAGAAATTTACACAGTTTCCTGGTTCAAGCCTTGTTTGTATATGGCGTGTTTCACCACATTGCGGCGGGTAACAGATTTCTTTTCGAATGCCTGGCGGCTGCGAAGCTCGCGTAATACACCTGTTTTTTCGAATTTCTTCTTAAAGCGTTTTAGTGCTTTATCCAATGATTCTCCGTCTTTTACGTTAATAATGATCATAGTTCCCTGTATACCTCCTTTCGTGGGACGACAAAGGTAGGGTATTTGCATCGAAAATGCAAATAGTGATTGGAGTTTAGTTTGTGGGGGCGTTGACTAAGTTGATTGGGTTAAGTGGTTGATTGGGTTAAGTGGTTGATTATGTTTTTTTAAATTTAACCTAAGCTTTGTGACCTCAATTCAACTCAATCAACCCAATCCAACTTATTCAACCCAATCCAACCCAATCAACCCAATCCAACCCAATCAACTCAATCAACCACCCCTCAACGCCTCCCTGGAGATCGAAGAGCGTCGTGTAGGGAAAGAGTGTCTTCGCCTGTGTAGATCTCGGTGGGCGCCGTATCATTAAAAAGGGGGGGGGGGGGGGGGGGGGGGGGG
>CAIPDP010000016.1 GCA_903863845.1 uncultured Mucilaginibacter sp. | reverse complement strand
GAGACGTTCGCCCTTTCCTCCGCTCAGAAATTTCGAATTGCTCAGAGCCGAATTTTTGAGGTGTTTTAGAAGTTTTCATAACTTTATTATCTCTTTGTTAATCAAAGTCAAGTAAAAGATTTGGCACATCAAAATATATAATTACCTTAATAGCTAATCAAGGATTTTCTCCAGCAAATTCGATTGGGCCTCTTAATTTTTGTCCTTATCACGAATATCATTATTGCGTTATTTATCACTCCAGACAATGCTGAACACATTTGGGAAGCGGTAAAGCAAGTGTTTACCGGCTTTTTATTGAAGTAATATTCCGGAGTTTTCGCACAAAAAGCGGAAGGAAGAAATAGGAGTATTAGATGGTGTGAAGCGCTAATGCCTCCTTGCGATTGCCACGTCGCTGCCACCGCGCCGCCCGGCCCTGGCTCCTCGCAAAGACATGGTGTTACGAGTTAACAACAGGTAAGTTCAACTCCCGATAGCTATCGGGACTGACGAATCCTGGTTCAGACAATAACCCGTTAATGCCTCCTTGCGATTGCCACGTCGCCCCCATCGCGCCACCCGGTCCTGGCTCCTCGCAAAGACAAGGTGTTACGAGTTAACATCAGGTAAGTCCAACTCCCGATAGCTATTGGGACCTACGAATCCCGGTTCAGACAAAATGACCCAATGACGCGAAGCAAATGACCCAATGACGCGAAGCAAACGCCTCCTTGCGATTGCCACGTCGCCTCCAATCCACACGCCCAGCGCATGCTCCTCGCAAGGACAGGGTGTTACAAGTTGACACCCGGGTCATCCTTTTCCCGATAGCTATCGGGACCTACAAATCCTGGTTCAGACAAAATGACCCAATGACGCGAAGCAAATGACCCAATGACGCGAAGCAAACGCCTCCTTGCGATTGCCACGTCGCTGCTAATCCACACACCCGGCGCATGCTCCTCGCAAGGACAGGGTATTGCAAATTGACATCCGGGTCATCATTTTCCCGATAGCTATCGGGACCTACGAATCCTGGTTCAGACCAAATTCTCCAAAGCCCATTGACCAATGCCCAATGCCAAATGCCAAATGCCGCGAAGCTAATGCCGCGCAGCAAATGACCTAATGACCCATTGCCTCAACAGCCTCCTCCAGTTCCTTATACCACGCTGCGCCGTATTTGCGGATAAGGGGATCTTTCAGGAATTGGTGGACATGCACTTTCAGCTCGTCGCCGAAGGCGCAGGCAGGGCTGCAGATATGCCAGCGGTCGTAATTGAGGACATCAAACTCGGGATATTTGGTGATACGGATGGGGTACAGGTGGCACGAAATGGGTTTCTTCCAGTCGATAACCCCCTGCTCCCAGGCTTTTTCGATGGCGCATTTTGTGATGCCATTCTCCCATATCACATAGGCACATTCTTTATTGGTATCAACACAGGGCGTGGTATAATCGCCTTCAAAGTCGGTTACGTGCGTGCCCTGTTCTTCAATGGTGGCAATACCTTTTGCGGTCATAAAAGGCTTTACTTTGGGATAGATCTCATCGAGTATAGCCAGCTCATCGTGGTTCAGCGGCGCGCCGGAGTCGCCCTCCAGGCAACAGGCGCCCTTGCACTTGTTGAGGTTACATACAAAATTCTGGCGTACTACGTCTTCGTGTACCAATACACTGCCTACTTCAATCATTGACCGCTGATTCGTTTGATTATTTTGATTACGTTGATTAATGATTACGTTGATTTATTTTCCTTAGCCCAAAACCATCTTTCGGACTTTCGGCCCCGATAGCTATCGGGGTCCGGACTCCCTCTACTCCGTCGAACTGGCGACGGGATTGAGCGGGTATTTTAAGCCCGAGGTGGATATCAGGTCCATCGTTAAACTACCAACAATTAGTTCAACATGCGCCTTAACGGGGATGCGGTTATTATCGTCGGTGATCCAAAGATACAGTTTACTATCTTTCCTGAAAATGCGACCGGGTATAATGGTTGGATTAAACTTTAAACAGTTAAAGGTGCCTACCGGGCATTGCACTCTTTCTTTACCCAGGTAGGTTACCGTAAGCGATTGGATACCGTCGTCTAAAAAGTACCTGAGCTCAATCTTCTCGCCAATTTTCAGTTTTGAAACATCGATACAACGTGCAAAATAATAGGCAGAAACAAAATCAAAAACCTTACCGCTAAAAGGGTAATTACCTTTCATGGCCCTGATCACGTTGTTATCATGGTCGAAAGTTACCTTATCTGTATGCTTGTAGTTTGATTCGTGCCTGTTCTCGGTATAAAAGTTAGGTATCAGTGTTTTCTGATCAATAAAGCTTTCATACCGGTTGCGCACTTTATAAAAAATATCGAAGGTACCGGCAGTAAAACCATCGGCAATGATATGGTAGCCGGGCAGGTTATCAAATTTAACCGGGCTGTCCTCTACACGCAAATGAGCTTCGGCGGCGGTAAAAATGCCGTATTTGAGTTTATAACCCAGTTTTTCGCCACTCTTAAAAACAGGGTTGATGATCTGATATTGGGCAGCAGCCCGGTACAGGCAGGATAACAGCAACAAACAGGTAAAAAAATAACGCTTCATTATCTACCTGTGTTTTAAAACGATCATGGATCCTTACGTTTGTATATGGGCACTGTCGAACACGGTTCGCCAAACATGATGCTTTTTGCAACCGGCGTCAATTTTCTGGTTAATTCAACGTAGGCTGATACCGGCACTTCGGTATCGCCACACCCCTTAATAACGACGCGCTGATCGCGATATTGCTCAACATCAAGCTTAGCCATGGCCCGCTCAAATAAAACGGTCTCTAAAACAGCCGCATCACCAAATACTACTTCTTTGGCATAAGGCGATAGTTTATTGGCGATGAGCATATAGGCCCAGGCAGGCACAATAGCATCCTCGGTACAGGTAATGGCCACGTTTTTGCCGGCGTATTGTGCCCAGTCGTGCGCCTTCACAAACTCCCTGAAATCTTTTTCGCGCAGGATGAGCCCCATGTACAGGTTATCTTTTATATCGTATACCAGGCGCTCGCCTGCAGGGTAAAAGGAAGCCGGGTCGAGCGTAACCAGGCCACTTTGGGCAACCTTATTAACTATATTTTCCTGGATCTCCATTGCAAATCATTTAAAGGGCCGAAGCCTATAAAACAAAATATCCGGCAGCGGTGTTCAACCATTGCCGGATACAAAGTTAATTCAAAATCTCTTATAAGAACTTGGCGCGGTAATCTTTTACATTCGCCTTATCTTTCATTGCTTCAAATATAGCTCCCTGCGAACGCTGGAACAGTGCCTGTGCAATTTGTGTACGCTCTCTAACCGCGTTATTCTGCGATGGGGCATTGATAAAGTTATCCAATTCAAAAACATATACGCCATGATCACCTTCTACAGGAGCAGACAGTTTATTAGGTTTTGAACCGAAGATAGCGCCAACTACTTTGTACTCAAGCGCCGCACCTGGTATCACCGGGTTGCTGAAAACGATGTTTTGTACCGGCACAACTTTGCTGCCTGCCTTTTGAGCAACCTGATCGATATTGCCTGCACCACTTGCCGCTGCCTGCAATTTAGCGATCAGCTCTTTTGCTTTTACATGATTACGCACCGCTGCTTCAATTTGCTTTTTAACGGCATCCAGCGGCAAAGTACCTTTAGGTTTAATGAGGGTTAATACAGGTACAATATACTGATTACCGGCTTCAAACACCTGGTCGCCCAGGTCGCCTTTATCGGCTTTAAAGGCCCACCTTACCAATTCGCGGGCATTATCAAGGCCAGGTAACGAAGCAGCCAGGGGCTGTACATCAGTGGCAGTTTTTTTAGTGAAACCTTCGGATTTAACTTCGGCGTCAAAATTGTCTTTGGTCAATTTACCCAAAAATGCCTGGGCCTTGCTGTAGGCTACGGTTTGTGTTTTGCTGCTTGGTACAATAGGTTTGTCAACTATAGCATATTCAGCAACTTTCGACGAGCCTTTTTGATCTTCGATCTCAATGATATGCACACCGTATTGTGAAACTACAGTCGTCAACAGGCCTTTTCTGCCTGTAAATGCAGCTTCTTCAAATGGTGGCACCATCATACCGCGACCAAAAAAGCCCAGTTCGCCACCTTTTTCACCCGATCCCTTATCAGCCGAGTATAAACGGGCAAGGTCGGCAAATGAAGTTTTACCACTTTCGATCACTTTTTTGATCGAGTCAGCTTTTGTCTGCGCAGCAGCTATACCACCGGCACCGGTTTGAATCAAAATATGACGGGCTTTAACTGAATCGGGACCAGTTTTGGTATCAACCAGCTTGGCGATCTTATAGCTACCACCTGCCAGGTACGGACCATATACCGATCCTTTAGCCTGATCGAATAATACACTGTCTAATTTTGCATCACCGGTTTGGCCCTTCTTTTTGAAGGAAAGTGCTGTTTTGGTCTCAGCATTCACCTGTACAAATAACGAATCGTTAGTGCTGGCCTTCAGCTGTGGTAATAATTTTTCTATATCAGCTTTGATCGCTGCTGAATCATCTTTCGATGGTGCAGCATTAAAGGCTACATAATCAAAAGTGCGGGTTTCATCTTTATTTTTAAACTGACTTTTATGCTCATCATAATAGCTTTGATAATCATCATCGGATAAAGTTACCTTGTTATCAGGGATAGAAGCATAATCGAGGCTTACATATTTAAAGTTTGCCAGTTTATTGCGGTTGGTATAATCGTCCTGTGCATCCAGCGAATTTACATACAAGCCGGTAGTACTAAGCGAAATAAATTTCTGAGCCAGTCTATTTTTGGTTAACTGCTGCAGGAAACTCTCCCACTGTAAACGGGTAGGATCATCAGCCTTGGCATTTTTCATGTTTTGTTCAAAGTTGCTCAATTTAGCTTTATCAACTTTACCGGTCTTAGGGTCGCCAAAGTACTGTACGATCTGTTGATCGGGCTCATTACCATTAACCAAAGCAGCAGTTTCATCAGGGCTAACTACAAGGCCTAATTTATCGATCTCTTTGTTGAGGATAATTTGGCTTACCTGCTGGTTCCAAACCATATCCTGCAGGTACGAGGTAAACTGCCCACTCAGCGCCTGCTGCCCCGATTGCTGTTTGGCCTGGTCAAATTGCTTTTGAAAATCCTGGTAGGTTAGTTTTTCGCCATCTACTTCACCAATTTTATTTTGATCGCCCTTTAAAAATGACGAGCCGATCTGTGAAGCAAACGAAATGATAAAAAGTAGCAGCGCGCCGCCTATCACGATCACGAGTATCTTGCCCATGCGCTCGCGCAAAAAATTCATTACTCCCATATTGTACTATATAATATTTTTATGTTTCTTTTTGATCCTGAAGCTTGCACATAAACCTGTAATGCTGTGTTTAGCTGTAAGCTCTGCTCAAAAGAGGGCGCAAGATACAACTTTTAGCAAAAAAATAAACAGAAAAATTCTTCTAAAAAAGCAGGCCTTATTTGGTTGGAACGTCCTGGCTGTTAACATGCAAGATAGCCGTCGAAGGGCCAAAACGCCAATGGTTAAGCGCTTCGTCACTGGTAAAATTCAGACCATCCAGCAGGCTGCCATCTGTCATTCTCACATGTACCGGTTGTTCAGAGCGGATCTGTTTAGTGTTTTCGGCCCAAATCAGTTCTTCTGTATTGAAAGTTTCGCCTTTGACGTTGGTGCCTACTACGTTTTTACGCAATTCAATCACCTTTTCATTTACGCGTCGAATGGCATAGTCTGACGTGATGGTACAGGTTTGCTGCAGACTGTCGTTATAAAATATCACTTTTACCCCTTTAGGCATCTCGGTATATGGCTTGGTGTTTTGTTTGCCGTCTTTGGTTGTCGTATAGTCGAGCATCAGCGGCGCTGTCATGTGGGCCTTTACTTTAGCCGAATCGCTGTAGATGACGTCAACATAAGTAAAACGCTGTACAGGTTTATTTACTTCGGCTGCTGATATTTTTTGAAGGTCTTTGAGATCGTTCTCGCAGCCGGGCAAGGTAAGCGAAGCGACGATCGTTATCGCCAGTATCAAACCCGATAATAACTTGCCCCTGGCCATCATGTAAATTATTCGTACTTATAGCGCTGGAACCAACGGTCGTTCAACGTAAATGCCAGGTGGAAATTAACATAGTTCTCTTTAACCAATCCATTGGCAAGGGTACCTCTCTGGCCGATCTCTGTCGAGAAATTCACCTTGTAAAAAGCGGAAGAAGCACGGTCATGCGGCAGCGGAATACCAAGGCCCAACGTAACCGCCTGCTTTTTGATATCGGTATTATTTATATTGAGGTAGGTATCTTCATAAATAAAACCCAATTGGTAGCTCATCACCAAAAAGTGGTTTGATAAAGCATTTGGGTTAGGTGTAATCTGGCCACCAATATTAAAAGTACGGCTGTTTTGCAAACCAGCATTTGTACCGCCTATAGAAAGGTTTGACCAATTTGCCGTTGTATAGTCGACGCCGATAATATAGGATGCCCCACTTTCAAAAGCTGCTTCTTTTTGGTACGATATACCATAGTGATTGATCCATGGCAACTGAATTGTCGATTTGGTGTTTTTTGTATTGATCAAACTGTCGGTTGGTACGTTTTCGTTTCCTGTAGAGTCAAAATAATACTGACTAACAATAAATGAATTTTGCACATTGATCTTATTGCCTACTGCTGCCGAATAACCAAAAACAAGGTGTTTGGTGGCCGAGAAATCAAAGGTATATTGAGCACCGAAATCGAAATTAAATCCGCCGACATGATTATCCTGCTCGATGCGTGAGTTGAGGAAATTACTCAGTGCGGGTACTTCAGTTGATTGATCTTCTTTCAGGTTACCAAATATATAGGAAGCATTGGCACCTAAAGTAAGGTGTTTACCTATCCCAAAACCATAACCAATGTATGCTTTTGAAAGGCTGCCCTCACCGGTATATAAATAATTTACTGCATTTGTATCGGTAGGCGATGAAGTGCCAAAACCTTTCGGCGATGTTTGTATATAATTATAGCCTAACTCCGTATAGGGTAGCAAACCCAGGCCTAATGCCGAGTGCCTGGTAACCGGGAATGCAAATGCCAAATGACTTAGCCTGGTATTGGATGTTTTAACATTACTAAAACCACTCTGGCTCAGGGTAAGCGAGTTTGAATAAAAACCAGCATCAATAACCGTAAAATTGATATTTCCGTAGGCTGCAGGGTTAACGGTGTTGATGGTATTGAAACCACTAATGGTGTTAGTAGCTGTGGCGATACCCCCCATACCTATATTTTGTGGAAGCGCCTGTGCATCGAAATCGCCGATACCATACCTCGAATAAGGCGAACTGGTAGTGGCGGTCGACTGCGATCTTGCCTCCAGCATACAAATAGCAAGTAAAAATGTTATAAAGAGCCTGGTATATTTAATCATTATTAGTTTGTATAGCTGCGTTTAATCCCTTCAGAACCAAATAAGGCTCAATTTTAACGTAGGGGGCAAAGATGCTATTTTTCAACAGAGTATCAAAAAAAATACTGTCTCCCCCGGTTAGTATAATATTGGCGCCAGGCTGCTTTGCCTGGTATTGTTTGATGAAGCCCAATACTTCAAATCTGATGCCGTTCTGCACCCCCGATCGTATAGCCGATTCGGTATCATCGCCTTGTTCGGCGGCAAAATCTTCAGCTGGATTTAATAAGGGCAGTGCGCTTGTATAGTTATTTAATGCTTTATAACGCATATTTAATCCCGGTGATATACTACCGCCAAAATAATTTCCACCTGCATCCACGTATTCATAGGTAATTGCCGTACCCGCATCTATCACCAGGTTATCCTGGTCCGGATAAAGCCAATGAGCCCCGATCACTGCTGCCAACCTGTCGAGCCCCAGTGTTTTTGGGCTTTTATAATGGTTATGGATGCCGGCAGCTATATCAGAATTAAAATTTTCAAGTTGGATACGCCCACTGATTTCACTCCTCCACACTTCACTATCCTTCTTTACCGACGAGATGATACCCCGTTTAATGTTATACTTTTCAATCAATTCAACTAAGCCGGTCTCCTTTATATCGCGGTTGCTGCCGAAATACAACAGTTCGTTCTGCCTAAAAACTGCAACTTTGATGAGGGTATTGCCAATGTCAATAACCAGGTTTGCCATCAGGCCCTTACCATTGATAAGATGGATTCAAAAATAGCAAGGCCATCCTGGTTGGCCAGCAGGGCATCAGCTGCACGTTCGGGATGCGGCATCATACCAAATACATTACGTTCTTTATTGCAAACCCCGGCTATATTCTGTATCGAACCATTTGGATTCGACTCGTCAGTAATATTACCGAACTCATCGCAATACCTGAACAACACCTGGTTGTTATCATTCAACTCCTTTAAGGTATCGCTGTCAACAAAATAATTCCCCTCGCCATGGGCAATAGGTATCTTTAATGGTCGTTGCAGGTCGATCTGTGAGGTGATCAATGAATCATTTGTTTGAGCCCTGAGGTAAATGTTGCTGCAATTAAACTTACGGTTTGCATTATGCAACAAAGCACCCGGTACCAGGCCGGCTTCGGCAGCGATCTGGAAACCATTGCAAATACCAAAAACATAACCTCCTTTAGCAGCAAATTGTATTACTTCCTGCATAATGGGCGAAAAACGGGCAATTGCACCAGAACGCAGGTAATCACCAAAAGAAAAACCGCCAGGCAGCACGATAAAATCGCATCCCTGCAAGTTGTGATCTTTGTGCCACAGCCTAACAACCTGCTGGCCCATAATGGTTTCTAATACGTGGATGATATCTTCATCACAATTAGAACCTGGAAAAATAACTACTCCGAATTTCATTTGAATGGTATGTTTTATTGGTAAAAACACCAGCAACTACGCTTTGTTTACCCGGTAGCCCCGTTGGATTCCCGCTACAAAACTAACATAACCAGAGAAATTAGCACGAATCAAATCGTTAAAAAGTGTTAAACTGGAAATAGATGATACTGGCCAACAGCAAAATATAAAGGCTCTCGTAAAACCAGCGGTAGTTGGCATAAAGAAAATAGTAGGCAAAAAAGAAAGCAACCGGCACCGCGCAAAGTAGAAAATGGTCGAGGTGAAAATCGGGACGGATATAAAATGAAAAACCGGCGATGAGCATCATCACAAACAGCAATTGCAGCGATTTACGGGTTTGCACAAAGCTTTTAAAGAAGTTTTGCTGCAATTTGAAAAACCCCAGCAACAGGATGCAAAAAACCGGGATAAGCACCAAATAATTAAGGTAATTGAAATTGATGATTACCTGGAATTTGGCAGCAAGGGGCAGCCAGATGGCAAGGAACTGCGGCATAGCATCACCCAAATAATAAGATACAGCCAGGAAAAAGAAGATAGTGGCAAAGCCAATGATACAGGCTACCCATTCGCGCCAGTTAAAGGGTCTGAAAATACTCAGGGCGATCCAGATGGTTAAAAAAAAGTAAATGAAGGGCAGATAAAATAGTGTACCTACGGCAACGATCATACCCAGGTCGTAAGAAATTGATTTGGCATCGTCGCCTTTGTAAAAGCTGAACATCTTAAAAAGCATCCAGATAACCAGGAAGTTGCATACCAGCGGTGCACCGAGCATCAAAAACGGCGTAAATAAACTGGAGGCTGTAACATACATTAATCCGGGTAAAAAGGTCGACTTACCCAACAGGTTGTGGTAATTAACCAGGTAGTTGACCAGCAAAGCCTGAATATAAACTAATAAAGCAGCAATGGATAGATCAACAAGCGGCGGCAGCGTATATTGGTAGGCTTTTGATAAATGCAGGCGTGAAAAAAGTTCCGCAAAGGGGAAGTCACCTTCGGAAGGAATTGCCGGCAGCACACTCAGCCGGAGCAATGCCAGTATCAGTGCCAGCCAAAGCATATTCAGCGGGTTGAAAGATCTGAAAAGTTTGATCATAGCAGCAGATTACAGGGCAATATTAACAGAAAAACTGCTTAAGCCGAAATGAGACCCGGATCGGCATATTGTTTAACAAGGTTATCAATGATCAAACCCGTTTCATCCGGGAAAAAAACTTCTACTCTTTTTGAGTCATCGATCCAGGTATTCGCCTGATCAATAAAATCACTATTGATAGCGTGTATAACCGGCACGCCCATTTTTGAGGCTGCCAATGCATTACATTGTTGCTCATACTGGCCTGTCATCGGTATCATCAACACTTTCTTTTTCAGAAAAAGCGCCTCTGCCGGACCTTCAAAGCCGCCGCCTGTGAGTAAACCCTCGCAACTGGCCATACTGGTGTTAAAGGCATCATTACTTACCGGGAAAACTTGCACGTTGCCATCGCGGTAGGCTTCTTTCTGGCGCTTTGAAAATACCTGCCACTCCACGTTACGCGTTTGTTTCAGATATTTAAGCAGGATCTTATCATCGTAGGCAGGCAGATATACTGTATAATGGCCTTTATTGGTAGGCGTCAATTGCCTGATACCACTCCGAATAACCGGGGTATGGATAAAATCATCATAACGTTCGAAATGGAAACCTATATGATGGGTAGTAGGCGAATAATATTTGAACAGCCATTCGGCATAGTTCCATTTTGCCGGCCTTGGTGTTTTTTTTGAGATGAAGGAGCATTGGTGACTTAATGATACCGACGGCAGCTTTTGCACGCGGCAGGCCCAGGCAGTTACCGGTTCAAAATCGTTGATGATCAGATCGTATTGCTTTAGCGGCAGGTTATGGATATCGCGCCACAACTGGCGCAGGTTCATCAACTTATAAGTCGCCCAGTTGTCGACTCCGCCCTTGGTACCAAACACGAAACTAAAACCATGCAGGCGATATTTTAGCGGCTGTGACAAGGAAACTTCAGCCTCCGTACCACTGACCAGCAGATCCAGGTCGCCATACTCCTGTAGTAAAGGAACGATCTCTCGTGCCCGGCTGATATGGCCGTTACCGGTACCCTGTATAGCGTAGAGGATTTTCACTTAGTGTTTGAAATTTGGAATGCTGCGATTTGATGCTGTTTTTAATTGGATAGCACTTCTTGTAACCTGATTACAAAAGTAACAGCCTATACCCTTTCAGCAAGGCTTAATTCCAATATTACAACATTACAAATTAAAACAGAATTAATGCACTTCCAATTTAAAACGCTCCAACAGGTTCTTTACGTCGAGCATGGCATCCAGGTCCTCGGCATCGGTAACATCTTCTTCGTCGCTATCCAATTTAAAGCTACCAGCTTCGTAGTTGAATATCGTCCATTCATTGTTATGATATTCCAATGCGGTCAGGCTTTCAACCCAATCGCCTGAATTGAGGTAGGTAACAGATCCGGTTTTATCGGTTGATTGAATTTCCCTGATCTCGGCCTGATGGATATGCCCGCAAATAACATAGCTGTAATTTTTTTCAACAGCAAGATCGGCAGCAGTTTGCTCAAACTGGTTGATAAATTTTACGGCATCCTTAAAGCGGCCCTTAACTTTTTGTGAAAAACTCATTTTTTCGCGACCAAGTTTTGTCAAAAACCAATTGGTGAAGCTATTAATCAGGATAAGGGTATCATAACCAACTGCACCCAATTTGGCCAGCCATTTGGAGTGCTGCATGGTAACGTCAAATACGTCGCCATGAAATACCCATGCCTTTTTGCCATCAATATTCAGGATAAGTTTATTGCGCAGATGGAAAGAGCCCAGATCAAAATCGGCAAACTTGCGCAGCATTTCATCGTGGTTGCCGGTCAGGTAGTGTACAGGCACCCCATCGGTCACAAACTTCAGGATCCGGCGGACCACCTTCATATGACTTTCGGGCCAGTAAGATTTGCTGAATTGCCAGATATCAATGATATCTCCGTTCAGTATCAGCATTTTAGGTTTGATACTTTTCAGGTATTTAAGGAGCTCCCTGGAGTGGCACCCATAGGTACCTAAATGCAGGTCGGAGATCACGACGATGTCTACTTCACGTTTTGCCATAAAATATTAGGGGGATAATGTGCCTTTCGGCGGGATTTGCCGGTTATTTGATCTGAGGATCCTGAAGTATAACGACTACTCGTCGTCATCTTCCTCATTAACTTTCAATTCATAGGGGCTGAGGTAAAATATGCCTAATAACAGAAGCAATCCAACAGCAACCAAATACGCAAACTCAAAATTCATAACGGGATATTTCACAAATGTCAACAACTCAGATTATCTGAATATTAAGACTATATGAAATTAAAAAGGTTTCACTCCCGAGTTAATTTTTTTTCGATACGGTTCAATTGCCGGAGGTGATGATTTAAATGGATAAGAATAAATTTAAACCATTGCCTGGCATTAAGCATACCTAAACGCGGATGTGCGATGCGGTAATGAGGCTTTGAATCAAATAATAATTTAGCCACAGTATCTATTCGTTTACGGCATTTAACGATCAGATTTCTGGCTTCTTCTTTACTGATCTTTTTAACGGGGCTTTTCTCCAAAATAGCAGGCGGCACTTTTACTCTGCCGGGGAACACACCAGAAGCAAGAACAAAAACACCTATTAGTGTGCGCCCTTTTGTTGTAGGCATACAAGTGCCGTTGGAGCATTTTTCGAGGGCTATGCTTGAACCGATCGTCGCCTGCATAATATGTGAGTAAACTTCGGCATATGACCAGCCACCGCCTCCGGGGCTAAGATCAAACTGCTCGTCGGAAATAGTATCCAAGCGATTACGATATTCATCCAGCACTGCTTCTATAGCGCGACGTTCGGCTTCTACGGTCATGACAATGGTATTAAAGTAATAAAGTTAGCTCTTTTAATTCCCTGAT
Source organism: uncultured Mucilaginibacter sp. (assembly GCA_903863845.1). Taxonomy (GTDB): domain Bacteria; phylum Bacteroidota; class Bacteroidia; order Sphingobacteriales; family Sphingobacteriaceae; genus Mucilaginibacter. The sequence goes on along the minus strand of CAIPDP010000016.1, from coordinate 26,770 downwards.
CTGCAACGGCACATCATCTGGCTTTTTGAAACCATTGGGGTTAAAATAGATCGCGTCTATCCCAAAATTTAGTGCACCATAAACATCGGCCTCCAAACTATCTCCTATCATTAAACTTTCAGGTTTCGTGGCACCGGCAAGGTCAAGAGCATGTTGAAAAATAGCGCTATCCGGCTTATTTACGCCCACGATCTCGGAAATGATCACATGCTGAAAATAGCCGATAATGTTAGAGCCTTTTATTTTGGTCTCGGTAGATTCACGAAAACCGTTTGAGATCAGGTGCAGGATGTATTTAGCATGCAGGTATTGCAGCGTCTCCAGCGCACCCGGAAACAGATTGGTCTTGGTCGGGCAAAGACTGACATAGTGATCTTCAAATCCATCCGGTATCAGTGAAGGTTCTATACCCAGTTCAACAAAAGTTTGTTTGAAACGAGCGTCACGCAGTTGCGCTTTGGTAATCTTGCCCGTATGATAGTCGGCCCATAGACGATGATTATTACGGGTATAGGTCTCAATGAAAAGATCAGGCGAATGCAGTCCAAGGTCCTTCAGGCGGTAAACCTGGTAGAGTTCATGCAAAGTCTCTTCTGCATTCTTATCAAAGTCCCAGATGGTATGATCGAGGTCGAAAAACAAATGCTTTTTAAATGCGAAATGCGAAGAATTAATTGCGGAATTCATTTGGCGCTGTCACAACAAAGCTACACTTTTTTAATGCGGAGTGCGAAGTGAGTTTTTTTAAAGCGGAGCGCGAAGTGCCGAATGCGAAATCTTCACAACACCTTTTCCCCATAGGCCAGATCCCCCGCATCGCCTAAGCCGGGGACAATATAGGCCTTCGAGGTCATTTCTTCGTCAATGGCACCTATCCAAAGATGAGCTTTGGGTAGATTGGCTTTCACATGTTCAATACCTTCAGTACTGGCTATTATGGCAGCTATATGCAGCTCCTTAATGGTATAGGTAGCCATCAATTCTTTACAAACTTCAACCATACTTTGACCGGTGGCCAGCATCGTATCGCACAGGATCAATATTTTTCCATCAAGGTTAGGCGTAGCAATATGATCGATATTAATAATAAAATCGCCGTTCTTGCGCACTTTGCGGTAGGCAGTGATAAATGCCGAAGGCGATTTGTCAAAAAAGTTTAAAAATCCCTGATGAAAAGGAAGCCCGGCACGTAAAATCGTACCCAATACAGGTTGCTCCCTTGGTACGTTAACGCTTGCTATGCCCAACGGTGTTTGTACCTCGCTGCTTACGTACCTGAGCTTTTTGCTGATCTCATAAGCCAATATCTCTCCGATACGTTCCTGGTTTCTGCGGAACCGAAGCCGGTCCTGCTGTACATTAGCATCACGCAACTCGGCCAGGAATTGGTTTGCTACTGTATTGGATTTGTTGAGCACGAAAAACATGCATAAATCTAAAGGTTTTGCACGCAATTTTTCTAAAACGATCATAGGATTAATTGGTTAATATTGAATCGATTCGGATACTGATTTCAATAACAAACGAAATGTATTTGAATAGAGTTTTCTTTAGGTCAACCTATTTTTCAACCTTACTAACCAATACCAATTGACTTAGTTTTGGTCTCATTTATTCGTACTTTTGTAACCAACCTATGGATTTCAAATTAACCTCGGTATACCAGCCAACAGGCGACCAACCCGAAGCCATCAAACAACTGGTACAGGGCATCAATAACAACGATACGTACCAAACCCTGCTTGGCGTTACAGGTAGTGGAAAAACATTTTCGATAGCCAATGTCATCGCACAAACACAGCGTCCGACGCTTATTTTGAGCCACAATAAAACGCTGGCGGCACAGCTATATGGCGAGTTTAAACAGTTCTTTCCGGAGAATGCGGTCAACTACTTTGTATCCTATTACGACTACTACCAACCTGAAGCCTTTATACCTACTACGAATACCTATATCGAAAAAGATCTGGCGATCAATGAAGAGATAGAAAAACTGCGGCTGCGAACTACCTCAGCATTGATGTCAGGCCGGAGAGATGTGATCGTTGTTTCTTCCATATCCTGCATCTATGGTATGGGAAACCCGGATGACTTTAAAGATTCGGTATTTCGCTTTGCTGTTGGTACCAGGATCAGCAGGAATGCGTTTCTTCACCGGCTGGTGGAGATATTATATGCCCGTACCACAGCGGATTTTAAACGCGGTACTTTTAGAGTAAAAGGAGATGTGGTGGACATTTATCCCGCCTATCTTGATTATGCCTACCGTGTTTCATTTTTTGGCGATGATATTGAGGAATTGAGCACTTTTGATCCCTCAACCGGAAAAACGATCGAAAAAACTACCCATATGGTTGTTTTCCCGGCAAACCTGTACGTTGCACCTCGCGAGCGTTTCACCCAATCGATCTGGGCGATACAGGAAGAACTGGAAGTACGCAAAAAGCAATTCATCGATGACCAGCGTTTCCTGGAAGCCAAACGACTGGAGGAGAGGGTCAACTACGACCTGGAGATGATACGCGAGCTGGGATATTGTTCGGGTATTGAGAATTATTCAAGGTTTTTTGATGGACGCAAACCGGGTGCCCGACCATTTTGTCTGCTTGATTATTTCCCTGACGATTATTTAATGGTGATCGATGAAAGTCACGTAACTGTACCCCAGATCAGGGCCATGTACGGTGGCGACCGCTCACGCAAAATATCATTGGTTGAATATGGTTTTAGATTACCCGCTGCTCTGGACAACCGCCCGCTCAACTTCCAGGAATTTGAAAGCCTGGCACCCCAAACGATCTATGTGAGCGCCACTCCGGGTGACTTCGAGCTGGAAAAATGTGGTGGTGTTGTTGTAGAACAGGTGATCAGGCCGACAGGCTTATTGGATCCTGTGATCGATATCCGACCGGTCATTAACCAGGTTGATGACCTGCTGGAAGAGGTGGACCAAACCATCAAACAAGGCGACCGTGTGCTGGTAACGACGCTGACCAAACGCATGTCTGAAGAATTGGCTAAATACATGGATAAACTGGGTATCAAATGCCGGTATATTCACAGCGAAGTGAAGACGCTTGACCGCGTGGAAATCCTTCGGGGACTGCGCTTGGGCGAGTTTGATGTATTGATCGGTATCAACCTGCTGCGCGAAGGACTGGATCTGCCGGAAGTTTCGCTGGTTGCAATATTGGATGCCGATAAAGAGGGCTTCCTGCGTTCTGAGCGATCGCTGATACAAACCATAGGTCGCGCTGCGCGTAACGATCGTGGCCGGGTGATCATGTATGCTGATAAAATTACCGACTCGATGCGTATCACTATCGACGAAACTAACCGCCGCCGCGAAAAGCAGATCGCCTATAACCTGGAACACGGTATTACGCCGAGGACCGTTGGCAAATCGAGAGAAGCTATTATTGAGCAAACATCAGTCATGGATTTTGTAGGTGGTGTACAAAAAGCCTACGTAGAAGCCGACTCCGTTTCACTGGCTGCGGACCCGATAGTTCAATACATGAATAAAGCCGATTTGAAAAAGGCCATCGAAAATACACGTCGCGAAATGGTCACCGCAGCAAAAGATATGGACTTTCTGCAGGCCGCCAAACTCCGCGACGAAATGTTTGCACTTGAAAAGTTAATGGAAGAAAGGTTTTAAATTGTAAGGCCCCCTCCGATACCTTAGCCTATCCAATAGAGGAAGGAGGAGCATGGGGTCCTGAAATTTAAATGACTATCCAATGATGTAACATTGAACAGTTGGTAGCGTCAAAAAATTCGTTGAAAAAACAGATAAAAACTTTTTTTACGTTTTAAACTTATATTTGTACTCCAAAATTTATTAAAATGGAATTTATTCGTTTTCTACTAATAGCCATACTTATATTATATATCATTCGCGCTGCTGTGCGCCTTTTGTTGCCCATGTTGTTTCAAAGTGTGATGAATAAAGCTCAGGATGCTCAGCAACAACAATACCGCCAAAATGCTCCGGAAGGAAAAGTTAGTGTTGATTATGTTCCTGAAAAAAAGAAAAAATCAATACCTGATTCTGAAGGCGACTTTGTGGACTACGAAGATCTGAAATAGTATGCGAGACCCGCTGGAAAGACCTCCCATTTTCAAGCGACGCCACTATGGCACGCCTGAAACGTTCACCCTCATTGTTGTAAACTATGCAGTGGTGACTTTCGGCTTGATGGCCTTTAGCAAATCCAATCATAAGATCAACTGGTTTTTTTGGGTGGTATTGGGCGTATTAGGCCTTTATAATGCTTTCAATATCTATCGTTACCGCGAGGAGTACAACAGGATTGCCATCATTGCATATATCATTAGCCTGGCAGGAATGAGCCTCTTGTTTTTAATGGTCTGACCTGTAGTCACACCTATAAAATCGCCGAACAAAAATAAATTTCTATTCTAACTCAAATTTCTATTTTTGGGGGATTATATTTTTTTCACCTCATACAATTTAGATGGATAATTGGTTCAAGCGAAATGGTACCCACCTGGTCATCATCGGAATTTTAATAGCGATTTGCTTTTTTTACTTTACTCCGGCTTTCCAGGGTAAGACTTTGGGCCAGGCTGATGTGATCGGTGCTCAATCTACACAGACTGAGATCAATCATTACAAAGACAAGGATACAACCATATTATGGACCAACCAGATCTTCGGTGGTATGCCTACTTTTCAGATCTGGGCACCTTATCCTAATAACATTACTACCTGGGTAGTTAAAGGAGTTACAACAGTTCTGCCAAATCCTTTATACAATATATTCCTATTGCTTTTCGGAGCGTATTTTCTTTTCATCGTTCTACGGGCCAGTCCCTGGCTTGCTGCCGCAGGGGCTGTTGCATTTACCTTTACGTCGTACAATGTCATTTTGCTGCTTGCCGGGCATACCAACCAGGTATTTGCCATAGCATTCTTTGCTCCCATACTGGCAAGCATTATACTTACACTTCGAGGCAGATACTTGTTAGGTGGCTCATTAACTGCTTTGTTTCTGGCATTAGAAATACGTGCCAACCACGTGCAAATGACCTACTATTTATTGATCGCCCTGTTTATTTATATAGCAATTGAGGCTTATCATGCGATCAAAAGCAAGGCAACCCGAGACTTTGTAAAATCACTTGCCTACCTTGGAGGAGCTATTGCGATTGCTTTGGCTGTTAATGCATCGTCTCTTTGGAGCACTTATGAATATGGTATGGATACCATCCGTGGTCAGTCGAATCTTAAACAAAACACGAAAGAGCCAAGCAATGGACTTACAAAAGATTACGCCTATCAATACAGTGAAACGGTTCCGGAATCAATATCGTTCCTTGTGCCTTACGCAGCCGGAGGTAGTTCGCAGAACGAAGGTTTGGATCAAAATTCAGCCATTGTAAAGGCCCTTAAAGATAAAGGCATACCAGAAGAGCAGGCATTTACAGCAGCTCAACAGATCACAGGAAGCTTTCCCGGTTTATCGCTTTACTGGGGAGAGAAGCCTTCAACTTCAGGTCCGGTTTACTTCGGTGCTGTTATCTTCTTCTTATTTATTTTTGGTTTATTCATTGTAAAAAGCCGTATGAAATGGTGGCTTCTGGCAACAGTAGTGCTAACTGTCTTGCTAGCCTATGGCAATAATTTCCCCTTTGTATCTGACTTTTTCTTCGACCATTTTCCACTTTATAATAAGTTTCGCGCTGTCGAATCAATATTAGCAGTTACCGGCTTATGCTTCCCTATTTTGGCGGTTTTAGCTATTAATGAATTAGTGGAATCGACCGACAAAACGGAGCTATTTAAAAAACTGAAAATTTCATTTTATATCACGGGCGGCATTGCTTTGATTTTGATTGTTGTACCGGGATTTATTTTGAATTTCCGTCCATCTGGTCAGGCCAATGGGATAGCAGCACTTGCTCAGGCAATGAAAGGTGATAACGGCGCGGCTAATGCTGTTGCAAGTGCCCTTATCAAAGATCGCGAGAACCTTGAATTTTGGGATGCAGTTCGTTCATTGGTGTTGATCAGTGTAGCATTCGGTTTATTGTGGTTATATTTTAAGCAGAAGATAAAAACACCTGTACTTTATATCGGGCTATTTGTTTTGATTTTGGGTGACCTATGGCAGGTAGACAAACGTTATTTGAAAGATTCAAACTTTGCCGACAAGCAGGATGCGTCGCAAGTGGTAAAAGCCCGCGAAGTTGACCAGTTTATCCAACGGGATACTGACCCCGATTTCCGTGTGGTCGATCTGACACAAAATCCAAAATATGATGTAACAACACCTTTCTTTCACAAAACGTTGTGGGGTTATTCGGCAGCACGGTTAAAACGTGTAGAAGAATTGTTCGACAATCAATTCTCCAAATCCGTTAACCAGGATGTTTTGGATATGTTCAATGTCAGGTTCCTGATCAATCAGGATCCCAAAACAGGCAACCTTTCAATGGTACGTAACCCGGGAGCTTGCGGCCACGCATGGTTTGTAAAAGATGTCGAATATGTGAAGGACGCTGATGACGAAATGAAAGCCATCAGTGCATTTTCACCTAAGGATAAAGCGATCGTTGATATGAGCTTCAAAAAAATGATCGATGGTCAAAGTACTGGTGTTGCTCCGGCAGGAACTATTGAGTTGGCCAACTACTCGCCTGATCATTTGACCTACAAAAGCGGCAGCACGGTAAATTCAATTGCTGTATTCTCAGAAGTGTACTACGACAAAGGCTGGAAAATGTATATCGATGGTACTGAACGCCCTTATTTCAGAGCCGACTATCTTTTAAGAGCCGCAGTCATCCCGGCAGGTAACCATAAGATCGAATTTATCTTCCATCCAGCTTCTTACTATACCGGCGAAAAGATATCACTGGCAGGTTCTATCTTATTGGTACTGGCTTTAGGTGGCGCTGCTTATGCTGGCTTTAAGAAAAAGGATGGACAATCTGTGGTTGCTGAAACTCCAGCAGAGAAAGAAAAGCCGTTGACAAAAAAGAAATAGATTAAATCTCTGTATTTGAAAAAGCGATGCTTTAAAAGGCATCGCTTTTTTTGTTTCCACTAATTACTCTTAAATTTACATAATGAGTACTTTATTAGAAAGAATCACCATTGACTCTAATATTTGTCATGGTAAAGCCTGCATCCGTCATATGCGCTGGCCAGTTGAGATCATTATTGATTTAATTGCATCCGGAATGTCTTTTGAGGATATCGAACAAGATCACCCAGAACTCGAAAGAGAAGATATACTGGCTGCCTTAGCGTATGCCAAAATTACGCTATCTGGAAAATCATTGCTCGAAATTAACTAAATGAATTTCCTTGTCGACGTCCATTTACCAATTCGTCTTTCAAAATTTCTTGACGAACAACCTGAATGTAATTCGATACATGTTAATCAAATATTACAAAGATGGTTTACTGACGATAGCGCAATTTGTAAATATGCAGACGAAAACGACTTTGTAGTGGTAACTAAGGATCGGGATTTTAAAGATTCCCATTTTGTTAATAATACTCCAAAAAAAGTAATACGGATCGGATTGGGTAATATCTCAAACAATGAATTGATCATTTTAATAGATAAATATTTGCCTCTGATATTTCCTGCTCTGTCTAGGGATTTTGTTTATATTGAAATTTATAAAGATCAGATTACAATAATTGAGTAATTCAATCATTCGTTCTCCGATGCCTCAACCAATACCACCCCAGGTTAAAAGCAATAATGAAATGATTTAACACTGTGGGCAGTAAACCATAATGCCTCTTCATGATATCAAAACGTTCTATGAGGCTTTCCTGATGCCGTTTTTTGGACATGCCCCCTACCAAATATTTAGCAACGTATTGGTGCACGTTAACGATCTTATCCGCTTTTTTCGCTGCCCTTAAAATCCAGTCGATATCTGCGCTTAGTTGGTATCGCAGATCGAAAGGTTCAGCAATTGTACGCTTGATGTAGATGGCCTGATGGCTCACACTCATGCCATACCTGAAACTCCTCCAACTAAAGTGATCGGGGGCTTTGTGGCGCCGCTGACCAAGGCTTCGGCCGGTGCTATCTATCATTTCGGTCTCACCATAATAAATATCGGCATTGGCAGCGGAAGCAAAAACATTAGCTGCGGTTTCTTTCGCAAATATCTCATCACCTGAGTTCATAAAAAGCACGTAGTCTCCGGTAGCCGCAGCAAGGCCTTTATTCATCGCATCATAAATACCCGCATCCTTTTCGCTGATCAAAACCGCAAGCCGATCGCTATATTTTTTGATGATATCAAGTGTTCCGTCAGTCGATAGACCATCAACGATGATATATTCAATATTCGGATAAGTTTGTTCCAGCACCGAAAGCATCGTCCGCTCAATAGCTGCGGCGTTGTTATACACAATTGTAATGACGCTTAATTTCGGCTGAAACATATTTGCTGCTTTCTCTGGTACTCTCTGCGAAAACCTTCGTGTCCTCTGTGGTTAAATTAATATTTATGCAAAGTATTTAGATAGTCGCCTCTTTCAGTTTTTGATACAATTCAATATGCCTGGCTGCGATCACCTTTTCTGAAAAATGATCCATTACCGTTTGCCTGGCGGCATCATTCAACAAGGCACGATCCGGAAAATTGATCACCCACTCCATACCATCAGCAAAACTTTCCGAAGACCTGTACTCAGCTACGTACCCGTTTTGCAGGTGCTTCACCATATCCGGTATGCCACCTGTTTTGAAAGTGATCACCGGAGTACCGCTTGAAAGGCTTTCCATTACTGTGTAAGGCAAATTATCTTCAAGCGAAGGGATCAAAAATGCATCAGCCCCTGCATAGCACAGCGCCAATTGTGCGTCATCATTGATCGTCCCCAGGAAGGTGGTCGGGAATGGAAAATCGGGCACATCTTCCGAATTGCGATTACCAAACACAACCAATTCAATATCTTCTGCTTTTGCACCCATCCGGGTTTTAAGCAATTCCAATGCCTCCATTAGATAACTTGTTCCCTTATGCAGATCTTTACGTGAAGGCATAAAACCGCTTAGAAAAATAAATTTATCTGCCGCAAAACCAGCCTTCGCTTTTGCTTCAGCCTTGTTTTGTGGTTTAAATATATCCGTCTCCAATGTATTGGCTATTTGCTCAACCGGTTTGCCTTTCATCAGACTACTTTCGCCGACGGATCTCTGCATCCAGGTACTGGGGGCTATAATGGTAAAATCAAGTAGCTGATAGGCTTCATTTTTGTCCACCCAAATCTTATGCGAATAATCCTTAGCGCTGGCATTTTCCAGTAAAGGGCAATTGCCGCAATCTTTTTTAAAATTTTCGCAGGTATACCGCACATGACAGCCCCCGGTAAATGCATTGCTGTCGTGGAAAGTCCATACTACAGGTTTACCCAGTTTTGCAATTTCAGCCAGGTGCTTTGGGTTCAAAAACCCATGATTTACCCAGTGCAAATGGATGATATCAGCGGCGATAACATCAGGATGACGAATGACAGACCGCCCGAACCAGGCAAAAGAAAACGGCGTTTTTACGGCCTTCAGGTATCTTTTGGCCCATATCCGTTCAAGAACTATCATGGCTGCGGTCCAGGCCTTTTGCAACAAATTTGTGTTAAATTCGCCTATGTCAGGGTTTTTGCCAAATTTGTAATGGACTATTACCTTTGATTCGATACCTTGATCACGTAAAGCGCTGTTAAGCCTGAGGCTGGCTCTGCCCGCTCCGCCGTTTCCATCGTAGGTATTTAAATGCACTACTTTCAAGACGTTCAAAAATACACTTATTCAACTTAAATCAATTTTACCTGGCATGAAAAAACTATTCCCAGTATTGCTGCTCCTGTTACTATTCAAAAGTTTCGCAAATGCCCAGGCACCGGAGGCTTATTTTGTATCGTATCCAACATTAACTCCCGATGGCAAAACGGTAATCTTCAGCTACGAGGGTGATCTTTGGAAATTGGATATCGGCAGCGCAGTTGCTGTAAGACTAACGGCGATGCAGGGTGAGGAAATACTTCCCAAAGTTTCGCCTGACGGCAAATGGCTGGCTTTTACCTCTAACCAGTTTGGCAATAATGATGTGTATGTAATGCCACTGGCGGGCGGTGATATCAAACAGCTCACTTTCCATGAGGCTAATGACCAGGTGGATTCATGGAGCTGGGATTCCAGATCGATCTACTTTACCTCCAATCGTTATAACAGTTTCAGCGAATATAAAGTCAGCATCAGCGGCGGCACGCCTAGCCGCTTGTTTGGCAACTATTTCAATACGATACATGGCGTGGTTGAGTCGCCAATTACAGGCGAGCTGTTTTTCAGCGATACCTGGGAAAGTTATTTGTTCCCAAACCGCAAGCATTACAAAGGCTCTTATAACCCTGATATCCAATCCTACGATCCCAAAACAAAAGCCTATAAACGCTATACCGATTGGATAGGCAAGGATTTTTGGAGCACCATTGACGGCAAGGGAAATATCTATTTTGTATCAGATGAGGGCAACGCAGAATATAACCTGTATACTTTTGCTGAGGGTAAAAAAACAGCGCTCACCCAATTTCCAAGCTCAATAAAAAGGCCATTTGTGAGCGCCAATGGCGAGAAAGTGGTGTTTGAAAAAGATTATCAATTGTTTGTTTATGATGTTGGATCAAAACAAACGCAAAAGCTCAGCTTTAATATTTACAGGAACGATGTTTTAGCTAAATCACAGGAATATGATGTGAGGGGTAAAGTAGAGAATTTTGATGTTTCGCCTGACGGAAAAAAGCTGGCTTTTGTATCACGCGGCGAGCTTTTTGTAAGCGATGTAGAGGGTAAATTCGTACACCAGATCAATAAAGGTAGTAGCGAACGCGCAGGCGAAGTAAAATGGCTGCCTGATAACCGCACATTGCTTTTTAGCCAAACTTTGGGTGGCTATTTCAATTGGTATACCATAACAGCTGAGGGAACAGGAACAGCGAAGCAACTGACGGATGATAAACAAAATAACCGCGGCCTGAATGTAAACAAAGCACATACAACAGGTGTATACCTGAGCGGTCGGCAGGAAGTGAGGCTGATCGACCTAAAGACCTTGACTAGTAAAACAATTACAAAAGACGAAATATGGGGCTTTGAAAACAGTGCACCACAGATCTCTCCTAAAGGTGGCTACGTATTATACACGGCTCACCGTAATTTTGAGGAAGATATTTTTGTATATAACATCAATACCGGTCAAACACAAAACCTGACCAACAGTGGTGTTTCGGAATCAAATCCTTACTGGTCGCCTGACAGTAAATATATTTATTTCTCGAGCTCGCGTACGCATCCTGATTTCCCCTATGGCTCGCCGGATGCCCATATATACCGCATGCCGCTATATAAATTCAGCGATGAATTCAGACTGGATAAATTTAATGACCTTTTTAAAGAAGTAAAGAAAGATTCAACTACCGATAAAGCCAAAGACACTAAAAATAAGGATTCGAAACCAACGGAAACCGCTGTAATCCCACAAAAGGAAAGAATTATTGATACCGAATTTCTGATGAAGCGTTTGGAGCGCATCAGCTCTTATTTTGGTATACAACGCGGACCGGTGGTGGTTCAAAAGGGCGATAAAACGCATGTACTATTCCTATCTAATCAGGATGAAGGGAAATGGAGCATTTTTCACACAACTATCCAGCCTTTTGAAGAAAATAAAACAGAGAAGATCGGCAGCGATATTTATGGCTTCGACCTGGTAAATGTAAACGACAAGAATTATGTATTGGAGGGTGGAAACCTGTACACGCTGAATCTGGACAATAATAAGCTTGATAAGATCGATGTCAGCCTGAAGTTTGACCGAAACCTGGAAGGAGAATTTAAACAAATGTTCGATGAGGCCTGGGCCGGTTTGGAAGAAAACTACTATGACGGCGATTTCCACGGCACCGACTGGAAGAAAGCACACGACCGTTATGCCGAATACCTGACCTATGTCAATAATCGCTCCGACCTGCGTTTGTTATTGAATGATTTACTCGGCGAACTCAACTCTTCGCACCAGGGTTTTTACTCGAATGGGGCAGAAGAGTCCAAAACACTGCATTACCGTACCATGGAGACCGGTATCGTATTTGACAACGAGGATCCCTACAAAGTCAATATGCTGTTAAAAACATCCGCTACCTATCGCAATGGGGTGGATATTGAAGAAGGCGACCGCCTGAAAGCGGTAAATGGAGTAGCTGTTGACGAACAACTGGACCGTAATTCGTATTTCACCAGACCTTCGCTGGAAAAAGAACTGGAGCTCCGCTTTGATAGAAATGGGAAAACGATCACAGTTAAGCTGCATCCCGAAGCCAGCGGCGATTTCAACGGTAATCTTTATGATGACTGGATCGAGAACAATCGCAAAGTAGTTACGGATAAAAGCAAGGGCCGTATTGCTTATATCTATATGAAAAATATGGGTACAGATGCATTGGAGTCGTTTTTAGAAGATATGGTGGATGACGCCTATAAAAAAGATGCATTGATACTCGACCTGCGTTATAATACCGGAGGTAACGTACACGACCCGGTTTTGCAATTCCTCTCGCAAAAACCTTACCTGCAATGGCAATACCGCGGCGGCCAAAAAGCGCAGCAACCTAATTTTGCTCCTGCAGCCAAGCCTATCATTTTGCTGGTGAATGAACAAACCCTGAGTGATGGCGAAATGACAACCGCCGGATTTAAAACCTTAAAACTCGGCAAGGTTGTTGGAACTGAAACCTATCGCTGGATCATATTCACCAGCGGCAAAGGTTTAGTTGACGGCTCGTTTTTTCGGATACCGGCATGGGGTTGTTTTACTCTGGATGGTAAAGACATTGAAAAAACAGGGGTCGCACCAGATATTTATGTTAAAACCGGCTTTACGGATCGGCTGGAAGGCAAAGATCCACAATTGGATAAGGCGATAGATGAGATATTAAAGGATTTGAAATAGTTGGGTATTGAAACAGGATACAAGTAACTTAATTTAATTAGTATTAAGTTTTTTATGAATTTCCGTCAATTGGCGCTTCGTTTAATAGCAGGCCTAATTACATTTTTGATTGTATACCTTTCGGACACTTTTGTGTACCTAAAAGATTTCGCAACTTCGCTTGAACCCGGTTGGCATACTACCATTGATCCGCCCGGTTGGCATGCCATGAGCTATCCGTTTGGTAATTCCTTTTCTTTAACTTTTGCTATCTTTATTTCTACTGCTTTTGTATACCTGCTATTTAAATACCTGTTTAGGTTTTTAACTTTTATTTGGTTAAAAATCTTTTCTTTGCACCCGGATGGCAAACGAACTAACTGATAAGGCATTCTGGGCCAATTACTGGGAATCGAAAAAAGGTCTGGCTTTTGCAGTTCCGGCCAATTATACCTTTCATAAGCTGCTGAAAAATATTGTCGAAAAAAAACACCCGGCAACTGCGGTTGAATTGGGTGGCTTTCCGGGATATTATGCCATCTTCCTGAAAAAATACTTTGGGCTTAAAACAACCTTATTCGACTTTTATGTTCATCAAAAGGTATTGACAGAGGTACTTGCAGCTAACGAACTAACTGAAAATGACATCGACGTCATCGAGGGCGACCTGTTCAATTATCAACCCGAAGCGAAATTTGACCTGGTTCTTTCCTGCGGTTTAATAGAGCATTTTAACGATACTAAAGATATTATTGCGCGCCACCTCAGCTTCCTTAATCCGGGTGGAACGTTGTTTATTACCCTGCCCAATTTTACGGGGGTAAATGGCTGGGTACAGCGCAAATACGATATCAGCAATTACGAGAAGCATAACATCAGCAGTATGAACCCTCAGGCGCTGGCGCAATATTGCCGGGAACTAGGTTTGAAGGATGTTTCAGCGGGCTATTACGGCAAATTCTCGGTATGGCTGGAAAACCGCGATCAGCAAAGCGGTTTTACCAAATCGTTTTTGAAAACGATATGGCTGACCGGGAAGATCATCACCCGTATCATTCCGGTTGAAAGTAAATCACTTTCTCCTTATATTGTTCTCCAAGCAACCAAGTAAATTATGGCCTGGGCATGGGGTATTTCGCCTTATCGTAAAACAACAATACCACTTGGAGAATATAATTCCGATCACTACCTGACTTTATTTTACCAGGCAATGCTCAACCGCGATTGGGATATTGGCTATTTCGATCATGATGGAATCATCGCCTATACACCGATATCATGGGCATCCTATTCGGAAGAGATCTCGGCCCGCGTAATAAACAATACTATCGTCATCAAAAGCGAATGTGTGGGCTACCAGGGCTTGTTTACCGATTACAGCAAAAACCAGGAAAATATCGACCGCTTGCTGGATGAGATCGAATATGCCGATTTTCACCTGCATGCTGTGTTGGAGGAAACCACACAGGCTTTGATGGACAGTATACCTGAAAAACAATTCCTGAGCCTGGATCATCCACCGATGGCTGGTAAGGAATTGACACACGGATTCATTTGGCCCTTTGTCCCCAGAAAAAAATATTTCTTTACGCCGTTACTCGTTATTGTTAATATCCTGGCATATATAGTAACTGCCGTAGTGCTGGAAAAGTTAACCTTGACGAATCATAGTGGCATCGCGTTCGAAAAAGCGTATCTATCTCTTGGTTTTAGCAGCCGACCGGTTGTGCTCCGTGGTGAGTATTGGCGGTTACTGAGCAGCATGTTCCTCCATTTTTCGATACTGCATGTATTTTTTAACATGGTTTTCCTGGTTTATATTGGTTCGCTGATCGAATGTAAAATGGGCAAATGGAACTTTTTGATGGCATACCTAACTACCGGTATCATTGCAAGTACAGTCTCTGTCATTTGGCACGACAATGAAATTACAGCGGGTGCATCTGGTGCAATTTTTGGCTTATTCGGCATTTTACTGGCTTTACTGAGTACTGATTTTTACGAAAAAAGTGCCCGTAAGGCCTTGCTGATCAGTACTGCGATCGTAGTGGCTTACAATATTATCCCGATTGGACGGGGCGTTGACCATGCGGCTCATTTCGGCGGATTGATTTCTGGCTATATTTTCGGCTGGATCACTTACTTTGGACTTAAACAAAAAAACCAGGTGTTAAGGCAATGGGCTTTGCCGCTTGTCGCGATTCTTACGGTAACCTTACTTGTTTCTTTTACACTCAGATTCAGTAAACATTACCAGACTAAAGAATATCAAATACTTTCAGCCACAATTGATAGCCTGAGCAATGACATCAGCGAACGCTTTTACCGGAACACATACCTAAGTCGCGATGCCAAACTAGACAGCCTTCAACAAAAAGTTCTGCCGGAAGCACGCGAACTTTATAAAATTGCAGGCAAACTTAACCAACTTTCGCTCTCGCCCGAACGTCGTAAAGAAGCCACAGTTCGTTCAAAACTCATTGTATTAGAATGTCAGCTTTATCACTGGTTGTTCCTGGAGTTTAAAGAAAATAAAGAGTGGAAATATCGAAACACGATACAGGAAGTAACCGATTCGGTCAATATTATTCGCGTTGAGTGGTTCAAACACCATTAGGGTGCTAATCCCTGCTACGCTTCTTTTGTAATTTCGATTGTAGTTGTTTGATATATCGTAAGCCTCTTTGCAACAAAGTACCTTTTCTCCCTGAAAGGAACTGCCTGATCGCCTGGTAGGCTTGCTGGTTTTCTTTGAGTTCTGTCGGAAACTCCGTCACCGGTGTTTGAGAAACCTGCACATGGTAGGTCCGTTCGTTATTAGAATGTACCCCAGATCCATCATGACCTATATTATGTACCAACGAATGCGAGGGATTAAGCGTTAAACCCTTTTTAAGGAAGATGGAAGCATACCAGCGTATGGCCCAGGAGTTATTGCGGCCAGCTTTGAACTGCTCTATCTGCTTCCAGAAATTCATTTTGCCCTCAATAGAAAATTGGTGGATCATGCCTTTGTCGAATTGACCGATCAGGTGGTCGATATCAGGTTCAAAATCTTTCCAAGCCCTTGCCCAGGTGGCCCAGCCCCAGCTGGTAGCTGCCCGGTAGAAGAAAGTTTGAGGCAGCGTTTTATCCGGCAGGCTGTACATATAAGCGCCGATGTGCATCACTTTTTCCTCTTTCAAATAACGATCAAGTGCCTCGTTAAAATATTGAAGCGTATAGGGTGATGACAGCAAATCATCCTCAAAAACGATCACCTTATCATATTCATTCACCAGTTTGGTTACCCCACTGATGATGGAATTAGCCAAACCCAGATTACGGTCGCGTTCAATTAATTTGACAGATTTAAAGCCGGTGGTTTCCTTCGCCAATTGGCGCACCTGTTCCACTTTTGAAATATCGGCATCGGTTTTGGGCCCGTCTAAAAAAATAAACAGGCGCGATTCATCTGCCAGCAGGTTCTTTTGCAGGTAGCTGATGGTCCGCCGCGTATGCTCGGGCCGGTTATAAACGAATAAAGCAATGGGCGCCAGGTTCTGCATGGTTATACCTTTTATCAGAAAATGTTTACCTGTTCATCCGCCTTTTTACAAAGCACGGTATAAGCGTTGGCCATCGCCTCACTTTTTTTCTTACCACCAAAACAGATGATTGCCTTTTTGAGTGTATATTCAGCACTGATCTTCAAATCACTTATCAGGCTTTTTGGTTTCTTTTGGTTGATGTAGGTATTAAATTTAGTTACCTCAGGCTCTATCATTGATGTCAGGTCGGCAACTACTTCAAAGCCTTCAGAACGCAACAGGTAACGGAGTGAGGTTGGAGTATAAATGTTGATGTGCCCGTAAGCAAGGAAATGTTTAATTTTTTTGTCTACGTCAGCTTTGTAGTCGCGCGGCACTTCGATCACCGACCAGGCCGCCACTCGTTTGAGTTCGCGCAACAGTAAGCGTTCATGCTCCACATGCTCCAAAACATGCGAAAGGATGATCAGATCAAAGTTATTATCATCGAAGGGTAAATGGTAGCCATCAAAAATACTTACCGATTTAAGGTTAGTAATATTTCTTGCTTTAATATGTCCAACTCCGCTTTCCGATATCTCAACCGCATGGTATTCAGGAGCAAAGTTTTGTTCGGCCAATAGCTTTAAGATACTGCCGTCACCTGCACCCACTTCAAGCACTTTTTTAAAGTTATGCCCCTGGCAAACGTCGATGATATGTTGGGCCTTGAATTTGGCACCAAGCATACGCCAGGCCTCATCGTGTTTGTTATAAAATTCGTCGTAAGCGTGCTTAACGTTATCGCTAACTATCTGTTCGGCCATAGCTTAAATCCCTAAACAATTATCTACCCGGTAAAAAACGGAGGTTGCTTTGTTATAAAATAGTCCTGGTGAAATACCACTGAACGACAATTGTTTAAAACCTTTCTTCAACAAAAAGTCTATGCCTTCGCGGTAATATTCCCTTTCTGAATCGTCGAGCACCACTACCCCTTCATTGGTTAAAGCATCAACCGCCTGCTTGCAACAATTAACCCGGTCGCGCCCGTCTACAATGATCACATCAAATTTTTCTTCCAGTTTAACCGGCATGTGGCAATAATCGCCACCCCGAATCAATTCGCAATAGATCATTTCCGAGTTTTCAGGTTTATCTTTAACGATTTTGTCGAACCACTCCTTATCATGCTCTACCGAAACCACAATGCCGGCAGATTTTGCATAGAAAAATGTTGAATTACCAGACCCGAATTCAAATATCGTATGTTGCTTTTTAATGCGATTTTTGATAAAATCGATAAAAGAATAGGTGACCCATGGAATCGGATTTCCTTCACCATCAACCGGACTTTTGGTATCAAACGCTTTGAACCAGCCGATATCGCAGAGGTACCCTTTATGATTAAATGACAGCAGGCTTTTCAGTCTGGAAGGCTGTGTCAACACCTTCAGTAGTGATGTGTATTTACTCAACGTTTGATGATTTTTTGAAACAACGAAAATAGTAATAATGACTTTAACATCATCACTCCTTGTTTGTTCACTTTTGGTATGGCTAAAACAAAGAATGCAGCCGATGCATAGGCTGCCAAAGTTGCAATTGCAGCGCCCATCATACCCATTTTGGGGATCAGAATCAGGTTTAAAACAATATTGACCAGTGCACCAAAACCCGTACGGATAAAGGTCAACCTGTTATAATTCTCGGCAATGAGGTATTGGCTGTTTGCCGCACCCAGGAAAACGAAAACGCCTGACCAGATATGTACAGATAACACCGGCGCAGCATACGCATATTGGTGTTTATAGAATTTATAGATCAGGGGCGAGGTAAAAGTAATAATAATAGCCACCGGCACACTTAAATATACCATCAGATCATACAGGTTTTGGATACGCTTGTTATAACGGGCCACATCATCGCGGCGGGCATTTAATATAGCCGGAAATAGCGAGGTGACGATAACCGAAGGCACAAAGTTCCAGGCTTCGCTCAAGCTGGATACCGTTTGGTAGGCCCCTGCTTCTTTTACGCCTTTCATTCTTTGCAGCATTATGGCGTCAATCTTCATATATAATGCCACCATGATGCCAGAGATGATCAGGGGCCAGGAGAATGCTATTAATTTTTTTGCTAAAGCAGGATCATAGGTCCAGTGGTAAAGGTTCCGGCCCTTGCGATGGTAGGTAAAAAAATAACCTACCGAAATCATCAAAAAATCGAATGCATAGGCGTATACAAAATACTCCAGCGGCATCTTATTGAAGATCAACAGCAGCTTGATTGCAGCAGATACTACGTTAGCTGCGATCTGCACCTGCATAATGTATTTAGACTGTACTTCCGACTGGAAATACGAGTCGATCACCGTGAATGGTTGTATTACTCCTATAAAGGATAAAATAAACACATAGCTATAGGGCGTACCAGTTGCCGGGTAGATATGAAAAGATGCCCAGATAAGTGGGATACAGGCAAAACCTGCCATCAATTTCATCAGGAAGGAAGTTCCTAATATTTTATCCCGGCTGTCGGGAAAAGCGTGCAGTTCTTTTACAATGTATTGATCGAGGCCAAGCGAAGCAATCGCCGAAAAGAAATAGATATATACCGTAGCACCCGAGAGGATACCATTTTTATCAGGCAGCAGGTAATTGGCAACCTGGATACCGACGATCATCTTGATCAGCAAACTCCCTACCCGCCCAATAAAGAGCATTCCCGTATTTTTGAAATACTTATTTAATGCCTCAGCATCAAAACCGGGGATATTGGGTATACGCATACTTAATTAAGAATCAGGAGCCAAGATACAAGATTCAGTAACTTAAATTAAAAAGAGCCGGAAAAACATGTTCCCCGGCTCCTGATAACTAATAAGAATTAATCAATCACTGATTAACAAACTTCTTCGAGTTTACCTTACGTTCATTCTCGGTAAGGTATATCTTGCGCATGCGGATGCTTAGTGGTGTAACTTCGATGTACTCATCAGCCTGGATATATTCCATCGATTCTTCGAGCGAAAATTTGATAGCAGGAGCTATACGCACGTTGGTATCACTACCAGATGCACGCATGTTAGTTAACTGCTTTCCTTTGGTCAAATTGATCACCAGATCGTTATCGCGGATATGCTCACCTAAAACCTGTCCTTCGTAAATATCAACTCCCGGATCGATAAAGAAACGACCTCTGTCCTGCAGTGTATCAATGGCAAAAGCGGTGGTTTTGCCGGTATCCATCGATACCAAAACACCATTCAACCTACCGGGGATAGAACCTTTCCAGGGCTCGTATGATTTAAAGCGGTGAGCCATGATCGCCTCGCCACCAGTTGCTGTTAAAACGTTGTTACGTAACCCAATGATACCACGGGCTGGGATCTCAAATTCCAAATGCTGCAGATCGCCTTTAGGTTCCATTACCAGTAGGTCGCCTTTGCGCTGAGTTACCAGCTCAATTACTTTACCTGCAACTTCGCCAGGTACGTCAACGATCAGTGTTTCCACCGGCTCGCATTTTACACCGTCAATTTCTTTGATGATCACCTGTGGCTGGCCTACCTGCAATTCGTAACCTTCACGACGCATGGTTTCGATCAATACAGATAAGTGGAGGATACCACGACCATAAACCAGGTATGAATCAGGCGACTCCGTTTCAACTACTTTCAGTGCCAGGTTTTTCTCCATTTCTTTAAACAGGCGGTCGCGCAGGTGACGTGAGGTCACGAACTTACCTTCCTTACCAAAAAATGGTGAAGTATTGATGGTGAACAACATGTTCATGGTTGGCTCATCAATTTTAATAACGGCCAATTGTTCAGGATTTTCAAAATCAGCAATGGTATCTCCAATTTCAAAACCTTCAATACCAACAACAGCACATATATCGCCCGATTTCACTTCGGATACTTTCACTTTACCAAGACCTTCGAATGTATAAAGCTCTTTGATACGCGATTTCTGGATCTTTCCATCGCGTTTTACAAGGGATACCGGCTGATTTTCTTTGATCACACCCCTTGCAACGCGACCAATAGCGATACGGCCAACGAACGAAGAATAATCCAGTGAGGTGATCTGCATTTGCAAAGTACCTTCAGCTATAGGCGCTGAGGGAATATGAGAAAGGATGGTATCCATCAAAGGGAAAATGTCTTCGGTAGGCTTTTTCCAGTCGGTGCTCATCCAACCCTGTTTTGACGAACCGTAGATCACCGGGAAATCAAGCTGATCTTCGGTTGCTTCCAGATTGAAGAATAATTCGAATATCTGTTCGTAAACTTCTTCAGGGCGACAGTTTTCCTTATCAACCTTGTTTACAACCACTATCGGTTTTAAGCCCAGCGATAAAGCTTTTTGCGTTACAAAACGAGTTTGGGGCATTGCGCCTTCAAACGCATCGCACAATAACAACACGCCATCGGCCATTTTTAATACCCGTTCCACTTCACCGCCAAAGTCGGCGTGACCAGGAGTGTCAATGATGTTAATTTTAACGTCTTTATAGCGTACCGAAACGTTTTTGGAAACGATGGTAATACCACGCTCGCGTTCCAGGTCGTTATTATCTAATATCAGTTCGCCTGTCTCCTGGTTATCCCTAAAGATAGCGCAACTGTGTAATATCTTATCAACCAGGGTAGTTTTTCCGTGGTCAACGTGTGCGATGATCGCAATATTTCTGATTTTTTGCATGAAAATGCTGCCTCTCTTCCGTAGCCTTTCTACGGTCTAAATTTTGCGCGAAGGTACGGTTAATTAACCGGATTTGGAAAGGATAGCCAACTATTAGCCGAGAAATGATTTTGGCTTAACATTGGGTGGGTGACGGGTGGTGCCTGGCGCGAGGCGGGTGGCGCTGGTGCCAGGCTGGTGGCGATCTTTAAAAATAAATCGGCATAAAATCAATAAATCAGAAATTCCCTGCTTTTCCTTATCTTCATCCTGCAAGCAAAAAGCCAGTCATGTCATCCCTTCCATTATCCAAAAGACCGATAGATATTGCTTTGATCGTATTTTTTTGCATCAACCTGTTTTTTATTACCTATATCGTTGATGTGGAGCAGTTGATCATAGCCGATCCACATCATTTTAACTACCCCCTTTGGCCGCCTGCCAGTATGGTGAAACTGGTGCATTGGTACGGCTCCAACTTCGACCCGGTATTGATGGCCCGGCCAGCCTGGTGGCGGGCCACGATATGGATAGACGCATTGTTTTTCGGTCCGTTTTATGCCTTTGCTATCTATGCTTATGCCAAAGGGAAAAACTGGATACGGTTTGGCAGTATCGTTTGGGCATCGGTTATGCTAACCAATGTTTCTATTATCCTTTTTGAAGAAGTATTGGGCGAACACGCCACACCGCGACTGGATCGCGTATTGTTATCAAACGCTGCCTGGGTAATTTTTCCGCTATTGGTCATGTACAGGATGGGGCGGTCGGTACAGCCGTTTTCGGGGAAAAACTAAAAGGGTTCATTAAATTGGTCATTTTTTTACCAAAGTACTCCCACGGGATATTCGCTAAAATGGCGGTCTGCTGAAACTATGGTTAAATTTTCAGAAATGGCCTGGGCGATAAGCAAACGGTCAAATGGATCGTTGTGATAGTGATTTAATTTACTTAGGCTGATAAGGTGGTCAAACGAAATATCTAAAATACTAAATCCATTCCCGGCACTAAGACTGCTATAAATCTCCTCCAATGAAATAGAAAGTTCGATTTTACCTAAACTATTTTTAATGGTTATTTCCCAAAGAGATACTATACTGACTACGATTTTATCTGACTTATCTAAGGCTATCGCTACATTTCGAGGAAGGGCAGGGTGACCATCCAAATACCACAATAAGGTGTGAGTATCTACTAAATACTCCATAGTTACATATATTCTTTGAAATCCTCTAAAGGCTCATCGAAATCATTTGCCATATACCTGATCAGACCTTTCATGCTGCCATAAGTGAGGGGGGTATTTTTTTCTCCTGAAACTGTATCAGTTACCAGCGAAAAAATAAAATCCTCCACCTCCCTTTGCTTATCCGCAGGCAGTTTATTTATCATTTCAACCAATTTTGTAATGCTCATAATAAAGCTAATTTACAAAAAACGATCTTGAAATCCAAAGACCTGAACCCTATATGACAAGCCCAATCTTATCAGAAAAGCTACCAACCCAATAATTCGGTGACTAAAACTGACCTGCTAGCTATCAGTGCAACCATCCCGATAGCTATCGGGATAACTAATACAACCAGTACAACTAATACAACCATCCCGATAACTATCGGGACAAACACCTACCTCCCAAACGCCCAAACCAAAAACTTTGGCAAAGCATAGGCCCAGGTAGAGGTGCTGTGCGTGCCGTTAAGCAGTTCCAGGTATTGAATATCCGCCGGCCGGGTATAACCTTTAGCTTCCAGTTCTTTGATGATATCAACCGTATCGTCGATCGAGTCGATGATGCCGTTTTTATTGCGGTCGGCTGTTTCATCTTTGGTGCCGGTTTGCAACCAGAATTTAAGTGCTGGTGTATGTTTTGATTCACGGATCACATGATGCATAATACGGTCGCCATCAGTATAACCTTTACCCAGTTCTTTGCTGCGCCACCAGAACGAGCCTGAAAATACGCCCGTTTTGTTAAACAATTCAGGATGATGCCAGGCAATATCCATCGCCGATAAACCTCCCAGTGAAAAACCGGCATAGGCGGTCGTATCAAAATCATCAATACCGGTTTCCCTTTTGATCAACGGTAAAAGTTCGAGGGTGATAAATTTTGTATAAACGGAAGCTTTCGACCCGCGGTGTTTAAAATCAGGATGTCCCGCTACCCCGTACTCATGTAAACGATCATTGCCTGCATGTACCGCAACAACGATCAAAGGTTTGATCATACCCGCCTCAGATAACACACTGAGTGTATCAGCAAGCTTTATATTCTCCATTTCCTGCCCATCGTTTAACAATAGCAGGTTTATTGGCTCGACAGAAACCAGTTCATCGGGCATTAATAAAGAGATGGTTACATCCCTTTTCAGGTATTCAGAATCAATTGTTATGGTAGTTGCAGATATTGACATTTCACTCACGGTCCGGCCCAAATACATCGTTCAAAAAAAATTTAATAAGGTGCAAAAATAGTGTATCTCTCTTAAATAATTATACGGATTAATTTATACTAATGTTGCCAAATTGAATGAAAGCTATTAACTTACCATCTTAATCCTGCAAGTATTTTGGTAGAACAATATCACAAATGGTATTCGCATATTTTGGGTCTCGACGTAGAAATGCTGGTATTCGGCGAACGTGGATTTCCGGTTATCTTATTTCCTACCTCAAAGGGTCGATTTTACCAGAATAAAGACGAAGGATTGATCGATTCGGTGGCCTGGTTTGTGAACGAGGGCCTGGTAAAGATCTATTGCCCCGATAGTTTCGACTGGCTAACCTGGTACAATAAAGGCGTTTCACCGGCCGAGCGGGCGCGCAATTACAATATCTACGATCAGATGCTTTACAATGAGCTTGCACCCTGGGCCATGCATGAAACCGGTGTTGGCAAAGTAGCCACCGCGGGTTGTAGCTTTGGGGGATACCATGCCGCAAATTTTGCGCTTAAGCATCCCGACAGGGTAGCGCACCTGTTTAGCATGAGTGGTGCTTTTGACGTAAAGCAATTTATTGGCGGTTTTTATAATGATGATGTGTTTTATAATAACCCACCCGATTTTTTACCAGGCAACAACCGGCCCGAGTTATGGGAAATGAACATCATTTTGGGCACTGCAGAAAATGATATTTGCAGAGGAGATAATGACAGACTATCAAGCATTTTATGGCAAAAAAATATCAATCACTGGCTGGATGTACGCGGAATTGGTGAACACGACTGGCCGATGTGGCGCGCGATGTTTCCGCATTATTTATCGACGATAAGGTAGATTTGAGACATGAAATTTGAGATAGTAGTTTTATAGTTTAAAATTAGAAAGTATATAATCAGATGTGCAGTTTTAGGTATTGAAATTGAGCCGGAACAAATGGTCTCAATTCTCATAGCTCAAATCTCATATCAAACAGCTAAACAACATAATATGAAAAAAATAGGGATACTCTTCGGCCAGGAAAATTCGTTCCCCCATGCTTTTGTTGACCGCGTCAACCAAAAAGGTGAAAAAGATATTGCAGCGGAGTTTGTACACATTGATAAGGTGATGCAAGCCGAGGCTTCGGGCTATTCGGTTATTATCGACAGGATATCACAGGATGTTCCCTTCTATCGGGCCATGCTTAAAAATGCTGCTATCAGCGGCACAGCGGTTATCAATAATCCATTTTGGTGGAGTGCTGATGAGAAGTTTTTTAATAATGCACTGGCGGTTAAAATTGGTGTACCGGTTCCTAAAACGGTAATTCTACCATCAAAAGATTTGCCGGATGATACTACCTCGCAATCATTTCGCAACCTGGCTTTTCCTTTGGATTGGGATGCCATTTTCAATTATGTTGGTTTCCCTGCTTATATGAAACCATTTGACGGCGGTGGCTGGAAGGAAGTTTACAAGCTGCATCATAAGGATGAGTTTTTTGAGAAATATGATCTCACCAAACAATATGTAATGATGTTGCAGGAAGAGATTACTTTCGACGACTATTTCCGCTGTTATTGCATTGGCGGCAAGCATGTGCGCATTATGCAGTACGAGCCACGTAACCCGCACCATTTACGCTATGAGCATGGCAAAGCACCGGCAGCAAAGAAATTATTGGACCTTGTAAAAAACTACGTTATCAAACTGAATAAATATTTAGGTTACGATTTTAACACGGTTGAGTTTGCTATCCGCGACGGTGTGCCTTACGCTATCGATTTCTGTAACCCAGCTCCGGATGCCGAAGTAACCAGCGTTGGGCAGGAAAATTTCGATTGGGTGGTTGAAACCGCTGCCGATTATGCTATTGAACGTGCAAAAAAACAAAAAGATGGCCGCGATAACTTAACCTGGGGCGAGTATGTGAAGACGGGTGCAGCAGGCTTGCCGCTTTTGGATAATGAGAAAAAAGTAGAAAAAAAGTCAAGCGCAAAAAAGTAATTTGATATTGGAGGGATTAAAACACCAATGCATAATATAAATCCAGATTAGAATTATGAACGAATTTACCCTAGGCGTCGAAGAAGAATTTATGGTGGTGGACCCAGTGACGCGGGAGCTGCGGTCGCATGAACAGAAGATCGTAGAAGGCGCGCAAAAAATACTGGAGGACCAGGTAAAAGCCGAAATGCACCAGGCCGTAGTTGAGGTAGGCACCAGCATTTGCCGCAACACCACGGAAGCGCGTAAAGAGGTAAGCAAACTGCGTGGTACTGTAGCACAACTGGCCGGTGAGTTGGGCCTTCGTGTCGGTGCCGCCGGCACTCACCCTTTCTCGCTCTGGGAACACCAGTTGATCACCGATCATCCCCGCTATTTTGAGATCGTGGATGAAATGCAGGATGCGGCACGCTCAAACCTGATCTTCGGTTTGCATGTGCATGTGGGTATACAATCACGCGACCTGGCAGTACATATAGCTAACCAGGTACGTTATTTTCTGCCGCACGTTTATGCTTTGTCCACCAATTCGCCATTTTGGGAAGGACGCAATACCGGGTTTAAATCGTTTCGTACCAAAGTATTTGATAAATTTCCGCGTACTGGTATACCTGATTATTTCAGCAGTATTGAGGAATACGACCGTTATATCAAGTTATTGGTAAAGACCAATTGCATCGATAATGCCAAGAAAATATGGTGGGACATCCGGGTTCATCCTTTCTTCGAGACCATCGAATTCAGGATATGCGATTGCCCGATGCTTATCGACGAAACCATGGCTTTTGTAGCGCTATTTCAGGCGCTTTGTGCCAAGCTATACAAACTGCGTCTGCAAAACATGGCCTTTATTACCTATAATAGGGCGCTGATCAACGAAAATAAATGGCGTGCCGCTCGCTATGGTATTGACGGTAAAATGATTGATTTTGGCAAGGAAATGGAAGTGAATACCCGCTCACTGGTATTGGAATTGCTTGATTTTGTAGACGATGTAGTTGACGAATTGGGCTGCCGGGAAGACCTGCAATACGTACACAAAATACTTGAGCATGGAACTGGCGCCGACCGCCAGCTGGCGGTTTACGAACAAAACCATAACTTTGCCGACGTGGTTGATTATATTACTACGCAAACGCTTAAAGGAATATAGGAT
>CAIPDP010000015.1 GCA_903863845.1 uncultured Mucilaginibacter sp. | reverse complement strand
GATCATCTCCTCGAGTGTCACATCATAAGAGGTTACCTGTTCGTAATCACCCTCACGAAGCCGTACAACCTTTTTATCTAAAATATCTATAGCGGGTATAATATACATGGTCTGTTAAATATTAGAAAAGTTAGTTAGGAGTTGTTCGCCGTACCTACCCGATTTTTCGGGGTGGAATTGTACGGCGTAGAAGTTATCTTTATAGATAGCAGCTGAAAACTTTGTACTGTAATCAGTTGAAGCCAAAGTAAATGCCGGGTTAAATTCAATAAAGTATGAATGTACAAAGTAAAAGTGTGAACCGTTAGGAATATTTGCAAATAGGGGGTTTGCAATTTCATGGTTAACGCGATTCCAGCCTGTATGGGGCACTTTGTATTCTGCGCTATCCGCAAATCTTTTGGTTTGGATGGGGAATATGTTCAGCATGGCAGCATCACCTTCTTCTGAATGAGCTGTTAAGAGTTGCATACCCACGCAAATACCCAGTGTTGGTTTTTGTAACGACTTGATCTTATTTACCAAGCCGCTATGCTCCAGCTTGCTCATCGCAGCACCTGCATGCCCAACACCAGGAATGATAAAGCGATCGAAATGCTCAAAATCAGCCTCACTATGCACCATGCCATAGGCTATGCCGAGCCGCTCTAAAGCTGCTGTCAGGCTGAAAATATTACCGGCTCCGTATCGTATGATTCCTATCATCTTTTTGAGTTGCAGTAGCAGGGGCAGTAGCAGTTTTTAGTATGCATCCGACTGCAACTGCTACCGCCACTGCTACTTTATAACACGCCTTTTGTTGATGGTAAAACCATCCTGTCCGCATCGCGTTTCACCGCCATTTTTATCGCTTTCGCAAAAGCCTTAAATATGGCTTCTATCTTATGATGCTCATTTTGACCCTCTGCCTTGATGTTCAAATTTGAGCGGGAAGCATCAGAGAACGATTTAAAGAAATGGAAAAACATTTCCGTTGGCATTTCGCCAATTTTTTCGCGTTTAAAATCTGCATCCCATACGATCCAGCTCCGACCACCAAAATCGATTGCCACCTGCGCCAGGCAATCATCCATTGGCAGGCAGAAGCCATAGCGTTCGATACCTCGTTTGTCGCCAAGTGCTTTGGCGAATAGTTCGCCTAAGGCGATGCCGGTATCCTCAATGGTATGGTGCTCGTCGATATGCAGATCGCCTTTGGCTACAATCTCCAGGTCAATACTGCCATGTTTGGCAATTTGCTCGAGCATATGATCGAAAAAATGCAAGCCGGTTGAAATTTTAGCTTCGCCTTTGCCATCCAGGTTAACTTTGATATAAATATCAGTTTCCTTAGTGGTGCGCTGGTGTTCGGCTACACGCTGGCCGAGTTTTAAATACTCATAAACTGCTTTCCAGTCGGTTGTTTCCAGCGCGATCACTTCATGTAAAGCATCATGCTGTTCCTGTGTAAACTCACTTCCGCCCAGGTTCGAGCCATTGTTCAGCCAGATTGATTTTGCGCCCAGGTTTTTAGCCAATAAAATATCATTCTTGCGGTCGCCGATAGTAAAGGAGTTTGCCAGATCGTATTTTTCAGCGTCGAAATACTTAGTCAGTAATGCCGTCCCCGGTTTACGGGTAGGAGCATTGTCCCTGGCGTAAGTGCGGTCGACATGCAGATCCGAAAATTTAACACCCTCGTTTTCGAAGGTCTTCAAAACGAAATTCTGGATAGCGTTAAAGTCTACTTCTTTGTATTTGTCTGTACCCAAACCATCCTGGTTAGTTACCATGGCCAGTTCAAAATCCAGTTCTTTTGCTATTCGGGGAAGCCAGGTTAAAGCACCGGGGTAAAACTCCAGTTTGGCAAATGAATCGATCTGCTCGTCGATGGTTTCCAGGATCAATGTGCCATCGCGGTCGATGAACAATACTTTTTTGGCTGCGCTCATTTATACTCTTTTAAAGTTTGTATTAGCGTTTTATTTTCTTCTGGTGTGCCTATAGTTATGCGCAGGCATCCTTCGCATAACTCCACTTTTGAGCGGTCGCGGACAATGATGCCTTTGCTTACCAAATAGTTATAGATGCCTTTTGGATCTGTTGTTTTTACCAGGATAAAATTGGCGTCGGAAGGGTAGATATCGAGTACAAAATCAAAGTCTTTTAATTCAAGTACTAATTTATCTCTTTCGGCTAAAGTTTTTCGGATCCAAAGATTTATCAGATCTATATTTTGTAAGGCTTTAAGTGCCAATTGCTGTGATGCTTCATTGATATTATAAGGTGGTTTCACCTTGTTCATCACCTCAATGATCTCCTCACAGGCGAAGGCCATGCCTACGCGTAAGCCTGCCAGACCCCATGCTTTGGATAGTGTTTGAAGGATGACGAGGTTGGCATATTCGGTCAGTTCCTGGATAAAAGTTTTTTGGCGACTGAAGTTGATATAGGCTTCATCGATCACTACAATTCCGTCAAAATTGGCAAGCACGGTTTCAATATCCTCGCGGTTTATAGAATTGCCGGTAGGGTTATTGGGCGAGCAGATAAAGATCAGTTTGGTTTTATCATCGATGGCTTCAGCAATGCCTTCCAGATTCAGTTGGAAATCTTCGGTCAGGGGTACGCGTTTGATAGCGATATCATTGATATTGGCCGATACCTCGTACATGCCATACGTTGGTGGAACCAGGATCACATTGTCGACACCGGGATTGCAAAAACTACGGAACAGGATATCGATGGCTTCATCGCTGCCATTACCTAAAAAAATATGCTTTGGCGGTACACCTTTGATCTCGCTCAGGCGTTTTTTAACCTCGAACTGTAAGGGGTCGGGGTAACGGTTATAACTTTGTTCCAATGGCGAGCCATAGGAATTTTCATTCGCATCCAGATAAACACTCGCCTCGCCCTGAAACTCATCGCGTGCCGAGGAGTAGGGTTTGAGTGTTTTGATGTTTTGGCGTAAGATATTGTTGATGTCAAACATTGTTAATTTTCAATTTTTGTTTGCGGAGGGATTCAATAGAATTTGCGCCATCCTTAAATCCCTGAATCCGACGAATCATGGTTCAGACAACCTTATAGTCACCGCATTCTTATGCGCTTGTAATCCTTCCAACTCTGCCAAAATCTCTACTGTTGGCCCGATATTTTTGATCCCTTCCGGCGTAATATGCTGGAAAGTGATCTTCTTTACAAACGAATCAACCGAAACACCTGAATATGCCCGGGCAAAAGCACTTGTAGGCAAGGTATGGTTGGTGCCTGACGCATAATCGCCTGCGCTCTCCGGGGTTAAATTACCCAGGAAAACAGAGCCGGCGTTAATGATGTTATCAGTTATTTTTTGCCAGTTATTGGTTGATAATATCAAATGTTCAGGCGCGTACTGATTACTAAAGGCTATCGCCTCGTCCAGATCGTTTACCAGCACGATATAGGAATTATCAATTGCTTTTTGGGCGATAGCAGCTCTGGGAAGTACCGGTAATTGTTTTGCCAATTCGGCAATAGTTTGATCGGCAATGGCCTGCGATGTAGTTACCAATACTGATTGACTATCCACGCCGTGCTCTGCCTGTGCCAGCAGATCGGCAGCAACAAATGCAGGAACAGCGCTTTCATCGGCAATGACAAGTACTTCCGATGGTCCGGCCGGCATATCAATGGCGGTGTTTGTAGTAGATTGGATGATGGTTTTGGCCTTGGTCACGTATTGGTTGCCTGGGCCGAATATCTTGTCGACTTTGGTAATACTTTCCGTACCATAAGCCATGGCTGCTATAGCCTGCGCACCGCCAACCAGGTATATCTTTTCGATGCCTAGCAATTGTGCCACATAGGCGATGTAGGCATTCACGTTACCATCCTTTTGCGGCGGCGAGCAAACCACTATCTCGTGACAACCTGCTATTTTTGCCGGTATGCCCAGCATCAGGAAGGTGCTGGGTAATACGGCTGTACCGCCGGGAATGTACAAACCAACTTTTTCTATCGGTCTTATTTCACGCCAGCAGGATACGCCGGGCGTGGTTTCTACCTTTTCTTCGGTTTTTAACTGCGACTGGTGAAATTTGTAAATATTGGCATAGGCCGTTTGTAAAGCCTGTTTTTGTTCGGGAAGCAGGGTAGAGGCTAATTGCTTTAGCTCTTGTTTTTCGATGTACAGACTTTTTAATTCGACTTTGTCGAACTGAGCAGCATAGCTCAGTAAAGCCTCATCGCCTTTGGAACGTACATTTTCAATAACACCTTCCACCACGCCACGAATCTCCTCTGCCGGATCAACATTACGCTGAACCAGTTTATGGATTTCGTTTTTGCTTAAGTTGGAATAGTTGTAGGTTTTCATCGTCGCCTCACCCTAAATCCCTCTCCGGGGGAGAGGGACTTTTTTGTGTTGTTTATAAAATTATCTTTTCAATAGGCATCGTCGCCTCACCCTAAATCCCTCTCCGGGGGAGAGGGACTTTTTTGTGTTGTTTATAAAATTATCTTTTCAATAGGCATTACTACAATGCCCTGTGCGCCGGCTTGTTTCAACTGGCTGATGCGGTCCCAGAAATCACGTTCTGGTATAACGGTATGTACCGCCACCCAGCCTTCTTCCGCTAAAGGTACCACCGAAGGGCTTTTAACACCCGGTAACAATGCAGTAATAGCTGCCAGTGAGTCTTTGGGCGCATTCAATACCACGTATTTGGTTTCCTTGGCACGTAAAACCGACTGTATCCTTTGGATCAATTCTTTGATCAGATCATCGTTTTCGCTGCCTTTGCTGCCGATCAATACCGCTTCAGATGACATCACATTGGCAAACGGTTTTAGGCCGTTGCTTTTGAGCGTACCACCGGTTGATACCAGGTCGCAGATAGCATCGCTCAGACCCAGGCCCGGAGATATCTCGACAGATCCGGAAATAGTGCGGATCTCGGACGTAATGCCCTTGGCTTTCAAAAACTTACCCAATATTACAGGGTAGGTGGTAGCGATCGACTTGCCATTTAGTTCCGAAATGTCTTTATAATTTTCTGTATTCGGAACTGCGATCTTAAGGGAACAGCGTCCGAAACCCAGTCGTTGCAGGTAACTAACTTCCACTTCGGTTTCCTGGATCACGTTTTCGCCTACAATACCGAGGTCGGCTATGCCGTCCTGAACGTATTCGGGAATATCGTCATCGCGCAGAAACAGTATTTCGAGCGGGAAGTTGGAGACAGGGGAGATGAGCGAGCTTTTGTAATTTTCGAAATTCAAGCCGCAATTTTTCAGTAATTCAACTGATTTTTCGTTGAGCCTGCCAGATTTCTGGATGGCTATTTTAAGTGTTTTCACAAATTATTTTTTAAACTATAAACTGAACGGGGAACCTTATTTCACGTAGAAACAAAACATTATCTTATCGCCTGGTGGCGATGGTGCAGATGAAGATGATGTAGCCTGTAACCGTTCATTATTGTATAGTTATGCTATAGACGAAGTGCTGCAAATATAGGGAGTTGTTTGGGAAAACAAAATAAAAATGAGAAAGGGTGCAATGTGCTGAATCGGTAGGCGTTGAGGCCCTGCGCGCGTCGCCCTTCGACGAGCTCAGGGTGACACCCACCTAAGACACGATTTTAAGCTTTTAGGGATGGACAAGATGCCGGCGTAAAGGCATACCTTGCGATTGCCACGTCGCAGCCATCTCGCAGGCCCTTGCTTGCTCCTCGCAAGGACAAATTTTTTAATACTGGATAAAATAGCGCTGGCCTGTGGGTGTCATCGCAGCAGCCTCGGGTGAAAATAAAACAGAACCGGGCTGGGCAGTGCGACAAAGGCATCAAAGATTTGTCCATTGCAGGTTAATCAAGTGGTAGGGTAGTCCGGGACAAAGATTTGCAGCCAGGGGTTCTGTTTTATTTTGCCGCGTAAAGGCCTGCGGGCAAAGAGGCATTTGCGATGACGGGAGGGCCTTTGGTTACTTTGGCGCGACAAATTGCGATAGCAATCATGAGCCCCTTAAAAAAACAAACAACTGCGAATAACTAAACAGCCTCCGCGGCAATTGAGCGGTGAATGTTTGTCCTTTGAAAAAAGAACGTAAGGTCCAAAAAGCACCTCCATACCCACCGCACTCACCCTTCGACGAGCTCAGGATGACAGTCATCGTTAGTTATTCGAATGATACCGCTTCTCACCAACCCTACTCACACAAATAGATCTCCCCCTCTTTCGCCCCGCCGATCTTCGTTACCTTTTTATGGGCCATGATATCTTTCAGGCTGATGAGTTCGTGGTTATACAGGGAGT
>CAIPDP010000014.1 GCA_903863845.1 uncultured Mucilaginibacter sp. | reverse complement strand
TCATATAGCTTTTTAGACGGGCTCCGAGATCCTGGCAATAAGTACCAGTTTGGTCAATGTAACCTTCAAGTTCTTTTTTATCTAACTTTTTTGCAGCCTGTTCGAGCACCATATCTTTTCCTACCACCGGTACAAACATGCCATACCGATCTCTTTCATAGGGGGTAAAAACAAAATCGCTTAGCCAATAACGATACTTATTGTTTCTGATCTCAATTGACAGCACAAACGTTATCCTGCCACTTTCGTGTTTAGCAAAAGCCAGTGCGCTGTAGGTTTCAAAATAAGACCGAACTTTGATACTGGTATCATTGCCTGTTTTCTCCATTTTATTGCCAAAGAAACTATTGACAAAACCAAGAGCTTGCTTGCCCAGACTATCTGCGGATACCCCCGGCCGATCAACAACCTGGTAATAGATATATTTATTGTTTTCATCGAGTGCCAACAAGCTTTTTTGAGCAAAAGCGAATTGAAACCCTAAAACCATAAAAGCTAATACAATGATATTTTTCATGCTATAAATATAAAGCCGCTCCCGGATATTCGGGAGCGGCCTATAGAAATATAATTTAACCTGTAAAAATTAGAAAGCGTAAACTGCAGCGATCAGGAACTGGGTAGCGCTATTAGTTGAAGCACCGCTGTTGTCAACAAAAGTTGTTGGGAAAGCGGCGCTCTTGGTATCCAAACGAATTTCAGGGATCAGTGTGATTGCACCAGCTTTGATGTTTGAACTGAAAGTAAATGCTGTTACGTTGCCGCCACCATTTTTGTAGGTAAAATACTCACCCCTTAAGCCAAACGTTACCACTTTAGATACTGCCAGTTGTGGGTATAATGCCACGCCTGAAAAGCCACCACCACCGTTAGGAGCTGAAAAATCAGCAGCATTCAAACCTAATTTGAAAGCATCAGTGATCTGATAAGCAGTTGTCAGGTCAAGTTCAGTACCAGAATATGGACCAGTTGCCAGGTTTATGTATGCTGTCCAGCCTTTTGCAGGAGTTACAGTAAGCTGTGCTCCAAAGGTTGAAACATCACCTGAAGTTGTGTTAGCGCCATGTGTAACAAATGAAGTATAGGTGTTCCAATAGTTATTGAACACACCCGCCATCAAGCTAACTTTATCCGAGAAAGCATAGGTTGCTTTGAAACCTGCATTCTGGAACGGACCATTAGTGAACAAGTAAGAAGTAGAATAGTTAAAATTTGCTGCCGGTGAAATCACCTCATATCCAACAAAGGTTGACATGTAACCAGCACTCAGGTTAAATTTATCAGTTACGTCATAAGAAACATAAAGATTCTGAATGTGATAGCCTGAAGTTGGTATAGATTGATCACTACGCGGACCAAATGAAAGTTCACCTACGAAAGCAGCCTTACCAACTTTTTTCTTGATTCCAAGATCAACAAAACCGATTGAAACCGAGTTTTGCTCGTTGCCGAAACTGGTTGGGATGTTAGCTTTTCCTGAAAAATCATCTTTCCAATAGGTGTCTACTGAACCAAACAGGATCAAAGGTGGATCTTTCGGATCGTCACTGGTACCAACCTTGCCGGTATCAACCGGCATGGAGCCTGCTTTAGCCGACATGATCGCAACGATAAATAATGATAAAAGTAAAAGTATCTTTTTCATGTTAAATTTGGGGTTAAAAGTTTGATTGATTTGATTGATTATTATTTGATTGATCTTTAGTATTTTAAGCTATACTATCAGCTTTATTTTTTAAAAAAACATCCCCATGGGCTTGCAAATTTAAAAAATGCACCCTTGTTTTAATAGTTGATGTTTTGCACGGAAACATTTATCAATCCTGTGCGACCGGTAATAGGGTACTGTAAGCAATGCTTACAGGTTACCAGCCGCACAAGATCAACAGGAGTAATATTATTTAAGCTTTTACAGGTTTAGCTTCTTTTTCAAATAAACCAGTCAGGCTTACTTCACCGTCTTCCAGATCATAAGCAGCTGCACCGTGGTCGAAGATATCCAAACCACCTGGTCCAAGCTCGCCTTGTGCTTCAACACGCAGTTTCCAAGGATGAGGAATCAACATAATAGATTTCATCATGATCCAGGTTACAACAAATACTGATATAGCAATAGTGAAGGTACCGATCGCCTGAGCTTTTAACACGCTGGCATCACCACCGTAGAATAAACCTTTAACAACAGCGCCTGCAGAATTATCCGGACCATAAGGACCAGTAGCACCAAATTGACCAGTTGCAAACAAACCCAGTGAAAGTGTACCCCAGATACCAGCAAGACCGTGTACCGGAACTGCACCAATTGGATCGTCGATGCGCAGATATTCAAGCAATTTAACACCACCGAATACTACGAAACCAGCTACACCGCCTAACAGGGTAGCGCCAAGTGGGCTAACCCAATAACAAGGGCAAGTGATAGCTACAAGTCCTGCAAGGAAACCGTTAATTGTGAAACCCAGGTCGAATTTACCTTTGGTTGAACCCCACCATAATGCAGCTACCATTGCGGTAAACCCGCCACCGCAAGCTGCAAGTGTAGTGTTGGTTGCAACGCGACCGATACCGATAGCATCCATCGCTGAAAGTGTACTACCAGGGTTAAAACCGTACCAGCCGAACCATAAAATAAATCCACCTACAGCGGCCATTGGTAAGTTGTGTCCCGGTGGCATGCCGCCGCCATCACGTGCAAACACGCGACCAAGGCGTGGTCCCAATACAATAGCACCGGCCAGCGACGCTATACCACCAATGGTGTGTACGACGGTTGAGCCTGCAAAATCGCGGAAACCTTGTCCTAATGATTCGAAGAAATTACCTTTTGAACCCATCAAAGCTAACCAGCCATCCGGACCCCAGGCCCAGTGACCGATAATTGGATAGATGAATCCAGTAATACCGATACTATATAGAATATCACCACGGAAACCGGTACGACCGATCATTGCACCTGATACTACAGTTGAACAAGTATCAGCAAATGCGTACTGGAATATCCAGTGTGCAATTACCGGTACGCCTGTAGTAAGATAGGTGTCGGGTGTATTTTGTAAGAAAAACCAATGGTAACCAATAAAGCCATTACCATAGCTAAACATAAATGCGTAACCACAGGCATAAAACAAGATACCGCAAAGACATGTGTCGAAAATACACTCCATCAAAACGTTAACTGTCTCGCGCTTGCGGGCAAAACCAACTTCCAGCATTACGAAACCTGCTTGCATTGCAAATACCAGGAACGCTGCTACCAGGGTCCATACTGTGTTAATAGAATCCATAGTAGCTTTTGTCGAGGCTATCATCGATTTCTCAAGGGCAGAGGTGTCTTTTGCAGCAGTTGCAGCATGAACGGCTGATGGTAGCAAACCGGGAATGGTCAGCATAGCAATAAGAACAAGCATAAGCCCGATCATTTTTCCCGTCAAAATGGTCGCTCCCAGCGCCCATTTTTCACGCGTCAGTCGTCGAAAGGAACTGAACAAGTCGTTTTTGGCAAGATTTACTTTCATTTTTGTTGAATTTAGTTTGATTGATTAGTTTAATTTAGTTTGATTGATAATAACTTTGAACTTTTATATAAAAAATACTATTTCTTCGTCGCTTTAGTTCTTATTTATTTAAATTTTTGATTATTTATTTATTTAACAATGCAATTTTATTAATTTTTTGCTTAATTTATGCATGTTTTGATAATAAAACAAAATATTTATGTGAAATATTGCACATTTTATGCAATAATTATGAATTTCATAAAATTTAAAGAAATTTTAACATAGATTTTGCATTATTTTTAATCAAAAATCAGGACTTTATTTTTTTAGACCGGATTTTTTTGAATCTGATCACTTCTAAAATTAAAATATTGTAAGAATTACACTAACAATATCCAATTTCCGAACATTTTGATGCATTTACCACCCATTTGCTGTGTTTTTTGACGGATTATTAGGTATTTGAGGCGTTTTTTATAAAAAAATACCGAATATGACAATCAATTCCTAAGGAAATCGATTTTTTCATCAAATTTTTGGATTGTTTTATTAAGGATAGTTTTACATTTGGAATAAATCACCACAAACTATCAAAATGTCAAATTTCCGATTCCAGGCACTTCAATCCGTTCTCAATCGCTCTATACCAGAGGTTAAACACCCTTCAAACAAGATATCTGATTATTTCAACAGCAATGTTTTTGATAGGACGAAGATGAAGGAATTCCTTTCAAAAGATGCTTACCTGGTAATTGCTAATTCGATCGAAAAAAACGAACCTATACCACGGGATATGGCCGAGCAGGTTGCATCAGCTATGAAAGCCTGGGCAATTAGCAAAGGAGGCACGCATTATACGCATTGGTTTCAACCGCTGACAGGAACTACCGCTGAAAAACACGATGCTTTTTTTGAACCAACAGCAGATGGAAAAGCAATTGAGACCTTCTCGGGCGATGCATTAGCGCAACAGGAGCCGGATGCATCGAGCTTTCCTAGTGGAGGTTTACGTAATACGTTCGAAGCCAGGGGTTATACTGCATGGGATCCATCCTCTCCTGCTTTTATTATGGGGCGTACTTTGTGTATACCAACGGTGTTCGTTTCCTATACCGGTGAGGCCTTAGATTATAAAGTACCTTTATTAAAAGCGTTAACAGCCTTAGATAAAGCTGCGGTTGATGTTTGCCATTATTTTGATAAAAGCATTGAAAGAGTAAACGCGACACTTGGCATCGAACAAGAATATTTTCTGGTTGACATTGCCTTATTTAATGCACGTCCTGACCTTTATTTAACGGGACGCACTTTATTCGGACACATGTCGGCCAAAAACCAGCAACTCGAAGACCATTATTTCGGATCGATCCCGGAACGGGTATATGCCTATATGCAGGATCTGGAAATAGAATCCCTACAACTTGGCATCCCGCTCAAAACCAGGCATAACGAGGTTGCACCATCGCAATTTGAGTGCGCACCGGTATTTGAAGAGATCAATTTGGCTATTGATCATAACCAATTGTTGATGGATCTGATGGATCGCGTAGCGATACGACATAATTTTAAAGTACTGTTGCACGAGAAACCTTATGCCGGTATCAATGGGTCGGGTAAACACAATAACTGGTCGATGATCACCAATACTGGTCGTAATTTGTTGTCCCCCGGTAAAACACCGAAGAACAACCTGATGTTTCTTACCTTCTTTGTGAACACCATCAAAGCTGTCCATGATCATGCCGACCTGCTTAGGGCATCCATTGCTTCTGTTAATAATGATCACCGCTTGGGTGCTAATGAGGCCCCTCCTGCTATTATCTCTATTTTCCTGGGAAGCCAGTTAAGCGATGTGCTTGATGAGATTGAAACTTCGCGTATCAGCAAAAAAATAAAAGATGACGCACTGTTATGGCAGGGGATTCCTAAAATCCCGCAGATATTAAAGGATAATACCGATCGAAACAGAACTTCGCCATTTGCTTTTACGGGCAATAAATTTGAATTGCGTGCCGTAGGTTCATCTGCCAATTCTGCTTACCCAATGACGATTTTAAATCTGATCATGGCCGAGCAATTAAAGAAATTTAAATTCGACGTCGACCGTTTGCTGCGAAAGGGTGAGAAAAAAGATGTGGCATTGCTGATGGTGATCAAAAAATATATCCGCGAATCAAAGACTATCCGTTTTGAAGGGAATGGTTATAGTCCTGATTGGGAAAAAGAAGCCGAAGCTCGAGGACTGTCGAATTTTAAAACGACACCGAAGGCACTTGATGCTCTATTGTCAGAAAAATCAGCCATTTTATTCGAGGATTCCAGCGTATTCAGCGTTCGCGAGGCTCATGCCAGGCACGAAGTATTACTGGAAAGTTTTTATAAAAAACTGCAGATCGAAGCCCGTGTTATTGGCGAATTGGTAACTAATGTGATCATCCCAACAGCAATTAATTACCAAAGTAAACTAGTAGAAAATGTACGAGGGCTGAAAGATATTGGACTTGATAGTTCGACCTATGCTGCACAGTTAGATATCATCACTAAAATTGCCGAACACGTTAATTTTATTAAGTCAAATGTGGGGTATATGGTAGCTGAACGCAAACAAGCAAATTCTATCGAAGATATCCGCGCAAAAGCGATCGCCTATGACGAAAAGGTAAGGGCATTTTTTGCTCCTATCCGTTACCATGTTGATAAGCTGGAACAATTGATCGATGATTCAATGTGGCCTTTGCCTAAATTCAGGGAATTACTTTTCATAAAATAGCATTATAAATAAAAGGGGCTTAGTCTCCGCCCAAAGTGGTGGCTTCCCCATTTATTTTTTTAGAGTCGTTTTCATTTTCAGCCCGCTCCTCATTTTCAAGTTCGGTCATGTATTGAACCTTAAGATGATCGTAAAAAGAATGCTTGTCTACTAAAAGTGCGGCAATACTGGCTACCATAGCCGCGAGTATCAGATGGAAAATTACATTATGTTCATTGGTCATTTCCAGCACTAATATGGCGGATGTAAATGGCGAACGTGTAACTCCGGTTAAAAAACCCACCATGCCGGCCAATATCAAAAGGTTTGTATTGGTTTCGGACAGGTGAAACCACGACGACACCCAGGATCCGACACCAGCCCCTGCACCCAAAGCCGGCGCAAAAACACCTCCAGAAGCACCCGTTGTAAATGAAATGATCGGGCCAACCGTTCGAAGTAAAGGAGTTTGCCATCCCGAATACTTATTAGGGGTAAACAATACCCTTTCCATTACATCTTTGCCGGACCCGAGCGTATTCATATCGAAAAAATAAGCCAGGGCTGCGATCAGCAAGGCGCAGCCGAGCACATAAAGGAAATTATGATATTTACCTTTAAAAGCCCTCTTCCATTTAAAGATCAATAAAATTATTTTGGACATGATGCTCCCAAATAGTCCGGAAAGTATAGCAACCAATATGACTGCGAAAAAAATAAAGGCTGAAAGGTTGCCAATTTTGGGGTAACCTAAATATAAATAAGGCCCCAAAATACCTTGTGCCGTCAACCCAGCTATAATTACTGACGAAAATATTGCGGTCTTATAATAGCTAAAATGGGTTTTTGTTAGTTCTTCAATGGCGAATACGATACCGCCAAGTGGGGTATTGAATGCAGCCGCAAGTCCGGCAGCTGCACCTGTGATGATCATGTTTCGTTTTGCTACTTTGGGCCACCAGGCAGGCAATAGCTGATTTACTTTTCTAAATATCGATGCCGCAATTTGGATAGTGGGCCCTTCGCGACCGATAGCTCCGCCTCCCATTGCCATTATCAGACTTGAAGCAACTTTAAAAATGATAACTTTTACACTTAAAAGTTTATCCAGCTTTTTTTCTGAACGTGGACTACTGATCTCAATAGCGGCTGCAACTTGCGGTATCCCGCTGCCGCGTGAATAAGGTGCATACCGTTTAACCAGCCACCATGACAATAAAAAACATACTGGTGTAAATACAAATAACAGCCATGCGTGCCAGTTTATTACCAGCGTAGTTACCATTTCGGCCAATACAAATAAACGCGCGTAGGCCACCGCTACTAAACCAGTAATTACAGAAGCGATCCAAAATGGAATAGCCTGAAGCACCTGCTTTTTCCATCGTTCATTGTTTAAGCGGTCATAAGTGTTTTTAAAATACAGACGTATTTTAGATAGAAGAACCAACATAGGAAGTTGTTAAGATTCGCAAAAATAACGCATTTGATGCTTTAAAAACATACTAACACTTATATTTGCCCATGATTTCTTCGCAAAGGTATGACCAGCGGGGCGTTTCAGCTTCAAAGGACGACGTACATAATGCCATTAAAAACATCGATAAAGGCATCTTTCCACAAGCTTTTTGTAAAATAATACCCGACATTTTAAACAATGATCCGGCGTACTGCAATATCATGCATGCCGATGGTGCGGGCACAAAATCATCATTAGCATATAGCTATTGGAAAGAAACAGGCGATATTTCGGTTTGGCGCGGCATAGCCCAGGATGCCATTATTATGAATATTGATGACCTGCTTTGCGTTGGTGCGATCGACAATATCCTGCTTTCTTCCACTATTGGCAGAAATAAAAATTTGATACCAGGCGAAGTGATCGCAGCGATCATTAATGGCACGGAAGAGATATTAGCTGAACTTCGGGCTGCAGGGATCGGAATCTACTCAACAGGGGGCGAAACTGCCGATGTTGGTGACCTGGTACGCACCATCATCGTCGACTCTACTGTTACCTGCCGGATGAAACGTGATGAGGTGATCTCAAACGACCGCATACAAGCGGGTGATGTTATAGTAGGTCTTGCCTCCTACGGGCAAGCAAGTTACGAAAACGAATATAATGGCGGCATGGGCTCAAACGGGTTAACTTCTGCCAGGCACGATGTTTTTAACAAGGAAATAGCCGAAAAATATCCGGAAAGTTATGATCATGCTGTCCCTTACGATCTTGTGTTTTCAGGCAGCAAAAAGCTCACCGACCAGGTTGCAATCGGCAACGGAAAGTTTGTTAGTGCTGGCAAATTAGTATTGTCGCCTACGCGCACCTACGCTCCTATCATCAAAAAGATAATCGAAACGTACCGTGGTCAGCTACACGGCATGGTGCATTGCAGTGGCGGCGCACAAACCAAAGTACTCCATTTTATTAATCATTTACATATTATTAAGGATAACCTCTTTACGATACCGCCCCTGTTTAAATTGATACAGGAAGAATCTAAAACAGATTGGCAGGAAATGTATAAAGTATTCAATATGGGTCATCGGATGGAGCTTTATGTTCCGGAAGCTATTGCATCCGAACTGATCGCTATCTCAAAAAGCTTTAACGTTGACGCGCAGATCATTGGGCGTGTCGAGGCTGCGGAGAAAAAGCAGGTTACTATTAAATCTCCTTTCGGCACATTCATTTACCATTAACAGACAAAAGGCAAATAAAAAAACCCTCCCGGTAAATCGGGAGGGTTTTTTTATAAATAATCGCTTCTTCAATTAATTAAAAATATAACGGATGCCAAACTGCGCCTGGAAACGCGATAATTGGCTTGAATCGTTAATGAACGACGAACTAACAGGTGTTAAAGTAGTCTTGTTCAAATAAGGGAATGAATATTCTGCATGACCTGTTGCAGCGTCGATTCCTTTATAGCTAAGAATAGTCACACCACCACTGCTGGCGCCGGTAAATGAATCCTGGTACAATCCCCAGTTTTTATTTAACAGGTTACCAACGTTAATGATATCGAAAGATAATTCAATTGTGTTTTTGCTTTTGCCAGCCATTACATAAAAATCCTGGATAGCTTTGAAGTCAAAACGTTTGAAGTAAGGCAAAATAACGCCATTACGTTCAGCAAACTGACCACGGTGACTGTTCAGGTATTTATCCTGTGAAATGAAGGCATTTAATTGCTGCCATTCCTGGTCAGGTGTACGAGGATCTGTTGCGAAGTCTTTAACAAGTTCGATATCGCCTTCTTGTTTTGGGATAAACATTAAGTCGTTGGTAGCACCATCACCATTAGGGTCACCACTGGTTAGGTAAGAAACTGCACCATTATTAGCCATTTCGAATACCAGACCTACTGAAGTAGATGCATGATTCAGGTATTCTTTTTTATACATAAATGAGGCTATGATCCTGTTTGGTTCGATATATGAGCTATTCGAAAGGTTGTCAGCATTTGGATTTCCAGCTACATAACGAGTACTCCATATAGTACTTGCAGTTGATCCGCCATCATTAACATCTTTCGAGCCCATGTGGGTGTAAGCAACGTTTGCATAAAAACCACTGGCAAAGCTTTTTTGCAACTGGCCGGTAATAAAGTAAGAATAACCCTGGTTAGTATTGGTCATATAATACAGACCAGTGATTGCCGGGTTAGAAACAGTCGCAGTAGCTGCCGAAGGAGTAGTATTTTTCGAGGTGTAACGAATTTGTCCTTCAACACCAGG
This sequence comes from uncultured Mucilaginibacter sp., assembly GCA_903863845.1. Classification (GTDB taxonomy): domain Bacteria; phylum Bacteroidota; class Bacteroidia; order Sphingobacteriales; family Sphingobacteriaceae; genus Mucilaginibacter. The sequence goes on along the minus strand of CAIPDP010000014.1, from coordinate 7,676 downwards.
TAAAACAGCATAACCGTCAGAAAGCACAAGGTTTTCGTGATAGATGGCATTGATATCTTTGGTATAAGAACCTTCGATTGTACCTACTAAACCCCAAGGTAATTTCTGGTCAACTGCCAGGTTTGTTCTCCAGATCTTTGGATATTTCAGGTTAGGGTTAGCAATATCCAATTCGTATGAAGTATTTGGCGCTCCCTGACCGGCTGCCGGGTGATTGGCATTGATGTTTGGATTAAAGATCAACTGCTGGTTTTGAGCAGGCGTATTAGCTGCCGCACCTTTAACTACGGTGTATGAACCAAATAAAACACCGTTGTTGGAAGCCTGGTTTGATATCCATACAAACGGAACGGTACCGGTAAAGAATCCTGTACCACCGCGTAACTGTGTACTTTGGTCACCGTACACATCCCAGTTAAATCCGGCACGAGGCGACATTTGAACCCTGTTTTTTGGTAATACCGAAGGATCAACCTGGATACCCTGCTGGAAAGTTAAGCCAGTAACATTAGGATTTTGTTGTAATTGAGTAGGGAATGCATCGTAATCAAAACGGATACCATAGGTTAACCTGAAGTTATCAGTAACGTGGTATTTATCCTGTGCATATAAGCTATAAATACCGGCTTTGATCTTGGCAAATGGAAAAGCGCCACTAGGCAATGCCGAAAAACGTGAGCTGTAGGCCTGAGCAGGTAAGCCGTTGATGAAATCAGTATATGAATTGTAAGTATATAAACCATTATAATCAGGAGCAAAACCATTGGTATAGCTCTGGATCTGGTCGTTGGTACCTATAGTATACTCATGACTTCCGGAATAAATAGTGAAGTCGTCCGAAAACTGAGTGATATTAGTTGATAATATGTTATTTGCAGTGTATAATTCATAACCAAAGCTGGTTTCAACTGCACTTGCCTTGGTAACTATATTACCATTAGCGTCCGAAACACCGTTACCAATATCAACAAATGGCAGGGTTGCACCAGATCCTAAAGATGAACGGAAATCGCGCAAAGCTGAATAACCTAATGTAGCCTTGTTCGACATGGTACTGCTGATACGGCTATCTAACTCTATTATACCTATATTAAAGTTATTGTTGATACGATAACCTGAACCATAAAATGGCAGTGCATTTAAACCTGCGTCACGCACGGTACCGTAACCAACACCACCATTTGTGATACCAGAGTTGCTTGGCGGGTGATCTCCGTATGATTTCAAGTAGAAATATTTGGCACTTAAAGTATTGTGGCTATCAATATTCCAATCAAGTTTAGTAGTGATCTTGTCACTATGCGTGTCAAAGTTATATCCCTGGTAAGGTCCGGCTGTATAACCGTATTTAGATTTCAGGAAAGATGACAATGAGTCGAGTACCGAAGCCTTCGCCTGTGAAGCAGAACCGGCAGCTCCTGAACCTGATGCAACATAAGTTGTAGCAGGCTGGCTGATACGTTCTTCTTCACCCGAAACAAATAGGAACAATTTATTTTTGATGATCGGACCGCCAAAGCTGGCACCAGTTTGTCTGTAAGTAAATGGTGTTTTTGTTACAGCGATGCTACCGGCATTATAACCAGTAAGACTTGTACCACGGATATAATCGTAAATGGTTGCTTTAAAAGTATTAGTACCTGATTTTACTACAGTATTGATACCAGCACCAGTAAAGTTACCCTGACGAACGTCATAAGGAGCAATATCAACCTGAATCTGGTCGATAGCGTCCAATGAGATTGGCTGCGAGTTGGTTTGACCACCAAGCGTACTTGCTAAACCGAAAGAGTTGTTGAATAAAGCACCATCAACAGTTAGATTGTTGAACAGGTTGCTTCGGCCACCAAAACTTAAACCGTTAGCCGATGGGGTCAACTTAGTGAAATCGCTCAATGAACGGTTGATCGTAGGTAACCCGGTGATTTGAGCATTGTTGATCGTTTCCCTTGCACCAGTGCGCGACGAATTGATCACTTTACCCTGTGTAGCTGTTACAGTAACTTCTTTCAACGCTGTAGCGTTTTCTTCAATTTTTGCATCAATACGCTGGTCCTGACCAATGTTCAGCGTTATACCTTCCTGAATAAAGTCTTTATAACCAACAAACGATATTTTAATGGTGTAAGGACCTCCAACCCGCAAGTTGGGTACGTTGTAACGGCCGTCGGGGCGGCTGGCTGTGGAGTAAACTGTACCGGTGGGTACGTGTGTAACTAAAATTGTTGCTCCCGGAATCGTTCCTTTACTGTCGGTAACGGTTCCGTTAATGGAGGCTGTGGTTACACCCTGGGCAAATGCGTTCTTTGTTGTTAAGAACGAAACACCCGTCAAAAGCAGAAATAAGAGTAAATACTTCCTCATGTTGAATGGATTTAAGTTAAATATGTGAATGAACTGACTGGCAGCAAAGATAAATAGCTTCATTTTTAGTATTGTTAAGTTTGTGTTAACGTTATTGTTATTTTTTTCAACACTTAATACTTAAAATACACAGAAATGTAATATTACATCGCTCTTTTTGTAACATTTGTAACAGGAAAGCTATAGATAACATATCCTTCACATAAATTTTATATCATATTATTTTGTAAGTACATCTGAAAGGCAATACACTTAGCCATTTTAGCAATTCGCCCCTTTTACTTAGCTTTGGCATCGAATTCAGGAAAATCATTTTAAAAAAACTATGGACTTTGATTTAATTGTTATAGGCTCCGGCCCGGGTGGTTACGTGGCTGCAATTCGTGCTTCCCAGCTTGGCCTTAAAACTGCGATAGTTGAGAAAGAATCGTTGGGTGGTATTTGCCTTAACTGGGGATGTATACCTACCAAGGCATTGCTTAAAAGCGCGCAGGTATTTGAATATATAAACCACGCAGCCGATTATGGTCTGAAGGTATCAGGTGGCGAAGTAGACTTTGATTCAGTGATCAAAAGAAGCCGTGGCGTAGCTGATGGCATGAGCAAAGGCGTTGCCTTTTTAATGAAGAAAAATAAGATCGAGGTGTTGATGGGTACCGGCAAGCTTAAATCAAAGGGAACCGTAACCGTAACCGGGGCTGATGGAGCTGCCAAAGATTATACGGCCAGGCATATTATCCTTGCAACCGGTGGACGTTCACGCGAATTGCCTAACATCAAACAAGACGGTGTGAAGGTAATTGGTTACCGCCAGGCGATGGTATTGCCTAAGCAGCCAAAATCAATGATTGTGGTTGGATCAGGTGCAATTGGTATCGAGTTCGCTTATTTTTATAATGCGCTGGGCACACAGGTTACAGTTGTAGAGTTCCTCGATAATATTGTACCTCTGGAAGATGAAGAAGTTTCAAAAACCCTGCTTCGCAGTTTAAAAAAACAGGGATTGAATATACTCACTAGTTCGACAGTGGAAAGTGTGGACAGCAGTGGTGAACTAAACAAAGTAAAGATAAAAACACCAACCGGACAGATCGAACTGGAAGCAGAGATCGTGTTATCGGCTGTTGGTATCTCCACCAATCTTGAAGGCTTAGGGCTTGAAGAAAATGGTGTAAAAACTGATAAGGGCAAAGTATTGGTTGATGATTTCTACAAAACTAATGTTGAAGGTGTTTATGCCATTGGCGATATCGTAAAAGGTCAGGCGCTGGCACACGTAGCCTCGGCAGAAGGGATCATTTGCGTTGAAAAGATAGCCGGACATCATCCTGAACCATTGAACTATAACAATATACCAGGTTGTACCTATTGCAGCCCCGAAGTTGCATCAGTAGGTTACACTGAAAAAGCGGCCAAAGAAGCAGGTTACGAACTTAAGATCGGAAAATTCCCCTACTCTGCATCAGGCAAGGCTGCAGCTGCCGGAGCAAAAGATGGTTTTGTTAAACTCATATTTGATGCCAAATACGGTGAGCTACTTGGCGCACACATGGTAGGTTATAACGTAACTGAAATGATCGCCGAAATTGTAGTTGCCCGCAAACTGGAAACTACCGGCCACGAGATCATTAAATCGGTACACCCTCACCCTACCATGAGCGAAGCTATCATGGAAGCAGCTGCGGAAGCGTATGGGGAGTGCATACATTTGTAGTTCTACATTTGTCATTGGGTCATTGAGTCATTTGGTCATTGCCTAAAATTCAATCGGCAATTCCGCTTTTTGCATTATGTGATAAATAATTGCTATTTGATGAAATGGATTGTCCTTACACTAAATGACCCAATGACCCATTGACTTAATGACCCAATATGAACTTATACACCATCGACACTGGCTTATTTAAACTCGACGGGGGTGCTATGTTTGGTGTAGTTCCGAAAACTATCTGGAACAAAACTAATCCCGCCGATGAAAATAACCTTTGCACCTGGGCCATGCGCTGTTTGCTGGTGGAGGATGGCGACCGTCTTATATTGATCGATACGGGCATTGGTAATAAGCAGGACGCAAAATTTTTTAGTCATTATTATTTGCACGGTGATGCCACGCTTGATTCCTCGCTGGCAAAGCATGGGTTTAACCGCGATGATATCACCGATGTATTTTTAACTCACCTCCATTTTGATCATGTTGGCGGAGCTGTCGAACGTCAGGACGATACTTTGCGTCCGGCTTTTAAGAATGCGACGTATTGGAGTAATGAAAAGCACTGGCATTGGGCAACCAATCCGAACGACCGTGAAAAGGCTTCATTTTTAAAGGAGAATATATTACCGATACAGGAAAGTGGTCAGCTTAAATTTGTAAATCCGACAAAAGAAACGGTATTTAGCGATGATTTTAAGCTGCGCATGGTGTCGGGTCATACCGAATCGATGATGTTGCCGTTAATCACTTATAAAGGCAGGCAACTACTCTATATGGCCGATCTTACCCCTTCTGTCGGGCATTTGCCAATTCCGTATGTAATGGCCTATGATATGTTCCCGCTGACTACGCTTGGCGAAAAAAAAGCTATATTAGGTGAGGCCGTAAATAAGGATTTTATCCTTTACTTCGAGCATGACCCGATCAATGAATGTTGCACTTTGCAAATGACTGAAAAAGGAATAAGGCTTAAGGAAACATTTAAACTAGCTGAACTTTAGTACCTAATACCAATCAGCACATTGCCTAACCGGCAATTTTAATAATTTTAGTGTAAATATTGAAATGCTTGTGTTTTTTTAGCAACATTTTTATACCTTTGCACGTTCCGTTCCTAAGTGAAAGAATCGAGGTAAATAAAATAAATGAGACAACTCAAAATAACCCAATCCATTACCAATCGTGAGTCGCAATCCCTCGACAAATACCTGCACGAAATTGGTAAGGTTGACCTGATAACAGCCGAAGAAGAAGTAATTTTAGCCCAAAAAATACGTGAGGGAGATCAGGCAGCACTGGAGCGGTTAACAAAAACCAATCTTCGTTTTGTTGTATCGGTAGCAAAACAATACCAAAATCAGGGCCTTACCCTGGGCGACCTGATCAATGAAGGAAATCTGGGCTTGATCAAAGCGGCAAAACGTTTTGACGAAACCAAGGGTTTTAAATTCATTTCTTATGCTGTTTGGTGGATACGCCAATCGATCCTGCAGGCTATTGCCGAGCAATCGCGTATTGTTCGTCTACCCCTAAACCAGGTGGGATCCCTAAGCAAAATCAGCAAAGCATTCTCCAAACTGGAGCAGGAATTCGAACGCGAGCCATCACCAGAAGAGCTGGCAGATATGCTCGAAACCACTGTCGACAAAATTTCAGATACGCTGAGCAATTCCGGTCGCCATGTTTCTATGGATGCGCCTTTTGTACAGGGCGAGGAAAATACGCTTTTAGATGTACTGGAAAACCAGGAACCTAATACCGACTCGATCCTGATCAATGAGTCTCTTTCGGAAGAGATCAAACGGTCTCTTTCTACGCTTACCGAACGCGAACGCGAGATCATTGTATTGTTCTTCGGCTTAGGTACTAATCATCCGCTGTCATTAGAAGAGATCGGCGAAAAGTTTAACCTTACCCGCGAGCGTGTACGTCAAATCAAAGACAAAGCATTACAGCGCCTGAGACATACCAGTCGTAGCAAGATACTCAAATCTTATTTAGGTTAAAAAAATAGTAAAGCCTCCCAAACCGGGAGGCTTCTTTGTTCCAGTGTCCTATATCGAGCTTCAGCAACAATAATTCGCTGTTTTTACGGTTTATCTTTTCATCAACCAGGCCATTTGAAAAGGTTCAGCATTCTAACTCTGCAGTATTATTACCTTTTACTTTGGTATAATGCAGCATTTACCATCATTTTTTTATTACTGATGATGATGCAGCAATTTCCGCTAAATGCACTAAGTTTTTTAGTGGCAAAACTATTTGGATATTGTTTCGCGGTATTGACTCATTTTTATTTTGCTAAATACCAGTACAATTATTTCAGAAATACAGGTTTTAGTTTAAGATTCATCCTATCGGGAGCCGTTGTCGCCGATTTGATAGTTTATCTGCTCATCGCTATCACATGCTTACACTAAAGATCGATAGCGTCGACCTGGCCTTTGAGGGCCGGAAAATACTGCAAAATATTTCCCTCGAATGTAAACAAGGCGAAACCATAGGCCTGCTGGGTCGCAATGGCAGCGGGAAATCTTCTCTTTTAAAGATCATATTCGGCATCCTTGATCCGACGCACAAATACCTGAATATTGGCGATGAAGTGGTTGAAAAAGGCTATTACAAAAATCGCGTCGCCTATTTACCCCAAGGCAATTACCTGCCACGGGGAATCAGGATCAACAGCATGGCCAAAATGTTGGTTGACCCGCTATATTGGGATGAATTTGCTGATCAGGATATTTACCGAAACCATCAGCAAAAAAAGCCAGAACAGCTTTCAGGAGGCGAATTAAGGCAGCTTGAGATGCTGATGATCCTTTACAATCGTGCCGGATTTATACTATTGGACGAGCCATTTACCCACGTAACACCCGTTCAGACAAATTATTTTATACCCATTATTAAACGGGTTGCTGAAAGTAAGGGTATCATAATAACTGACCATCAATACCATAACGTAATGAATGTCAGCGACCGTATTATTATTTTGACCGAAGGCTGCACAAAACCTGTTAACAGCCTTAACGATTTGGTTACTTATAATTATATTAGTGGCAATAATTAATGTGCCATGACGATACCTATATACCAGGCCGATGCTTTTACCAGTAGTTTATTCGGAGGCAATCCGGCTGCAATTTGTCCCTTAGATAAATGGCTTCCGGATGAAACCATGCAGAAAATAGCTTCAGAAAACAACCTGGCGGAGACTGCTTTTTTTGTACCTGAAGGCGATGGTTATAAATTGCGCTGGTTTACACCGGAGTTTGAAATCGATCTTTGTGGCCATGCTACCCTTGCCTCGGCTCATATCATTTTTACCGAATTGGGTTATACAAAAGCAAGCATCCATTTCGAAACGCTCAAAGCCGGCACATTAACTGTAAGCCGGGCAGGCGATAAATATACTATGGATTTCCCTTCCAGACCACCTATCGTCATCGAAGTACCTAATGGACTTGTTGAAGCATTAGGCGGAAAAGAACCTAAAGCGATACTACGTTCACGTGATTATTTCCTGGTATACGATAATGAAGAAGACATTACTGAACTAAGTCCTGATTTCACCGCACTTTCAAAATTTGATACCGTTGGTTTC
>CAIPDP010000013.1 GCA_903863845.1 uncultured Mucilaginibacter sp. | reverse complement strand
ACAACCTTTGGTGAATCACATGGTGAAGCAATCGGCGTCATCATTGATGGTTGCCCGGCTCAATTGCCTGTCGACCTGGAATATATCCAATCTGAATTAGATAAACGCCGTCCCGGCCAATCCAAGATCACGACACAGCGTAAAGAAAGTGATACGGTGAAGATACTTTCAGGTGTATTTGAAGGAAAAACCACCGGTACTCCTATAGCTATGCTTATTCCCAACGAAGATCAGCGCTCAAAAGACTATACCCATAATGTCGATGTGTTTCGCCCCTCACATGCCGATTATACCTACCAAAGTAAATACGGCATACGCGATCACCGGGGTGGCGGGCGTTCATCGGCACGTGAAACGGCTGCAAGGGTTGCGGCAGGTGCTATCGCCAAACTATTGCTCAAAACGCAAGGCATAGATGTCGTGGCGCATGTAAGCAGCGTAGGACGTATCAATGCACCTAACATCGAGATCAATAATGCAGATGCGTTTATTGAGGAACGCGAAAAGAATATCGTGCGCTGCGCCGATCCTGCAACAGCAATAGAAATGATCGCCCATATTGATGCCATTCGTAAGAGCGGCGATACCGTGGGTGGTAAAATAACAGGTTATATCAAATACTGCCCGGTTGGCCTTGGCGAACCTGTTTTTGATAAACTGCATGCCGATCTGGGCAAAGCCATGCTCAGTATCAATGCCGTACACGGTTTTGAATATGGTTCAGGCTTTGAGGGCAGCGAAATGTATGGCTCAGAACATAACGACCTGTTCATACCCGGCGAACCCGGTGAGATAAAAACACGCACCAACTTCTCGGGCGGCATCCAGGGCGGTATCAGCAACGGCATGCCCATCGAATTTAAGGTAGCTTTTAAACCGGTTGCCACCATCATGCAAAGCCAGCCGACCATCGATAGCGAAGGCCAGGCCGCCGAAATATCAGGCAAAGGACGGCACGATCCATGCGTAGTACCACGCGCAGTGGTCATCGTGGAAGCCATGGCAGCACTGGTGCTGGCAGATCATTGGTTAAGGAATAGAAATTCTTTTATTTAGGTTAATGGGTAGAGGTGAAAGGCGAAAGGTAAAAGGGTAAAGGTTTTGATAAAACAGGATTACGAAGTTTTAAAAACTTCGTAATTCTTCACGTCAGCAATCTTTCGACCTAAATAACCTTTTACCTTTCTCCTTTCGCCTTTCACCTTTCACCTTTCACCTTTCACCTTCTAACTTTGCAAAATGCTTTCCTCCCCCATCCAACTTTACAAAAAAGCATATAGCGGCTTATCACGAAACAGCTGGTACCTGTGCCTGGTGATGCTCATTAACCGGAGCGGAACGATGGTGGTGCCATTTATGACCATTTACTGCAACAGGGCATTGCATTTTACGATGCCGCAGGCTGGCCTTATTATGGGCTTTTTCGGTGCAGGCTCTATTTTGGGTGCGCTGATCGGCGGGAGGATCACTGATAAAAAGGGCTTTTATTATGTACAGCTGTTTGCCTTGCTCTCAGGCGGACTTCTTTTTATCCTGCTTGGCTTTCAAACCACTTTCTTTTCAGTAGCCCTTTGCTCATTTATTCTAAGTATGTGCAACGAGTCGTTCCGGCCGGCTAATTCGGCCGCTATCGTACATTATAGCACACCAGAAAATAAAACCCGGTCCAATTCACTTAACCGCCTTGCCGTAAATATGGGCTGGATAGTGGGGGGCATGCTGGGTGGCTTGCTGGCTGGTATCAATTACCATTTACTGTTTTGGGTTGATGGTTGCACCAATATTTTGGCCGCCTTGTTCCTGCTCAAACTGATCCCGGTATCCGGCGTAGCCAAAACGATGAAAAACACCCTCGTTAACGAGGGCAAGCCTGCTTACAAAGACCTCACTTATTTATTATTTATTGGGCTGGTGATATTATTTGCCACCTGTTTCTTCCAGTTGTTTACTATGCAACCATTGTTTTACAAAAATCAATGGCATTTCAGTGAGTTCTTTATTGGTTCGCTGATGGGCATCAATGGCTTGCTAGTCGTATTGTTTGAAATGGTGATCATTCATAACCTCGAGAACAAAAGACACCCTTTAAACTACATTTATATCGGCGTTTTGATCACCGGCACAGGTTTTCTCTTGCTCAACTTTCTGCCGGCCGTCCATTGGTCGGCTTTGTTCATCCTGTTATTCATTACCCTAGGCGAGATATTGGCCATGCCATTTATGAATTCCTTCTGGATCATGCGTACCAATGCCGGCAACAGGGGCAGTTACGCCGCATTATATACTACGGCCTGGTCCATTGCCCAGATCCTGGCTCCTATTATTGGTGCGCTGGCAATATCCTTCGTTAGTTTCGCTTTATTGTGGTGGATCACCGGTGCTATTTGTTTGTTCGCTGCGGGAGGATTTGTATTATTGCTGAGGGCTAATTTTACAGAAAAGCAAGTCGCCCTGGAAGAAAAGATATTCTGATGAAAAAAGCTCTGTTGTTCGACCTCGACAATACCATTTACCCCGTAAGTGCAATTGCCGATCAGCTTTTTACCAGCCTGTTTAACTTGCTGGATGAAAATAGCGCTATGATCAATCTAAGCAATACCAATACCGTCGAACTGATCAAGGAAGAAATGACCCGCCGGCCATTCCAGCATATTGCCGATAAATTTGAACTCGATACCAACATCCGAAACCAAATGCTTCAGGCACTCCGGCAATTGACCTTTGATTTGCCGATGGAGCCTTTTGCGGATTATCATGAACTCAAACCTATCCCTTTAGACAAATTCCTCGTGACCACGGGCTTCCCAAAACTGCAATACAGTAAGATCAAACAGCTGGGCATAGCGGAGGATTTTAAAGAGATCATCGTGGTTGACCCCGACCAAAGCGACCGCACCAAAAAAGACGTGTTTGAAGGGATCATGGCTAAATATAAGTACCAGGCCAAAGACCTGCTGGTAATTGGCGACGACCCTGAATCAGAGATCAAAGCTGGTTTGGCACTGGGCATTGATACGTTTTTGTTTGATCCGGCCGGAAAACATTTCGAAGCTGCATCTACCCACAAATCTGCCGAATTGAAAGAAGTTCTGGCAATTTTAGCTTAAACTATTTCGATTTCGCTCCATCTTTCGGAATTACAAAAACTATCTTTTTGCGACCCGATCCTATATTCCCGTTCAGATCGGCACCCTCCATGATGACGGTGTAGCTGGATGGCGAGGTTCCGGCATAAAAAGTAACAGTTGCTATACCACTTGCATCAGTTATAATTTGAGGTTCCCAATCGATCGTGGCACGAGGGTCGAAATTCCTGGTAGTATCCCTAAGGGTGTATCGCGGTTTATAAAACTGTTTGGGCCAGGTTAAGGCCAATGGTTTATATAGGTAAGTACCCGGCGTAAAAGTGGTATTTGCACCATGGCCGGAGCGGGTTGTAATCTCGATAAAGGCAAAATCCCTTATTTTGAATTCAGCGATCGGTTCTTCCATCCAGATACCATGTTTCAGGTAGTTACCGCTAAAACGAGGGTTAAAATTTAACTCAATGCCTTTTATGTCTTCCGCCGAAACATTTTCAAGCAATGCCTTATAGTCATCAAATCTAAAATTCGGGATCTCGTCTGATACCTGAATACCATCCATAATTAAGATCAAGGGTTTTTCGAAAACAAAATACCAATTGCTTTCAGGGGCATGTCGTATTTCATTTGTTTCAAAAGTATAAGCATCTTCATGCTCAGCTGGAGACAAAAACGATGCTTTTCGTTCCGGAGTTTTAAACCAGGCATAATGAAAGCCTTTAATATTTTCTTCCAGTAATTGTAGTAAGTTTTTCTTGCCCGCAGCCTCCATATCCTTTTCATCCAGTACAACATCGGCATTACCCGGCCCATTCAGGTTTTCGGAACCTTTAACTACCTTCTTCGCGATAATTTTAACTTCCTTCAGATGGTGGGCTTTTACCCCGGGTATCGAATCAAGGAATTTATTAAACGTGATGATATTTTTAAGTCGCATACCCAGCGTAGTATCAATATTGACATACCAGGGTGCTTTTTCAGGCATATAGGGTGCTTTGAAAACCGGTGGAAATACCTCATCAACTTTAATATTCACATTAAAGCTTTTGCCATGCCGGTTACGAGCCTGCAATACAAATACCGGGGTATCCACACGGGGAAATCGATGAAATAGAAATTGTCCCTTATCATCTGTTATCGTATCCATTAAAACAGAAGGGTGACTCGAAAACAACATGATATCCGTTTTCTTTACCGGCGCATTAAATAGGTTATTTACGACACCCGACACTTTGTATTCCGTTTCAGCAGCATAAGGCAGGCTGCTTGATTTTGGCTCATAATTTACCCATCCCTGCGTCAATAACAGATCATCAAGGGCTTGCCAGTTAGGTTCAACTGGGTTCAAATAATAAGCCGGTGTCTCCACGTAACCTTTCAAATCTGAGGTGAATAATATTTTGCTGAGCAAATTTTCATCGTTCAAACTGTCTGTTTTGACCTGTGTGTCATCCGTCACCGCCATCGAAAACACACCTTGTACAGGCTGATTGTTATGGTCGGTCACCATTACATGTAAGGCAATACTGTCTTTTGAGGCATATTGTGCTTTGTCCGGTTCGATATGGATCTGCAGCTCATCCAGTTGGTCGATATAAACCAGCCTTTCAGCAAGCGGCTGACCCGATTGGCTGAGTACCATAAAATGCGTGATCCCGGTAGGAAAACGAACTTTAGAGATCATTTTACTGAGGTGTAGGCTTTTGCCGAAATCGAACACCGCTGCATAGCAAACCACGCCCCTGTCCTTCCCCAGCAAAAACCAGGATTGGCCCGATTGCTGCAGGTCGGGGCTTGCGGATAGCTCCACTTGAAGCGAATCGCTATTTAATTCATTGTTTACGCGCAGCATAATTCCAGAAGCTTTGGCTTCCGGTAACGCGTAACTTTTGATGGTACCACCAGGCAATGTGATTCGCGCGGTGTATTTTTCACCGGGTAGAGGCAGCAGCGTAAAGTCACCCATTCCGCGATAAAACGATTTTAATTCAGCTACCTGCTTCCCTTCTTTATCAACTACAATACCAGTTATCGCAACGCCCCGGCCATCTTCGCCTATCGCTTTATATCCGATGCGTGACGGCAGGCCAACTACCATGCTGCCACCTTCGGGCATAAACTGCACATCGGTATTTTGCGGGCGGTTAAGGCCGACCGGTACTACCGCCCTTTTGCTTTTATCCCTGCTTTCCAGTCTGATCGAGGGCCGGGCATCCGCCGGCAACTCAAATGAAAGATCAAGCAGGCCGTTTGCTCCGGCATGAACCGTTTGCTTGTATAATTGCTTTTTGCCATT
>CAIPDP010000012.1 GCA_903863845.1 uncultured Mucilaginibacter sp. | reverse complement strand
TTTTTTACAAAATTAAGGATTTGGTGTAGAGTTGGAAGGTTGAAATGTTGGAATGTTGTAAAGTTATTGGGTAGCAGATTTGCGAAGTTTTAAAAACTTCGCAAATCTTATGCGCTAATTTGTTATTCATTGGAAGCTTACTTTTAATAACTATTTTCGAAAAAACAAATTAACCATGCCCACGCCACTCCGCTACCCCTATAGCCTTGCCTCTGCCCTGTTGGGAATAGCTTTACCGCTGGTATTTTTTAGCATTACCTATTTTAACCTGCGCGATGCATTATTGGTTCACAACAACCTCGCAGTCGGCCTCATCGTATTTGCCGACCTGGTTTTTCTTGGATTGTTAGGCTTTGTTTTGATCAAAAGATTAACACCTGCGTTACAGGGCAAGATCGCCCTCGAACTCAATGAACAAGGCATTATCGATTATACCCGCAATATTGTGATCGAATGGAGCTATGTTAAAGATCTGGATCATGAGATAGGTCGAAATTCGTCCCGTATCATCATTAAATTAAAACATGAAACTGAATATGGTTCTGAAGTAGTGATCCGTCAACGATGGATCAAAGGTAAAGACCGCGAAATGTTCGACGAGGTGTATGAATATTTTGAAGAAATGACCGCACAATAAATTTAAAAAAGATAAGCCAGTCCAACCTGCCAACGTCCCAATTGCTCTCAGAACAACATTCCAACGTTTCAATCAAAATCAAAACAAACGTTCTTTCACCACCAGTGTCCCGGCGATAATATCGTGCAGGCATTGTTGCTTCCTGTTAAAAAACGAAAGTAACAAACCCAGGCCAAGCGTTAAAACAGCAATGATCTTGGCTAAATTCCGACCAAATGCCTGACTTAGTCCTATCGGACCGCCCTCAATATCACTGACTTTTATTCTGAGTATTTGCTTGCCGTAGGTGGCCTGCCTGGCGGAGCCTTCGCGCACCACATGATAGATAAAATTAGTTAGCGGTATCAATACCAAAAGGCTTAATGCAATTGCCATGCGGACCTCATGATCGTCGATCAGCATAACAGCAACAAAAGCTGGTATAATATAAATGCCCGATACGATGAGCAGATCAAGCAGTGCAGCTGTAAGCCGCTGATCGAGCCCGGCAAAATATTGGGGAGTAGTTATTCTTTGTTGAAAATTAAAAAGGGAACGCAACTCGGCTATTTCATGCGCCTCTTTATAATCAGACATTGCCGCGGTTTTCAAAAAATCATCGGGTTTTAGCCGCATGTTTTTTAACTGATCGATGTTAAACGGACCGGCAGGCTTACCATTAATAACGAGGAAGTATTCACTCATAATTGCGTAAATATCGAACAATGAATACCAAATGCAAACGATTCAATCGTTATTAAACATTCTATATTCATTATTCGATATTAAAATCCGGAACACAGAACGTTCCAACCAAAACATCAATACTTGTGTACTTTAAAATCAGAAACAGCTCCGCTGATATGGATATACAGTTTGTTCTTTGCCGCGTCGAAACCTGAAGTTTCGTAATGTCCATCGTCGCCTTTGGTAAAACCATCAAAAGTATTTGATGACAAACCGGTATCAGACTCGATCTGGCAGGCGGCGTCTTTCGGAATGTTCACTGTCACATCGGCTGCCCCGGCAGATATCTCGATATTAGTTGTTGCCAGTGGTTCGCCTGTCTTCAAAACAAAGCTACCTGCTCCACCATTCAGATCTACAGAACGGATTTTGTATTTAGACAGATCGAAATTGAGGTCTGTGGCCCCAGCGTTAATGGTCATTTCCCATTCAGGGCGGGTGTTCAGACTCATATACACACTATTTGAGTTATTATTATTACCCCAGCCGCCGATATGATTGTTTTTCATCTTGAAATCCATTACATAAACTGAATCTTCCTGACGGGTAAGAAACTCATACTGACCCTTGAAATCGCGGGTATCAGCTTTAAAAAGCTGGTTAGTGGTATCTGAAAGCCTGTAAGTTGCCGCACCACCGCTAATATTGATCCTTGCAATTTTTACACTTGCTTTAAATGGCTCATTAAACTCACCTTTGCCCGAAACATTTGTGATTTTTGCATGATTATTGCCACTGTCATCATCATCATCGTCGGAATCTGAATTGAAACTGTAGTTTGAATGCGGCCACCAGCGCACATGCCCATCGAAATTACCGAACAGGATAATTGCAAAACCACCTACGACTACTGATATTTTGAGGATAGAGGACCATGCCGAATGATTGTGCGCTAATAAAAGGTTTACTCCTACCATCACAATGAACAGTGGCCAGAGTGTAGCAAAGTTTTCCCAATGGAAGTCGAGGTAGCCAAAATTATAGAGCAGAAATATGGCTCCAATGATCACCAGGATCATGCCTGGTACCAATTTATCGTTTTTCATGATCTTTCTTTTTTATAACAATTTAAGCCTTAGGTTCTTCATTATCCCCGGCCTGGGTAGCCTCGGGAGCCGGTTCATCCGATTTAGCACTGGCAGTTTGCTGCCATTGAGCCTCTGGTATATTCTTTTTACCATTACCCGAAAGCATCAGGATAAGGCCCACAGTGATCGGGATTAAAGGCCAAAGGTGTTGGATATCCCAATCAGGAATGATATTGAGGTTATTCAATAAGATCGAACCGCCTATGAGGATGAGCACTACGCCAATGATGATTGCTGTAAGCGAAGCACCGCCTGGTTTAGTTCCGAAATTTTGATCGAACCCAGCAGAAGTCCCGAACTGGCCAGCTTGATATGCCGGACTACCAAAGTTCATAGAACCCGTGTTAGCCGATGCTGCGTCACCTGGTGCCCCGGGCGGAACAGTATAATCAACTGTTGGATCTATAAAAGGGAAGGGCTTTTTTGGCAGCGCGATCCACAATACTATGTAGATCAATAAGCCGCCACCATGCAGTATACATGCCAGCACAAAAAACAGGCGGACAAATGCCACATCGATACCCATGTATTCCGAGAGGCCTGCGCAAACACCGGCCAGTTTCTTCCGGTATTCGTTTCTATATAATCGCTTTTCCATTATTTTATTATTTGTTTATTAGTGATCTGTTCGTTAGTTAACTTGTGATTAGTGATTTGTTAATTAGTGACTTGTTAATCAGTTAACTGGTGAGTTTGTATTTATAATTTAATGCCTATTAGATATCTGTTTTGTAATTACCTGATCACAAGTTAACTAATCACTAATTAACTGATACCCGGTTAACCAATCACCCCTCTACTAAACCTGTCCACCAACGGGCCTTATAATTATTTCGTCGACGTTAGCGCCAACACTCATCTTTCTGATATTTAAAACTGCCGAGGCTACATCTTCCGGCAAAACAAACTTATCGGGACTGATCGTCGTACCTTCCCATGAATTGGTAAGCGTTGAGCCGGGTATTACCGCTGTAACTTTCACGTCGTAGGCCTGCATTTCAAGCTTCATCACCCTGGTAAGACCAAGCAAGGCTATCTTCGTAATGCTATAAGTGCCTGCTGCGGCGATCGGTTCAAGTGCAGCTACAGAGCAAATATTAAAAAAGTGTCCCTGTCGCTCCTGCTGCATTTTTTTTCCAAAATGCTTGTAGAGCTGATAGGCAGGCATTAGGTTAGTTTGCCATTGTTTGTTAAAGGCATCATCTGTTTCATCAAGGATACTAACCATATCGAACATGCCCAGGTTGTTGACAACTGTATCAATAAAACCAAGTTCATTTTCAGCATTTTTTGCAAAATCCAACAATTGTGTTTTATCACTACCATCGATCGCCTGTACCACAACTTTTATAGCAGGATATATCGCGAGTAGCTCCTGGCTGAAGTTTTGAAGTTCAGCAGCGCTCCTCGAGCATATCGCCAGATTTACTCCCTCTCTTGCAAATGCTGTGGCGATTGCCCGGCCTATTCCCTTGGTAGCAGCTGTGATCAATACATTTTTCATTTACAATTGGTGTTTTAACAATACAAATCTAATGGCTATTTAAATACCGCCAACAAGGATTTGGGGAAGACTAAACTATTTCTCGGTAAAACAGGGTAATTTGACGGTGAATGGTTGCACCAACAGATAAAATTTTGAATTGAATTTCAGGACAAAGGCTTCCCCGAAAATGGCTATACGTAGAACATAATCCCCATCAAATCCCGTTTGTGGCCGCAAACACTTTCGATAATTGCGATTATGGGCTGTTTTATAAGCTTTTAAAAAAAGGTACGCTTATTGCTGCAACATTAATGAAACTAAAACTGAGCAGCATGGACCCGATGGCAATTGTAGGAACTGTAATTACCCTTACGCCGATCATCTTGATCATCGCTGTAGTGATCGTAAGGGGTAAAAAAATACTGGATTGAACAAGTCCGGTATTTTTTTTCTAAAAATTGTAGCCAATCCCGGTTTTGGCCCCCGCTTCAATTAAATTATTTCGACCATTAAGTGCGTGCCTGCAAAAGTATGGGTTGATAAAAATTGATATTGGTCCGAAATTGCATTTACCGCCAAATCCCATTTCAAACCCTATCCCCGACTGGTCATTAACTACGCCATATTGTGCATAGTTGGTTTGGTGGTCTAATATAAACCCACCCTGAGCAAACAAATACTTGAAAAAGGTAAACCGGGCATAAAGCGGCACCGAAATCATTTTAACTACTCCATCATAATAGATATCACCCCGCGGACCCTGAATTGTTGATAACCTGATATTATTGGTGGAATAAACCAAGCCGGTCTCAAACGAAAAGACATGAGTGAAAATACGGGTATAATTAATACCGATCGATTTACCATCCTCGGCAATGTAGCCAAAATCACCGATTGCTCCGTGTATATCTACAAGATTTGCATTCACACCGTAAACAACAGACAAGTTATTTCGGGATTGAGACGAAGCAACAAGGCTAAAGCACAAGAAAAAAAGTGGTAAAAGTAAATATTTCATAGTTTGCAGATTAAAGGCAGGTTTAAATAATGAGATAAAACATTTCCTGCAATTACGTTATTTAAAGGGACAATGCTACTGCACTATTTATTTTTGATCAGCCGGTCTGAAAAAAGTAACGGCAAAAACAGTATTTTTAGCCCTATTACGCACATTGAATGTTTCATAGTTTAGGACGATACCTGCTTTTATTACGATTAAGTTTCAGAAAACCTGAGAAATTCAGCGTTTATTGGGCCGAGGTGATGCGCGAAATGGTTTCCGAAGGTATAGGGTCATTAGGCATCATCGTCATCATATCATTATTCATCGGTGCTGTTGCCACCATACAAACTGCCTTTCAGTTAGTAAGCGATTTCATTCCAAAAACAGTCGTTGGCGGCATTACCCGGGATTCAACCATTCTCGAGTTCAGCCCAACTATCTGTGCGTTGGTGCTGGCAGGGAGGATCGGATCAAGTATTGCATCACAAATAGGTACTATGCGCGTCACCGAACAGATTGATGCGCTCGAGATCATGGGTGTCAATGCACCCGGCTTCCTAATCGCGCCCAAGATCATATCAGGAATAACAATGATCCCGGTACTGGTGGTGGTATCCGTCATATTAGGACTGAGTGGTGGTTACCTTGCCTGTGCGGCGTCTAAAGAAGTTTCCACAGCCGATTACTTATCAGGTCTTACCGATGGATTTAACCCGCTGATCGTAACGGTTTGTGCGGTCAAATCGATCGTGTTTGGCTTTCTGATCAATTCAATTTGTGCCTACCAGGGCTTTTATACCGCAGGTGGTGCCCTCGAAGTCGGCCAGGCAGCTACCCGTGGCGTAGTATACAGTTGTATCATGATTTTATTTGCCGACCTGGTTATTTCCCGTGTACTGTTATGATCGAAACGAAAGACATTGTTAAAACTTTTGGCGAAAATGAGGTACTTAAAGGAATCAGCGCCGAATTTAAGCCGGGCAAAAACAACCTCATCATTGGTGGTTCTGGATCAGGGAAAACTACTTTGCTAAAATGCATTGTTGGGTTACATGAACCTACCAAAGGAGATGTTTTTTTTGATGGCGAGAACTTCACCAATATGCACTTTCGCGAAAGGGTTCCCATTCGCAAAGAGATCGGTATGCTGTTTCAAAACTCTGCTCTTTTCGACTCAATGAGTGTGGAAGAGAATATCATGTTTCCGCTGAACCTATTTACGGATATGAGCAAAAGCGAAAAACAGGACCGGGCTAATTTTTGTCTGAAAAGAGTAAATCTGGAAGGCAAAGGCAAACTTCATCCCTCGGAATTATCAGGTGGTATGAAAAAGCGTGTAGGCATTGCCCGCGCCATTTCGATGCAGCCTAAATATTTGTTTGTTGACGAACCCAATTCCGGCCTCGACCCACTGACCTCCATTTTGATCGATCATCTGATCAGTGATCTGACTCAGGAATACAACACAACAACAGTCGTTGTTACCCATGACATGAACTCGGTGATGGGCATAGGCGATCATATCATATTCCTGCACGATGGTCAAAAATGGTGGGAAGGTTCTAACAAGGAAATTACCCATACCGATAACCAGCAATTAAATGAATTTGTATTTGCAAGCCCTTTTATGAAAGCGGCGAGGGAGAAGTTGTGATTGGTTAATCGGGTATCCGTTATCAGGTATCAGGATTTTTAGGGGTGGTTGAATTGGTAAAGGGCATCGGCTGTTTGGTATCAGAATTTTTAGGTTTGGATTTATTTATATTTGCTGCTTAATCAACCAATCACTAATTAACTAATCACTAATTAACCAATCACCAGTTAACCAATCACTAATTAACTAATCACTAATTAACCAATCACCAGTTAACCAATCACTAATTAACTAATCACCAGCTAACCAATGATCCAACTCCTTACTGCTAAACACTGGAAAGACTACGAACTGATAGATTGCGGGGACTTTGAAAAATTGGAGCGATTTGGTGATTTAATTCTCATCCGGCCCGAACCGCAAGCAGTATGGGCAAAGCAGTTGATTCAATCTGAATGGCAAAAATTACATCATATCCGGTTCAAAGGACGGTCAGCCACTTCAGGTGAATGGGTCAAAAAGAACAATAACCTGCCCGACCGTTGGCATATTGAGTACAAAAACCCGGAGATCGCAATTAAATTCCGATTGGCGTTAACGTCCTTTAAGCATGTCGGAATTTTCCCCGAGCAGGCGGTCAATTGGGATTATTCGTCACAGATCATCAAAAAATTCAAAACGCCGCAACCAAAGGTCCTTAATCTTTTTGCATATACCGGAGGCGCATCGCTTGCAGCACAGGCAGCAGGTGCGGATACAACGCATGTCGACTCGATCAAGCAGGTAGTAACCTGGGCCAGCGAGAACCAGGATCTTTCAGGATTGCAAAACATTCGCTGGGTGGTGGAAGATGCGCTTAAATTTGTAAAGCGCGAGGTGAAACGCGGCAAAAAATACAATGGTATCATCCTCGATCCGCCCGCCTACGGTCATGGTCCAAACGGCGAAAAATGGAAGCTGGAAGACCAGATCAACGAGCTGCTACAGGAAGTAGTTCAACTGCTCGAACCAACTGAACATTTCCTTATCCTGAATGCTTACTCGCTTGGCTTCTCGTCGGTCATCGTCGAAAATCTGCTAAAAACCGCCTACCCTGCCCATCAAAATCTCGAGATTGGCGAACTTTATTTACAGGCTACCTCCGGCGTTAAATTGCCATTGGGGGTATTTGGTAAGTTTTATAAGGTGTAACTTTCGGGTTAGCTACCTGACAAGATGTGGCAGACGGATAAATTTGCTCAACCTACTGTTGATAACTTTCAGCATACTGACAGGGGAATTGGTGTTATTTTGCAGCTCTCCTTTAATGAAGAAATCAAACCGAATGAAATTAAAACAAATCGCATTAAACTCGCTTTTAATTGTAGCTTCGCTAACTTTTTTTAATAGCTGTGGAAGCAACAACAATTCTTCAAAACCTGCTAAAACAATCGCCGCCAAACCTGCATCAGATTCCGGTGCTAAAACAGCCGAAGACACCGTTGCAGCGGCCCCGGTAAGCTACCAGCCTATCGACCATAAACAGTATGATTCGTTAATGAAGAAACTGTCGCACGGTGATACTACCGGACTTTGGCCAGTAAAAAATACACCATACCCACTTGCCGGTGCTATATTGCCCTATAAACGGGTTGTAGCCTATTACGGGAATTTATATTCAAAACGTATGGGTATTTTGGGGGAATTACCCCCAAAAGAAATGCTTGCCAAATTGAAAGGCGAAGTTAAAAATTGGGAAAAAGCCGACCCGACAACTCCGGTGCAACCCGCCCTCCATTATATTGCAGTTGTTGCGCAGGGCGATCCCGGTAAGGATGGAAAATTCCGTTACCGCATGCCATTCAAACAGATCGATACTGTTTTATCATTAGCTAAAAGATCGCATGCCATTGTCTTCCTTGACGTGCAGGTTGCTTTAAGTAATATTCGTGCCGAACTGCCTTTGTTAGAAAAATACCTTGAAATGCCACAAGTTCATTTTGGTATGGACCCGGAATTTTCGATGAAAGATGGAACCCATCCCGGCAAGAAGATCGGTACCTATGATGCTACGGATGTTAATTATGTATCGGCATTCCTGGCCGACGTGGTACACAAGCACCACCTGCCTCCCAAGATCCTCATCGTGCACCGCTTTACCAAAAAAATGCTGACTAACTATAAGAGCATCAAACTGCACCCCGAAGTTCAATTGGTAATGAATATGGACGGATGGGGCGAGCCAGATCTGAAAGAAGGCACATGGCGCTATTTTATCCACAACGAACCCGTACAGTTTACCGGCTTTAAATTATTCTATAAAAACGACCTGAAGAAAGCACCGCATCACATGTTGACGCCACAGGAAGTGCTAAAGAATAAGCCGTCCCCTATTTATATACAGTACCAGTAGGTTAGCCGATAGCCCATGGTCGATGGTCCATGGTGATTATTAATTACGAAAATTACTATGGTCGATCGACTATGGACAATAAACAACTAAAAATAGGTCTCATCGGCTGTGGCCGAATCAGTCACCGCTTCATGCAGGGGCTGGCAGTTGTCGACGGTGCAGAGCTTACCGCAGCCTGGTCACGCCGGGCAGAAAGCGTCGCAGAATTCATTGGCAAATATGGCGGTAAAGCCTGTTCAAGCCTCGACGAATTACTGCAAAGTGATGTTGACGCGGTTTATATTGCAACATTGCCAGACAGCCATGCCCATTACAGCATTGCTGCACTAAGGGCTGGCAAGCATGTGCTATGTGAAAAACCAGCTACTGTAAACCTCGCGCAACTGGACGACGTTTTAGCCTTATCGAAAGCAAATTATTTACTATTTATGGAGGGTATGAAACCACCCTTCTACCCCTTATACCAAAAGCTAAAAGCCCATTTAAAAACTGACCCGATAGGTGCTGCCGGTTATGTCAGGGCAGGTTCAGCCGTAGCCGATCTGTCGCACGATCATCCTAATTTTAGTTATCAGTTAGCAGGTGGGGCCATTATGCAGATCGCTCCGTACGAGGCATTCCTCGCTTTAGATTGGCTGGGGCCGATGACTAACCTGCAAGCAATGGGGCGATTCAGCGGCAAGGAGGTGGATATGTTTTCTATCTTTCAAACCCTGCATGATAATGGTTATGCCCAACTCTATTGTGGTTTCGACCTGCATGGGAAAGGAGACGCATTGATATCCGGACCATCAGGTTATATCACTATTCATCAAAATTGGTGGAACCCTGCCAAGGCAACCATCAACTATTTGGATGGACGAATTGTCGAACTCGATGAACCATACACCGCAGGAGGCCTCAATTACGAGCTCTCGCATTTTTGTGAGCTTATACGAAACGGGCAAACTGAAAGTCCTATCATTACGCACGATCTTTCAAGGGGAATGATGGGCATGCTGGATGAGGCGAGGAAACAGATGGGGTTACGGTTTGAGGGGGAGGTTTGAAATAGAGTTTGTAAACCCAATAAGGTCTCTTAATAACCCAATTTATCAATCAAAATTTCCCATTTTAATTCCCTACATTTGGTAAACCGCTTTACACATCAAACCATGAAAAAATCCTGCCTGCTGCTAATTGCATGCATCCTTACCGCAAGTATAGCCTTCGGTCAGAATAGCCCGATCAATTACAAGATCGATAACCGTGTCTCGCTAATGTTGCCTTCACAGCCCCAGCAGATCGATGCAACTAATGTAATGGCTACGGATAGCAATCACCTGGCCTATGTAGTTGGGCTTGTTGACCTGATAAAAACAGATGGTACAGATTCTGCCAAGCTGGCCTCCATCGCAACAACCCCCGAGTATATTAAGGTTTTCAGAGATAACCTGGTTGGTGCGATGCCCGGCTTTGCGATGGGCGATGTAAAATTAGGCATATGGCATAACCACACCAGTTATACCCTTGAAGGCACCTATACCCGTACCAATGCGAAAGTGTATATGTTACTTTTTATCATCGGCAGCAATTTATACAGCATAACAGCTTTGGTACCTGAAAATCAAAGCCCAAAAGGGAAAGACGATCTTTTGGCTTCAATTGTTGTTAATTAAGCAAGCAACACTCCGATAATAAAACATTTTTCCATATAAAATTTGCAATTGTATAAGCACTTATATAAATTGCATCATGAATTTTTATGAGGAGCTGGGCTACCTGGTTTTGGGTAGCCGAATGCGCCGCCTGAGCGAGGCATTTTTATCCGAGATCAACAAAACTTACCAATCTGCAGGCATTCCATTTGATGCCAGTTGGTTCCCTGTTTTTTACCTGCTGTCAAAAAACGAGTCTATTTCTATCAAAGAGTTGAGCGACACTACAGGTGTTTCGCATCCAGCTGCAAGTCAACTGGTTACCAACTTAAAGAACAAAAAATTATTGAAGACAACCACCAGCAGCACCGATGGCCGGTTACAATTGGTGCAATTAACCAAATCAGGACGTGCTTTGCTGGAACAGATCATGCCAGTTTGGGAAGCAATCAGGCAAACCATGGAAGACCTCGTTCATAGCGACACTGAAAGCGAGCATCTGCTGGCAGCAATTACGGCAGTGGAGAAATCTTTCAGAGCATTAAGCCTTTCGGAAAAAATCAGCGAAAAATTAGAGGAGGCGAAATATGAGCAAAACCTTTAACTACGGAACTGACTACCTTTCTATCGGCCTCTGCCTCGATATCGCAGCAGGTAAAATTAAAGGTACGATCAGCGAAAACGCGAAAACCGGAATTATTTCCTCATGGCAGGCTGTAAAAGACATTGTCGCACATGAGATCCCCGTTTACGGTATCAATACCGGATTCGGACCACTTTGCGATACGCATATATCTGAATCGGACACCAGTACGCTTCAGGAAAATTTATTAAAAAGCCATAGCGTAGGCGTAGGTAAACCTATCCCAAAAGAGATCGCCAAACTGATGCTCATTACCAAGGTCCATGCACTGGCCCAAGGTTATTCGGGTATCCCACTGGCTACATTGGAGCGCATCATCTGGCATATCGATCATGATATCATCCCGGTAGTACCCGAGAAAGGTTCGGTTGGTGCATCAGGCGACCTGGCCCCGCTGGCGCATCTGTTTTTACCGCTGATAGGTTTAGGCGAGGTGGAAGAGAATAGCAAAACAATATCCGCAGCGGAAATGCTGAAGACGCATAAACTAAAGCCAATTAAGCTGGGGCCCAAAGAAGGACTGGCACTGATTAACGGTACCCAATTTATTCTTTCGTTCGCGGTGAAAGCTGTAGAACGCATGAACAAAGCCTTGCAGCTCGCTGATCTGGCCGGGGCCATGTCATTGGAAGGATTGATGGGTTCGGCCCGACCATTTGACCCAAGGTTGCACCGGATTAGGCCTTACAAGGGAAGTCAGTTAGTGGCTAATCGCTTGTACCAATTGCTCAACAATTCGGAAATATTGAATTCGCACCTGGATTGCGACAGGGTGCAGGACCCTTATTCGCTGCGCTGCATGCCCCAGGTACATGGTGCTTCGCGAAATGCCTGGTTGCACCTGAAGGAAATGACCGAGATCGAGCTAAATTCAGTAACCGACAACCCTATTATTTTTGATGCTGACGACACCATCAGTGGAGGTAATTTTCATGGACAACCTCTCGCCATCCCGCTCGATTATGCTACCGTTGCAGCTGCTGAATTAGGCAATATAGCCGACCGCCGCTGTTACCTGATGAGCGAGGGTCGCTATGGCTTACCAAAATTACTTACTGAACACGCCGGACTAAATTCTGGCCTGATGATACCTCAATATACTACCGCCGCTTTGGTGACTGAAAATAAAACATTATGTTTCCCTGCCAGTGCTGATAGTGTTCCAACTTCACTGGGGCAGGAAGATCACGTATCGATGGGCTCCATCAGCGGGCGTAAGTTGCACCAGGTATTAGATAACCTTGAATATATACAAGCCATCGAGTTGCTATATGCGACACAAGCGATGGATTTCAGACGTCCATTAAAATCGACACCGATATTGGAGGCCTGTCATAACTACATTAGACAATACGTGCCATTTATTAAAGAAGACAGGCTATTTGCCGACGATATCAAAGCCTTGCATCAATTGGTAAAAGATGGTGAATTATTGCAAATAGCCGAAGAAGCGGCCATCAAAAACAATATTAAACTGGATAATAATGACGAGTTCGGAATTTATTAAAACTTACGCTGCCCACCCTATTTACAGGGCACCACGCGGCACCCAATTACATGCCAAAAGCTGGCCCACCGAGGCCCCTTTACGTATGTTACTCAATAACCTTGACGACGAAGTTGCCGAAAATCCGGCTGAACTTGTGGTATATGGTGGTATCGGGCAAGCGGCCCGCAACCCTGCAGCTTTGCGCAAAATCATCGAGCTGCTATTGGAACTGGATGAAGATCATTCGCTGTTGGTACAGTCTGGCAAACCAGTAGGCATTATCCGCAGTCACCCTCAGGCACCAAGGGTATTACTGGCAAACAGTAACCTGGTACCTGCCTGGGCAACCTGGGAACATTTTAACGAATTACGTTCCCGTGGACTAATGATGTACGGACAGATGACAGCCGGTAGTTGGATCTATATCGGCTCGCAGGGCATCCTGCAAGGCACCTACGAGACCTTTGTTGAATGCGGACGCCAGCATTTTAACAACGACCTGAAAGGCAAGCTTGTTGTAAGCGCCGGTCTTGGAGGAATGGGTGGAGCACAGCCTCTTGCAGCAACCATGGCCGGTGCCGTATTTTTAGGTGCCGATGTGGATGCCACGCGCATACAAAAACGTGTTGATACCAAATATATTGACCGGATGACCTACTCCTATGAGGAGGCCATTGCATGGGTAAAGGAAGCCATGCAAAATGGCGAAGAATTATCGGTCGGCCTGGTCAGTGATGCAGGAGATATGCTGGAACACCTGATCAAAGACGGCTTTGTACCAGATGTGCTTACCGACCAAACATCGGCCCATGACCCCATCAACGGTTATGTGCCCAACGGAATAAGCTTAGAACACGCTGCTGCTTTACGCAAAAGTGACCCTTCGAAATACAAAGAGCTTTCACTGAAAAGCATGGCGCGACATGTGGGATTAATGCTTGAACTGCAAAAACTTGGCGCTATCACTTTTGACTACGGTAATAATATTCGCGAATTTGCACGACAAGGAGGTGAACCAAATGCTTTCGATTTTCCAGGATTTACGCCAGCTTATATCCGTCCATTATTTTGCGAGGGAAAAGGACCTTTCCGCTGGGTAGCACTATCCGGGGATCCCGAAGATATTTATACAACCGATCGCGCCCTGATCGAAGCTTTTCCCGAAAATAAACACCTGATCAACTGGCTCGAGAAAGCACAAAAACAAATTGCTTTCCAGGGGCTACCTGCACGAATTTGCTGGCTTGGAATGGGCGAACGCGAAAAGGCAGGTTTGATATTCAATGAATTGGTACGCACCGGTAAGGTAAAAGCACCAATTGTAATTGGTCGCGATCACCTCGATTGCGGTTCGGTTGCATCGCCAAACCGCGAGACGGAATCGATGAAGGATGGTTCGGATGCAGTATCCGACTGGACCTTGCTTAACCTCATGTCGAATACTTCCGGAGGTGCAACCTGGGTATCATTCCACCATGGAGGAGGTGTAGGTATGGGCTATTCGCAACATGCCGGCATGGTAGTGGTAGCCGATGGTACTGAACGGGCGGCTGACTGTCTGCATCGTGTTCTATATAACGACCCGGCGATGGGTATTTTCAGACACATGGATGCAGGTTATGAAATTGCAGAAGAAACAGCTGAAAAATTTGGTCTAAAAATTTAAATCACAAAGCCCAGTTTAAACAACTGGCACCAGTGAAATACTACAATACAACGAAACATGGTTCAGATATTAACCGGTCCATTCACCCAAATTCTGCCTTTGGCTGGCTTACCATTCAAAGGAGCAATAACTGACGATCAGATGCTGATCATTAGCCAGGGTGGTGTATTGACTAAAGATGGCCGCATTGTCGATGTTGGCAATTTTGAAATGTTAAGAAAGGCAAATCCCTCAGCAATTATAGCCGGGATCTCCGGAGACCACGTACTGCTACCTGGTTTTGTAGACTGCCATACCCACATTTGTTTTGCCGGCTCGCGTGCCAAAGACTATGCCCTGCGAATATCCGGCAAAAGCTACATGGATATCGCTAGAGCCGGTGGAGGTATCTGGGATTCGGTTACCCAAACACGCAAGGCAACGGAGACCAAACTTGCTGAGCTTATTACACAACGCGCCAACCAGCACCTGCGGGAAGGAGTTACTACCATCGAGATCAAAAGTGGCTACGGATTAAATCTGGAACAGGAGTTAAAACAACTACATGCCATTAAAATAGCAGGGACAATATCTAAAGCAGACCTCGTGCCCACCTGTCTTGGCGCGCATATCGTACCGCGTGACTTTGATGGCACATCCCGGGCTTACCTGGAATACCTGCTTATTGATGTTCTGCCAAAAATTAAGGCTAAAAATCTGTCCGGCAGAGTTGATATTTTTATAGAAGAGAGTGCTTTTAACCCAACAGAAGCTACAAACTACCTGCGTGCGGCTAAACAAATGAGCTTCGACCTTGTGGTTCATGCCGATCAGTTTACAACAGGTGGCAGTCGGATTGCAGTTGAATTGGGGGCCCTGTCAGCCGATCACCTGGAAGCGAGTACCGATATTGAAATTAAACAATTGGCAGCATCGGACACAGTCGCCGTTGTACTCCCCGGCGCATCCCTGGGCCTGGGTATTGGTTTTGCACCTGCCCGAAAATTATTGGATGCAGGAGCTAGCATGGCTATAGCCAGCGACTGGAACCCCGGATCGGCACCGATGGGTGATCTGTTAACGCAGGCTGCAATAGTAAGTGCTTTCGAAAAATTGAGTACAGCCGAAACTTTCGCCGCACTTAGCTATCGCGCAGCAAAAGCTTTAAATTTGAATGACCGAGGCTTACTGGAACCCGGTAAACTTGCAGATATGCAGGCCTATCCCTGTGCGGATCATCGCGAAATATTATACAACCAGGGTAAATTAAAACCCGCTAAAGTTTGGAAGCGAGGAGAGATTGGAGTGAATGAGTGAATGACCAATTACTAATGCCTAATGACCAATGCCTAAAGCCTAATGCCTAAAAAAAATGAAAAGACTAATTGAATGCGTACCCAATTTCAGCGAAGGTCGCGATCTGTCGATCATCAAACAGATCACCGATGCAATTGAAACCGTTGAAGGTGTAAGACTGCTGAATGTTGATCCCGGAAAAGCTACCAACCGTACGGTAGTGACATTTGTTGGCGAACCAGAACTGGTGATCGAAGCGGCGTACCGCGCGATAAGTAAGGCCGGTGAACTGATCAATATGAGCAAACATACCGGTGAACATCCGCGTATGGGTGCAACAGACGTTTGCCCCCTGATCCCGATCAGTAATATCAGCATGGAAGAGGTGGCGGATTTCGCCAGGGCTTTAGCTGAACGTGTTGGTAAAGAGTTGCTGATCCCTGTTTATTTATATGAATATGCACAGCCAAATAAAAACCGGAATAACTTGTCGGTGATTCGTGCCGGCGAATATGAGGGCTTTTTCAAGAAGATCAAACACCCGGAATGGTCGCCTGACTACGGGCCTAATGAGTTTGATGCTAAACGCGGTGGCACTGTCATTGGCGCTAGGGATTTCCTGATCGCCTATAATGTGAACCTCAATACCACCTCTGTGCGCCGGGCAAATTCTATTGCCTTTGATGTGCGCGAAGCAGGCCGCGTATTACGCGAGGGAGACCCGATCAATGGCAGGATCATCACTGATGAATCCGGGAAACCGCGGACTATCCCAGGCACACTTAAATCAGTTAAAGCTATTGGTTGGTATATCGAGGAATATGGCATAGCTCAGATTTCGATGAATCTTACCAATATCGAAGTAACTCCATTACATAAAGCGTTTGATGAAGTATGCAAAAAAGCCGATGCGCGTGGTATACGCGTAACAGGCAGCGAACTGGTGGGGCTAATTCCTTTAAAATCACTACTGGATGCGGGCAAATATTTCCTTGCGAAACAACAGCGTTCGGCTGGCGTCAGCGAAAAGGAATTGTTGCGAATTGCAATTAAATCGATGGGTCTGGATGAACTAGGGCCGTTCAAGCCTGAGGAACGAATTATAGAATGCCTGCTATTGGATAAAGCTAATAGTAAACTGGTATCGCTGAGCCTTTCTGATTTTGCTGACGAAACAGCGAGTGAGAGCCCGGCACCCGGTGGAGGCTCCATCTCGGCCTATACGGGCGTACTGGGAGCTTCATTGGCTACAATGGTAGCAAACCTTTCATCGCATAAAAAAGGCTGGGATGAGCGCTGGGAGGAGTTCAGCGACTGGGCAGAAAAAGGCGAACATTACAAGAACGAGCTATTGAAGCTGGTAGATAAAGACACTATTGCTTTTAACCGGATAATGGAAGCTTTTGCATTACCTAAAGGCAGCGAGGAAGAAAAAGTGGCACGAACTGCTGCCATACAATCGGCTACCAAATTCGCTATCGAAGTGCCATTTAATGTGATGAAACTAGCCTATCAGAGCATGGAAGTGATCAAAGCAATGGCAGATACAGGCAACCCCAATTCCGTAACCGATGCAGGCGTTGCGGCCCTTTGTGCACGAACCGCAGTGATCGGTGCTTTTCTGAACGTAAAGATCAATGCGAGTGGATTCAATGATAAAGCTTTTGTTGAAAAAGTATTGAACGAAGGTAGTGCACTGCAACAAATGGCTATTGACAGTGAGACTGAGATACTTGCCATCGTTAATAGCAAGATCGTTTAGGTAAGTTGATTCAAATTTTACTTCTTTTGATCCTGGTCTACAGCTGCAAATTGTGGAAAGTATTACCTCACAGTGTGGTATTAATTTCCAGCGCTGGTTGGCAGGTTTTCTCCGTGACTTAATTAATATTTAATATTCAACTGCTTAAAATCAATTGTTTATAAACGTTAATTAAAGCTTAAGCAAATTGATGGTTCAATCCTTGCAATTTGCTTTGCATGAAACATTTAATCGTATTGTTATTATTGGCAACTTGCTCTGTATCAGCTTTTGCACAATTTCCTCTCGGTGGTAAAGAGAAAGAAATCCGGGCTTATTTTAACAAAAATATCCCCTACGCTTCGGCCAAAGATTTTAAAACAGCCGACAACGTAAGCGGATTACGCTTTCTTAAGTCGAGGGGCGTCGGCGATTACACTTTTTATTTCGACAGCAATGGTAATTGCATTTCTTATGTAGTGACTTACTACAATAAAGAGCTTGATAATATAATAAACCGGTTGAATTCAACCTTCAAGCCATTGGACAATTCTACCTGGACTTCCGAAAATGAGGAAACAAATATCACAGTGGTTCCTCCGAAAGAAAAAGATAAATGCTTCAGCGTTGTTTACTTAAAATCTGCAGGTAACAGTCAAAACTCAACTTTAACACTGGCTTCGAACTAAACAGGTGCCTGAAAGCAGTACAGCGCGACAAAAGGGTAACAACTATTTTTCCATCACCCTAGGCAACTACCACACCTTAACTCTATCTTTTTCGGCACGGTACATTTTGTCGCCTGGTTTTATATTAAAGGCTTTATAAAATGCTTCAATATTGGAGACCGGACCATCAACCCGAAAGACTTCCGGCGAATGCGGGTCAGTATTAAGACGTACGCGCATAGTTTCATCGCTGTTTTTTACCCGCCATACCTGTGCAAATGACAAAAAGAAGCGCTGATCGGGTGTAAACCCATCAATTCTGGTATCACTCTTTCCTTCCGGTGTATTCTTGAATGCCTGGTAGGCTATGGTTATACCGCCAATATCAGCCAGATTTTCACCCTGAGTCAAACTTCCATTCACATGTAGCCCCAATAGGGTATATTGATTGTATTGGTCTATCATAACCTGAACGCGTTTTTTAAATTTATCAGCATCTTCTTCGGTCCACCAATCTTTAAGGTTACCATCTTTATCATACTGGCGACCCTGGTCGTCGAAACCGTGGGTCATTTCGTGGCCGATAACGGCGCCAATTGCGCCATAATTGATCGCGTCGTCAGCATCTTTGTCAAAGAATGGATATTGCAATATACCTGCCGGGAATACGATCTCATTAAAAGTAGCATTGTAATAGGCATTAACGGTTGGTGGTGTCATCCCCCATTCGCTGCGGTCGACCGGTTGGTTAACCTTTGAAATCGATCGCTTATAATTGTGAATTGCAACGGATTGCAGATTATTAAAAAATGAATCTTTTGCGATATGAACATCATCATACGCTTTCCATTTATCAGGGTACCCGATCTTTTTTGTAAATGCTGCGAGCTTAGCTATGGCTTGTTTTTTGGTATCCGGACTCATCCAATCCAGCTTTTCGATGCGATCTTTGTACACACTTTGCAGGTTATTAACGAGAGCAAGCATCCGTTCCTTTGCATCAGGCGGAAAATATTTAGCTACATAAAGCTGGCCCAACAATTCGCCCAGCGAACCATCTACCGTATAGGCCAAAGTTTTCCAGCGCTCCTTTTGTTCTTTTTGGCCATATAATGCCTTGCTATAGAAATCAAAATTAGCATCCCTGAATTTTTTACTTAATGACCCGGAAGCGCCATCAATTACACCAAACGCAGCTTTATCTTTCCAAACATCAATAGGCTGACTTTTCAGAAGGCTATCTAAAGCAATATAATAAACTGGCTGACCAACCAATACCGTATCGGTCTTCAATTGCATACGATCAAAGGCGTCTTTCAAGTCGATGTCGGGTATTTGCTTTTGAAAATCAGCAAAGGTTAGTTTATGATAGTTCTTTACCGGGTCACGCAATTCAACCGGTGCCAGGTGCGATTTAGCGATCTCTGTCTCCAGTTTCAGGATACCTTCAGCCTTTTTCGACGCCGACGCAGCATCTACCCCGGTAAAGCTGAATAACTGCGCAATATATTTAACAAAAGCAGCCCTTATCTTAACTGTAGCACTATCAGTTTTGGTATAATAATCTTTATCCGGCAATGATAGACCGGTTTGATCAAAATGTGCAACGTTTTTGGCACTGATACGATCATCTGGCGAAACATAAAACCCCAACAAAAATCCGTCTCCGGTTTTAAAACCATCGGCAGCAAGTTTTACCAGCTCTTTATAGTCTTTTAAAGCGCTCACTTTCGCCAGCAATGGCTTAATGGGATCATAACCCAATTTTTCAAGCGTTGCGGTATCCATGCCACTTTTGTACAGATCGCCCACCTTTTGCTCTAAACTGCCTGCATCATTACTCTTTGACGAAACATCTTCAAGGATGCTATGCACTTGTTTGATGTTATCATCCGAAAGTGTATAAAACGATCCCCATCCACTTTCAGATGCCGGTATCTTTGTCTTTTTGAACCAGGCACCGTTAGCGTACAAAGCAAAATCGTCGCCGGGTTTGAGGGTTGTGTCCATACCGCTTTTATCAAAAAAAACGGTTCGCTTTTCTACTTCAGTAGCAGCGTCTTTGTGTTTGCAGGCTGTAAAAGCTGTAACCGAAATGGCCAGCAATACCCATTTATTTAATTTCATAAGATCTTTTTTTTCAAATATTGAGAGTGTTGTGAATGTCGGGGTATTGCATTGCTAATATAATGTATATTTGATCTATAACCTGTTAATAATGACCCAACTGTTAACAAATAAATCATACAGGCGTTATCTGGATATGAAAGCTTATCGCTTATTTTTATAGACCTGAAAAACAGGTCAGTTAAAATTTACTAAAAACAATTTTATGACCTGGAGAAAATTTAGCGGCGAAATCATCAGTTCGCCAATCATTGAAGAGGTGGAAAGAGCCATCGAAAGAGAAAGTTTACTGGGCAACAAACTCAAAGTGTGCATCGGTACCGATTCACAAGTTAAAGGTAACGTAACTGATTTTGCTACAGTGATCGTTTTCCTGCGCGAAAAAAGGGGTGGTTTTATGTACATCCACCAGGAACGTACCGGCCAAAAAATGAGCATCAAGGAACGCATGCTGACCGAAGTTCAAAAATCGATCGACATTGCCTACAAGTTGTGCGATTTGCTCGACCTTTATGATGTTGACCTGGAAGTGCATGCCGATATCAATACCAATCCGATGTTTAAATCTAACCAGGCATTGCACGAAGCGATGGGTTATATTTTGAGCATGGGCTTCGTATTTAAAGCAAAACCTGAGGCATTCGCCAGTTCGTACTGCGCTAATAAGATCGTGCAGTAAGTGATTGCACCTTGCCAAATGTGACTTTCGGCTTACGACTCCGGACTGTAGACTATCTATCTTCGCGGCAGATAAAAAGCCGTCCATGAAAACCTACGCATTACAATTTGAAACTTTCATTCCCGCTTCGCTTGAGAGCGCCTGGGATTTCTTCAGTTCGCCGCTGAACTTATCAAAGATCACTCCACCCGATATGAATTTCGTGGTTACTTCCAATTTCACTCCTGGCGCAAAGGTTTATTCGGGCATGATCATTACCTATAACGTATACCCTTTGCTCGGTATCAAAATGAACTGGATGACCGAGATCACCCAGGTAAAAGAAGGTCAATATTTTGTTGATGAGCAGCGTTTCGGACCTTATGCTCTGTGGCATCACCAGCACCATTTCAAAGCCGTTGAAGGTGGCGTGCAAATGACCGATATCGTAAACTATGCCATTGGCTGGAGTTTTATTGGCAGTATAGCCAATAGCCTGATCGTAAAGAATAAATTAAAGCAGGTGTTTGCGTTTAGAGAGAAGGCGATAAAGGAGATATTTGGTTAATGCTGGTTTCTAAAGATTGGTGGTGGGTGGCACTCATAAACAATATGATAACATTGATGCTAAAATTATAAGTTATGTTAAAACCCATTAAGAACGAGGAAGAATATCAATCTAGCCTTGCCCGTGTTTATGAACTGATGCAAGGTGATATCATTGAAGGGTCTGCGGCATCCGATGAGTTGGAAGTATTGAGCATACTTGTAAGCACTTATGAAAAAGCACATTACCCTGTCTCCTCGCCAAATCCGATTGACGCCATAAAATTCCGGCTTGTTCAAATGGGTATTTCCGAAAAGGAATTGGGCGATATTCTTGGCTTTCGTTCACGAAAATCAGAGATATTGTCTGGCAAAAGAAAACTGAGTTTAGCAATGATTCGCAAACTGAACGCTGTTTTACATATTCCTGCGGAAATATTGATACAGGCGTACTGAGGCTTTTTATTGCAGTATATCTTACCGGCAATACTTCTTTACCGCATCCTTTGCTTCCATCGATCCTAATTCAACAGCCTTATTCAGGTCGGCACAGGCTGAATTATCTTTTTGATTGAGCTTGGCCAGTCCCCGCAGGTAATAAACAAAATCGTTTTTAGGTTGCAGTTTCAGCGCCTCGCCGAAATCAGCTTTGTATTGGGCGGTATATTCGGGTAAAAAACTTTCGGCATAACCACGAAAAGCATAAACTTTGATATTTTCCAGGCTGATATAGAGGCTTGAATTGTAGTCGTCAATTGCGCCCTGGTAGTTTTTCTGTACCATCCGGATATTGGCCCTGAAGAAATAGGCCTGATCATCATCCTCTTTAATGGTAATGGCCATATTGATATCCTTTAACGCACCTTCAATATCACCCCGTGAAAATTTGGCATTTCCACGGTTGTCAAAAGCCTCAACCAGGTTTGGTAAAATATCAATGGCTTTATCATAATCAGCTATCGCCTCGTTAACATTGCCCAGATTTTGTTTGGAAATGCCACGGTACAGGTAATAACGTGCGTTGCCTGCATCTTTACCGATCATCTTGTTAAACAACACCAGTGCCTCACTGTAAAACCTCCCATCAATCAATGTCCGGCCAAGCTTCAGGTAAAGTGCTACATCGTCGGCATCCATGTCCATCAATTTGTTATAGTCGGCCAGTGCACCTTTCCTGTCGCCGGTCTGGATCCGGGCTGTTAACCTGCGCAAATAGTAACCGGCATTTCCCGGAGCATATTGTACCGATTTTTCGTAATCAGCCAACGCGTCATCATATTTATGCTGTTCAAGCCTGATATCACCGCGTATAGCATAGGCATAGTCATTTTTAATATTGATGCTGACAGCCTTATCCAGTTCCTTTATAGCTCCGGCGGTATCCAGCAAGCCATATTTAGCGCGAGCAAGTGAAATGTAAGCATAGCTATTGGCAGCATCCAACTTAATAGACTGGTTCGCGTCATCTTTTGCTTCCGTATATCTTTTAAGGCCCGTTTTAGCATCCGAGCGATTCTGAAAGGCATCTGAACTCTTATTATCCAACTCGATCGACCGGTCAAAATCGACCAGTGCCCCGGGTTTATCGTCCTGGTTGCTTCTTACAATCCCATCGTACAGGTAAAAAGCCGCATTGGTGGAATCCTTTTTAATTTTCTCACCAAAATAGGCCAATGCAGCTGCCCTGTCTTTTTCATGCCCTAATGCCTGAGCCAGGTATTTGTAGGCATTGTGTGTTTTGGGAGCCAGTTCAACTGTCCGCTTATAATCGGCAATAGCAGCCGGATAAAGTCCAATATTTACTTCGGCATTACCTCTGTAAAAAATTGCTTCAACATTGCCGGGGTTAAGACTGATAGCACGGGTAAAATCAGCGATGGCGCCTTTATTGTCGCCAAGACTTTCTTTTGCATTGGCACGATAGTAGATGAGATCGGCGTTATTTGGATCAAGGCGAACTGCTACGTCGTAATCGTCAATTGCCCCTTTATAATCATTCAAATTACTCTTTGTCACACCACGGTATTCATATAATTGGGGATCGTTGGGCGTGATCTTTAACGCGCTGTTAAAATCCGCCAATGCGCCTGTATAATCACCTGAATTTGACTTTGCGTTAGCCCTATAGTGATACATGTCGGCATTATGCGGGTTCATTGAAATAGCCTGGTTAAAATCGGCTATAGCGTTTGGATATGCTTTGATGGCATTGTAGGCATCGGCACGATAAAAATAAGCGTTAGTATTTTTAGGGTCGAGCTCGATGGTTTTGGTATAATCTTTTATGGCCTCTGTATTTTCCTGGATATTAGTATAGGCATTGCCGCGATAAAAATAAGCCTTTGACTTAGTCCCATCGATCTCGATAGCCCGGGTAAAATCGATTATCGCACCGCGATAGTCCTTTTTATTAGCTTTATTGTTGCCGCTTTGTATATAGCTATCGGCAGACTGCGCAGCGCAAAAAAAAGGTAAAATGAAAAATAATATTAATATCCTGTTCATAGCTTATCTGCCCATTATTTAAACGGCCTTAGTATCAAAGATAGTGACACGTTTGAGCCATCGCCGGTATTGCGTCCGCTAACAAATGTACCTGCGCTAACAAATACCGAGAACTCCTTACTGAAGGAGTGTCCATAACTTAACGATACCTGATTAAACGCAAAATTCTTATCAAGTGCGGGGTTAACATTGAATTTTTTAAAATCACTGACCGAGTAAAAGCCGCCGAATGATACAGAAATCTGGTTTTGAAATTTATGATCTAATGACAAGCCAAAAGTGGCGCTATAGCGGTCCTGCCAGGGGCCCTGTGTACCAAAATACTGACGGATGCCATCTTCGATCGTGAAATAATCATTAGCTCCAAACAGGTGGCCGCTACCGGCAAAAGAAAGTTTTAATTCTGCGCCTGTAAGACCGTAGCCTAAACCCGGGTTATTTACATACATCGGGGTAATTACTGTACCCTGCAACATAAAATAATAGATGTAATTGATATTGGCCAGGTAATACCGGATACCGGTTTCAAGGTCGGTCAAGCCACGGGTGCTACTGCTGTAACCTGTTTGCTGATAGGTATTGGTAACATAGGGCAACATGGCCACCACGCTCCAACGGCGACTTATGCCATATTCGGCAGAAAGCGTAAAGGTGGTTGAAGTAAACTGACCGTTTGCCGGAAATGGTCTGAGCATACGTACTGAATCCCATCCTTTGTTGGCAAAAAAGTAAGTAACTGAAGGATTCAGCAGCAAACGTCCGGGACGCAATGGAAAACCATCTGCGTAAGATTTTTGATGCAGTGAGAACAAAAGGCCGGTAACAGCGATCAGGTATTTAAGATTTGCTTTTCTAAACTTCATGATCGTCCTTTAAAATAGTGCAAAAGTATCACGCATCCAGCGACCTTCCCATTCTTTATATTTACCACTAATCTCATGTCCAAGGTTCTTAAACACCATTATCTTCTTTTTACCGGGTATCAGGTTAAATGTGGCATATTCGTTATTTGGCGGTGCAAACGGATCAAGCAGACCAATACCGATCAGGGTTGAACAATTGATATTTTGTGCAAAGTTTTTCCCATCGTAATAGTCAAGGTTACTCAGCGCCTTATCCAACGTTAAACCAGGCTGGGTAGCGACATATTTTTTTATACTGGTAATTGGCCAGTCGACCTCATTGACCAAACCACGGATATCGCATAAAATTGGATTCTGAGCCGAACAGAGGTTAACGCGCTTGTCCAACCCGGCAACTGCCAGCGCAAGGTAACCGCCCATGCTGCCTCCGGAAACAAGGATATTGTCGTGGATCAGATTTGGCTGTGAGTACACAAAATCAATGGCACGCACGCAATCCATGATCACACCGCGCATTACATACCGTTCTTTATCTTCGAGTTTATAAGATATAAATTCATCGCGACGGGTATCAATCGGGCCGCGACTTGTACCTTGCCCACGGGTATTTAATGTTATAATTGCAAGGTCATCGTCTGAACCGACAATAGGATCGAGATCTACCTGATAACCGGGCAAACCCAGCAATACTGCAAACTTTCGGTGAGGGTTTTTAGTTTTAGGTACGGTTAACCAGCCTTTGATCGTATAATTATCCAGCGACTGCATTTGAATCTCAAAAACATTCCTGTCGGTAGTACTTTTTTTCGGTACCGGAGTCAATTTAAAATTGGGTTTCACTTTTGCCAGGTCGTCCTTAGCCTTTTGCCAAAAATCATCAAAATCGGCAGGGCGCGCATATTGCGATTGAATCTCTTTCGGTCTGATACCGAATGCACGGATGGAGGTATCGTCATAATCAGACACATTGATCATGAAATTGATCTTATAAAAACCCGGAGCAAGCGCCGGAACATCAAAGTCGACATCCTTATTAGCGTAGGCTCCGATGTTTACATTGACCCGCTTTTCTGCTACCCGCTCGCCTTTTTCAGTAGTTACAAGGTAACTAACGGTACCCGATTGTTCAGCATCCAACCTGTTTTTTACTGAGAAAGTAAAAGATGCATGACTGCTAAAAATTGCATCGCCGTCGTGGGCCACAACTTCTGTACTAACGTCACTTTCAGTTGCAGCCGGCTTTGTTGCCTGAGCCCGAGCCAATGAGGCCGACATTAATGGTAAAATTAACATCAACATAAGCACCCGGCAAGGGTATTTGTTGGTGCTATATTTTGATAATTTGAGCATGCCAGTTTATTGCTTTTGTTTAGCCTTTATCAGGAAATCCGATTTACGGATAAAAAGATTAAAAGGTTCCTCAATAAATTTAAATAAAATTACAGACACCACATTCAATAGTATAAATGAGTATATAATGTTCAGCCATTCGTACTCAAAGGGCGAGTGCCAGTCGACATTCCATTTGTCATACAAAGTAAATGTTTTATCGTTCAACCAGTTGGTTGCTTTATAAATAAATCCATAAATATACCCAAGATGAATAAGGTAAAAAATGTAGGAGCTTTTACCTAACAATTCAACAAATGGCGTTGCTAAAACTTTCTTCATACCCGTCGATTCTGTAATGAGGCCGTAAAAGAAAGTCGCGATCGAAATAGAAAGAAGGTAATTATTAACGATAATGCCCAATGGATTGTGCAATCCGGCTGTCCATCCCTGCGGAACCGGCAACAGCGACATCAGCCAAATACAAAAGAAAATGAGGAAAAAGCCGATATAGGTAAACTTCAATTTATTATTGCGATGAAATCCCTGCTGCCTGATCATCAATGCCAGTTTGATACCAACAAAGAACTCGAAGCATCGCCCGAAAAAGGTATACAGCATCATAAAGGTAAAATTCCCAAAAAAGCCATACCAGTCGACATTGCGAAACAGCAATACCATTAAAAAGCCAAAGCCGGTAATAGAAAGTATCTGCAGGTAATATTTGCCATAGCGATGTATGATATAAAAAATGATCGGTGCCGAAAAGTAAAAACACTCTTCAACAGTAAGCGACCAGCCTTGCGCAACGCCTGTAAAAACCAGGTTATAGAAAAAGCCCCGCACAAAAGTGATATGCATAAAGAACAAGCCTATAGCGCTCGGAAAACCTTGAATAACTGAAGGGTCACGGGTAAAAAAATAGGTAATGAATGCCCCTGCAGTTATCAGAAAATACATAGGATAAATGCGGGCTACCCGGTTTTTGAGGTATTGTTTGAACCAGTCTTTGGTCAGCTGAAAATTATCGTAATACCTGAAAGCGATCAAAAATCCGGATAACACAAAAAAAATGGTTACGCCGATGTGAAATTCAAAGAAAAAACGCTGGATAAAATGCGGGAAACTTTTGTCGAATGTATATTCATAATGTGAAATGAATACCAGGTAGGCTGCTAATGCGCGGACACCTGTAAGTGCGGGTATATAATTTTGCTGCGCTCGCTGTGACAAAATTTATTGCTTTATCGCGTTTTACGTCCCTTTTACCTTTTGGTTTGATTTCAGGAGAATTTTAAACAATAATAAATAAATTATCTTAAAGCGAGGTGGATTGTGCGGGGCGGGTGGCGATTAAATTTGATAAAAAAAGATGAACGAAGCGTTGGAAATTTTGATCAAAGGGCCGAGCCCTGTATCACACCCCTATCCGCAATCGTCTTATCAATAAAGTGCTGTATCTCGGATTTTTTCAATCCCCAATTGGGTGCAATGAGCAGGTCCATATCTGAGAGTCCGAATAGGCGCTGGATCACAACATCGGGGCGTACGAGGGGTAGAAATTCACAAAGAAAATTGGCATATTCGGGCAAAGTAAACAGTTTAAAAGGTTCGCGTTTATATTTAACACCCATTACTGAACCCTCAACGATGTGCAGGTGATGGAATTTAACAAATTTGATTTGCG
This sequence comes from uncultured Mucilaginibacter sp., assembly GCA_903863845.1. Classification (GTDB taxonomy): domain Bacteria; phylum Bacteroidota; class Bacteroidia; order Sphingobacteriales; family Sphingobacteriaceae; genus Mucilaginibacter. The sequence continues at coordinate 22,465 of CAIPDP010000012.1, read as the reverse complement.
GAAAGCGGTTGATCTCGGCAGCATATTGCAGCATCATTTCCTTCGTTTCCCAGGGAAAACCAAATATGGTATGCACACAAACATCAAGCTTGCTATTTTTTAATAGGCCAAGTGTATTCACCAGGTCGTCATGTGTACAGCCGCGGTTAATCTGCCCCAGCGTTTCGTTATAGATCGATTCCATACCCATTTCCAGGTCGACATCAAAACGGTCGGTGTAACTTTCGAGCAGGGCTATTTTTTCAGCATCGATACAATCCGGACGTGTGCCAACAGAAAGGCCGACAATATTTTCGGTATTGATACTAAGCGCCTCATCATACAGCATTTTAAGGTAATGCGCGGGTGCATAAGTATTGGTATTGGGCTGAAAGTAAATGATGAATTTATCTGCTTTATTGCCTTTTACAGCACGCTCCATACCTTGAATAACCTGTTCGCGCAGATTAGGCTCGTTTCGTGATACGCTTGGTGTAAAAGAATCAACATTGCAATAGGTACAGCCGCCATAACCTTTGGATCCATCCCGGTTCGGACAGGTAAATCCGCCATCTACGATAACCTTGAACACGCGCTCGCCTTTGTATTTTTCGCGCAGCCATGCCCCGTAATTATTGTAGCCTTTTATTCCCTGTTGCAAGAGTGATTCCACAGATTTGATTTTTTGAATTCACCGATATTCCAAAAATGATTTCACCGATTTCGGGTGTAAAGATAGGCATTTACGCTCAGACCGACGCTAAACCAGCCCCATCCTTATCATGCTAACGTGTTTTTACGCAACAAATTCAGTGATAACACCGACTCGATGTTCATATATTCTATACACCTTTGGATACTCATCAAATCAATCAAAACAATGGCAACCTACACAACAAGGCTTGAATTAGTTAACCCCGACAGTTCCGACTATGACCTTTTACACCAGGAAATGCGCGACCGCGAATTTTACCAGGTCATCAATTATTGCGGCGTTTGGCACGACCTACCCCCCGGAGAATATGATCGTACTTCCACAGCAGCATTGGGCAGTATTTACAGCGATGCCGGCGCGGCCGCACAAGCTGTTATCAACAACAAACCCGTTAATGATCAGAATCAACCCAAAGACTATTATCTGGTAATCACCGAAGCTATCGATCGGGCTTATATCCTGCCACAAACGACCGACCCGCTTAAACTGCCGCCGGGAGCATCTTTGTAAGTCAAATTGTTTTAACAATAGCATACCCCCGGATACCAATTTTCGTTGCAGGCGATTACCTAAAACTATGCAGGCATAGCAACAGAACATTTTGCTTAGTTTTGTGGTAAAATCCCTCCAATGGAAACCATCGCTCCCTACCAGGCTAAAAACAAGATCCGCTTTGTTACAGCAGCTTCGCTGTTCGACGGGCATGATGCTACCATTAATATCATGCGGCGTATCCTACAATCCTCGGGTGCCGAAGTGATACACCTCGGGCATAACCGTTCGGTTGAAGAGGTGGTCAATTGCGCCATTCAGGAAGATGTGCAGGGTATCGCACTAACCTCTTACCAGGGTGGCCATATTGAATATTTTAAATATATGCACGATTTGCTGGCCGAAAAGGGCGCTGGTCATATCAAAATATTTGGGGGAGGCGGTGGTGTCATATTGCCACTGGAGATCAAAGAATTACAGGATTATGGCATTACCCGCCTCTATTCGCCGGATGATGGTCGGCGGATGGGGCTGCAGGGCATGATCAATGAGATGATGCAGTTGTGCGATTTTGCGACGGTGACACAACTCAATGGCGAACTAAAGCATTTGGCAGATAAAGATCCTAAAGCGATTGGAACTTTGATCACTTTAGCTGAGAATGATCGCCTTACCCCGGCATTCTCCAAAGGAAAGGATTTTGGTAAGGCGCCGGTATTGGGGATAACCGGTACCGGAGGCGCAGGCAAATCATCGCTTGTTGATGAATTGGTACGACGATTTTTAAAAGAAACTAATAAAACAATAGCGATCATCTCGGTCGACCCATCCAAACGCAAAACAGGCGGTGCCCTGCTCGGCGACCGCATCCGGATGAATGCGATCAACAGCCCTCGGGTGTACATGAGGTCGCTTGCTACCCGTCAGGCTAATCTTGCCTTATCAAAATACGTGCAGGAATCGATAGACATTTGTAAGGCAGCAGGTTTCGACCTGGTGATCGTGGAGACATCAGGGATCGGGCAATCCGATACGATGATCACAGATTATTGCGATGTTTCACTCTACGTAATGACGCCCGAGTTTGGAGCAGCAACCCAGCTGGAAAAGATAGACATGCTTGACTTTGCCGATATCGTTGCCTTGAACAAATTTGACAAACGTGGTGCTTTAGATGCTATCCGCGATGTACGCAAGCAATATAAGCGCAATCACCAGTTATTTGAGGCCAGGGACGAAGACCTGCCGGTTTTCGGCACGATGGCATCACAATTCAACGACCCCGGGATGAATACCTTGTTTGAGGCATTGATGAAAACCATCAATGCAAAAACGGGTGTTGATTTTTATGAGGGTGCAGCAGGTGCACGCAATATACATTCCGGCGAATCTGAAAAACAATTCATCATCCCCCCTGACAGGATAAGGTACCTGGCCGAAATTGTTGAAAGCAGTAAAACCTACGACGAATGGGTAAATGAGCAGTGCAAAATTGCACAGCAACTGTACCAGATACAGGGAACAATTGAAGTCTTAATTGAACGGACTTCAAAGGATAAATCCGCCGAACTGGCGCTCAAGGATATTTACAAACACCTGGAAGCACACCTGCATCCCGAATGCAAACGACTTTTAGCTGAATGGCCGGATACAGTAAAAACCTATAAAGCAGAAAACTTTATCTATAAAGTTCGTGATAAAGAAATCAAACAGCCGCTCTTTTATACTTCGCTGTCGCAATTAAAGATACCCAAGATCTCGCTGCCAAAGTATGAAGCCTGGGGAGATATCCTGCGCTGGCTGCTGACCGAAAATTTGCCGGGAGAATTTCCGTACGCGGCGGGGGTATTCCCGATCAAACGTGAAGGCGAGGACCCAACCCGAATGTTTGCCGGCGAAGGGGGACCTGAGCGCACTAACAAACGTTTCCACTACGTATCACTGGGTCAACCTGCACACCGTTTATCAACGGCATTTGATTCGGTTACGCTTTATGGCGAGGACCCGCATACCCGGCCTGATATTTATGGTAAGATCGGTAACTCAGGCGTTAGTATCGCTACCCTTGATGATGCCAAAAAGCTTTATTCGGGATTTGATCTATGCAGTCCCTCAACTTCAGTATCCATGACCATCAATGGTCCGGCACCCATGTTGCTTGGCTATTTCATGAATGCTGCCATCGACCAGCAATGCGAGAAATACATCAAAGAGCATCATTTAGAGCATTTAGTGGAGGCGAAGTTTAAAGAGGTATATGATGATAAGGGGTTGGAACGGCCTTTTTATCGCCTCAACCCGACCCTCTCCAAAGGAGAGGGAGTTGAAGTCCTCTCCTTTGGAGAGGATTTAGGTGAGGCCCCGGACCGGAAACCCCGCCCTTACGCCTATCAAACGGCAGACACTAAGATTTGGAAAACACTTAAAGATAATGCTGTTGCAAATAGGCAAAATCCTACTGAAGCTGAAAATATTTTATGGCAGTTACTGAGAAACAGCCAAACAGGCTATAAAATCAGGCGACAACATGCTATTGATGGCTACATAGCAGACTTTGTTTGTATACCCAAAGCCCTTGTTATCGAAGTTGATGGTGGTTATCATCAATTAACTACAGAGGAAGATACGATTAGAACAATAGTACTGAACAATGAGGGGTTTGACGTGATCCGTTTTACAAATGAGGAAGTAATAAATAATCCCCAAAAAGTAATTCAGGCAATAAAGGAAAGACTTGACAAACAGCCGGATTTTGTCAATTCCAGGAAATCCAGCCTCACCCCCAGCCCCTCTCCAAAGGAGAGGGGAGAAAAAGTCCTCTCCTTTGGAGAGGATTTAGGTGAGGCCATACTACCAAAGGAGAAGGGAGAAAAAGTCCTCTCCTTTGGAGAGGATTTAGGTGAGGCGTCGCTACCTAAAGGCAACAACGGCTTAGGTCTCCTTCTACTCGGTCTTACCGGCGACCAGGTTTTACCTGCTGATGTTTACGAAAAAATAAAAGCTCATGCACTTTCTACAGTCCGCGGTACTGTGCAGGCCGATATATTGAAAGAGGACCAGGCGCAAAACACCTGTATCTTCTCGACGGAATTTGCCTTACGGATGATGGGTGATGTTCAGCAGTATTTCATCGACCAAAAAGTACGTAACTTTTATTCGGTATCCATTTCGGGCTATCATATTGCCGAGGCGGGGGCTAATCCTATTTCGCAGCTCGCATTTACACTGTCAAATGGATTTACCTATGTGGAGTATTACCTGAGCCGGGGCATGCACATTGACGATTTTGCACCTAACCTGTCATTCTTCTTCTCCAATGGCCTCGATCCGGAATATTCGGTGATCGGTCGCGTTGCGCGCAGAGTATGGGCCAAAGCCATCAAAAATAAATACAAAGGAAACGACCGTTCGCAAAAACTAAAATACCATATCCAAACCAGCGGGCGCTCATTACATGCACAAGAAATTGATTTTAACGATATCCGCACTACGCTGCAGGCTTTGTATGCAATTTATGATAATTGCAACTCGCTTCATACCAATGCTTATGACGAGGCGATCACCACACCTACAGAGGAATCTGTTCGCAGGGCCATGGCGATACAATTGATCATCAACCGGGAACTTGGTCTGGCTAAAAATGAGAACCCGATACAGGGCGCTTTCATCATTGAAGAACTAACCGACCTGGTAGAGAATGCAGTTTTAGCTGAATTCAAACGCATTAACGATCGTGGAGGCGTTCTGGGTGCCATGGAAACCATGTATCAGCGTGGCAAAATACAGGAGGAGTCGCTTTACTACGAGACACTGAAACATACCGGCGAGTTCCCTATAGTAGGGGTAAACACTTTCCTTAATAAAAAAGGCTCGCCAACCATTACCCCGTCAGAAGTCATTCGGGCTACTGAAGAAGAAAAGCAATTCCAGATTACAGCCCTGGCAGCATTTCAAAGCAGGAATGAAGATAAAGCATCTGCATTGCTTGAAAAGTTACAACATACCGCGATCGCCGGTGAAAATATTTTTGAAACACTGATGGAGGTGTGTAAATACTGCTCACTGGGGCAGATCACGCATGCTTTGTATGAGGTAGGCGGGCAGTATAGGAGGAACATGTGACCGCTGATGTGTTTGATGCATTTGATGTCGCTGATTAATTGAAATTCGGATTAAATAGGATAAAAATCACATTTGTTATGTTTTGAAAACTTACGTAGTTTTAATTGCTACGTAAAATTAAGCCAAACCGAAAGCCTTAAATATGCAGGATATAGTAATAAATCTTCCTTTTGATCGGGATAGTTACCTGGAGAGACAAAAAATCAAATGGCAAATAGATTTTAAGAAAAACTATAGTAACTATATCTTTTTTCATGGTACAATCAGCATCATATTGTTTCTATTTCTGATTACACTGGTCTTAGGAGATATAAAATACTATCCCCCATCATTTTTTGGTATAGCCTTGTTTTTAATCTTTTACAATATTTTAATACCCTGGATTAGTATCTACAAAAACAAACTAAAATTCTTCAAAGCCGCCGAATTACTAGCTATAGCGCAAAAAAAAACGGGCAACGTTACAGTTCTCACATTGAACGGGCAATCAATATCATTTGAAGATGCCCAAAGGTCAACTAAAATGCAATGGACACTTTTCCAGCCTTTTTATATTTTTAAAGATGCTATTATTTTGACGAGTTCAAGCATTGTTGGAAATACTATCATTATCCAGAAATCGCAAATTGACGAAGCAACTTATATCCAATTGATCAATCTATTAACAAAAACCATCGGTAGCGGAAAAGGCATCTGACGGTATGGGGAATGCAATTATGATAAAGTCATTCATTTGTTTCATATCGATTATCTGCACGATTGCAATTACTCCTTTCCGTAAACTCGAAACTTCGTTTAAAAGCAAATCCACCGATACCATCCCCCCCAACGCCCAAAAACTTATCAAATATTATCCGGATGCCATAGCTGGCTTTGCCAACAACTACCTCATATTTAAAGATCACAGCAAATTAATATGGGACGATGGTATAAAGAATCAGTCTTTTCAAACGTTATTGGATAAACCCGACCTCAAGGATATGTTTAGCCAGCATTATCAAAGCGGCGCTTTAGTAAATCCGCCAGCCCGAAATTTCGATCCGGGCAGGATACGAAATGAAGATTTTTTCAAAAAGGTTTATGGATCCAACGAAAGCGAGGTAAAAAAGCACCTGACAGAAATTAACTGGTGCCCTAAGCTGGTGGGGCAAAAAATTACGGTAACTACAGTCAACAGTATTGACAAAAAGCTGATCCGGATTTCAAATGAGCTTGACGAACACCCTGAATTAAAAAAATATTTAACGGATATCGGCGGCACCTTTACCTGGCGAAATATAGCCGGAACCAACAGGCATAGCATGCACAGCTACGGGATGACAATCGATATCAATACTTCTTATTCGGATTATTGGCAATGGAACTGCAAATGCAGCAATGAAGATGCCCTGATTACCCATAAAAACAGGATACCGCAATTGATCATTGATATTTTTGAACAAAATGGGTTTATCTGGGGTGGTAAATGGTACCATTATGATACCATGCATTTTGAGTACAGGCCCGAGTTGGTTTTTTAATGGGGAGGGCGGTCTGTGCAGGGCGTGAATTGGATGGTAATTATTGCAGGCGTTAGATAATTTTAAACCAATGTCATTTCGAACGAGCAGCTTTGGGTAGCGCGCAAGGTGCGAGGAGAAAACTTCGCCTCGATGCATGTAGGCTATGCAGGTGCGGGAAGTATGGTGTTTAGGTTTTCTCCTCGCCCCACCATCACCAATCCTGCAGATCGTTCGAATGACATGGATTTTTGATTTACAAAAAGTTATTAGAAATGAAAATCGCGATCGTCTTCTTTACTGTCTTGTTCATCACCTCATCACTTGCGCCCGACAACGTATTAACCCGCTTTAAAATACCTGAAGGCTATCAACAGATTGCGGTACAGCCGGGCAGTTTTGGGGCCTATCTTCAAAGTCTGCCGCTCAAACCTACCGGCACGCATACTTTAACCTACAGAGGCGCTATTGCCGCAACCGACGCCGAAACAGCCGCTGTTGTAGATATAAGCATAGGACATGAAGACCTTCAGCAATGTGCCGACGCGGTTATGCGGTTGCGGGGTGAATACCTTTGGCATCAGCAGCGGTACGGTGAGATCGCTTTTCATTTCGAAAGTGGCTTTAAATGCGATTATATACATTATGCTGAGGGCTATCGTTACAGCAATGATCATTGGGTATTAAAGGCGAAAAAAGATTATGGTTACAATACTTTTATGAATTATATGCAACTGGTATTTGCCTATGCTGGCACTTTGTCGCTTGAAAAGGAATTGAAGCCGGTTAGCGATCCAACGGAACTAAAAGCCGGTGATGTATTTATTCATGGTGGCTCGCCCGGTCATTGTTTTATAGTAATGGAGGTAGTTGAGAATTCACAGCATCAAAAGCAATTCTTGCTGGCGCAAAGTTTTATGCCGGCTCAAAACATTCAGGTACTGCAAAATGCACCGGGCTATTATTGGTTCAGTATGGATAAGATACCCAGTATATGGTATGGAGCGTTAATAAAACCAGCCTATCTGCGGAAATTCGATTAATTTTTTGAGTGACGGTTATTGTATCGGATAACCAGGTCGGTCAATTCATCAAAACTATAATCTAATTTAGCACTTAGCTCCCGGGTCAATTGATCGTCATCAGCGATCAATGCCAACAGGTTATTTTTTCTTGCTTCTTTAGAGCGAAATCCCCTTGGCCAATCACCGTTTGTTTTTACTTCAACTGGCAAAGCGTTCGTTTTACCGGCGTAATAGGAAACCAGTTTACCATACCTTTGGTGGATGGTGTATTTAAATAAATTGATAGCGCCTTTTTGTACACGTTCAGCAAAAATGTGCTTGTGGTAACCAATCATCGATACTACCGGTCCATAACTGATCCCATTCCGACAAACTTCTTTTACCTCGCCGTAATTATAAACAATGGGGTGCACGTCGGTAAGCGGATCGATTTTTACAGAAGCAGCATGCAAGGTCAAAACTTTTCCCTTTATTGTGTCGCCGCTTGTTGTTATCACATAATCCCTAAAGGTACTATCAATCTCAGGGGCAGCAAAAACCCGTAAGCCAGCCATAGCAAATAGTAAAAGCAATAACACTGGCTTGAAGTAGGAGATTTTGAACATAGTAAACCTGGTTTATCGTTTAAATTTAACGATGCAAGGAATAAAATGTTTTTTTCGTAGCTAAAAACTAATGGAATTCTAATTTCTTTTCCTACAGATTTTTGATGGCTACCTCGCTTCGAAACAAAGTGTGGCTAAAAAACAATATCAAATCACAGCCTCCGGTTATCATAACATAGTTTTTAAGAGTTGTGCATATAACCCTTTACCCGAAATTACTTCAGCCGCACAAAATCCAGGTCCTGGAAATCATAGCTAAAATCCGTTGCCGGCGAGATCGGTTTCATTTTTAACCCGGTAGGTTTGCCTTCCTCGTCTAAACTAAACGTAGCAAATGCATCAGCATCCATACTCCTGATGGTCCATTTGATAACGAGTGTGTTGGCTTTATAGGGCAATACCTCACCAAACAATTTTGGCGAGCGTTTGGCTGTAAACCAAAGTTTCCCATCTTTCTGGCTGATCACAACATCACCAAACCAGTTATCATGGTAAGTGCCGGTATAAGAACTAAGATCAGCTTTTACTGATTCCTTTTGGCGGTTCTCAACCTGTTTCCATACGGCAGCGGTAACATTGTCGGCATTGCCTTTAGCCGCGTTTTCCATATCCGAATATTTCTTCACCCAGTCGTTACCACTAATGCCCAGATAGCTGTCTTTGATCTGGTTAACAATAGCACTAAAGGCAGCACCCGATTGTTGATTTGTGAGTACGATGATTCCCAGCTTAAGTTCAGGTATCAGGTCTACTTTAGTTACCATGCCGTCAATTCCACCTGTATGGCTCACCTCTTTATAGCCTTTGGCATCGTTAAGGAACCAACCTAAGCCGTATGCCCCAAAATGCACGTTGTAAGAGCCGGGTGCACCAACAGGCAAAATAGTTTGCGGCGCCCACATTTCGCGGTGAATAGCTTCGCTGAACAACTGCTTGCCATCGCTATATTTACCATTATCCATTTGCGTGATAACCCATTTACTCAACTCGGCCACACTCGAATATATCCCGCCGGCTGCATCGCTGCTGGTACTAAAAAACCGCGGTATGGTTTTTACTGTGCCGTCAACCGGGGCATGTGCATCTACATAATTGGCATTCCCGCTAATACGCTGGAAAGCAGCTTTGCTATTGGTCATCGCCAGCGGCTTCATAATACGGCTTTCAATAAAATCCTCCCAACTCGTGCCCGAAACCCTTGCGATGACCTCGCCTGCCACTTTGTACAACTGGTTATCATAAGCAAAAGTGCTCCTGAAACTGGTAACCGGCTTAAAATAGCGGAGGTTATGGATAGCGTCAGCCAAAGTAAAATCAGTTGAATCGGGAAAATCCACCAGATCGCCAGCACCCAGGCCAAGGCCGCTACGGTGGCAAAGAAGGTCGCGTATAGTAAACTCTGAAGTTACCCAGGGATCGTATAATTTAAATTCGGGAATGTAGTCGGTTACTTTATCATCGAGGTGTAGTTTTCCTTCGTCGCACAAAATGCCGATAGCAGCTGTAGTAAAGGCCTTGCTATTAGATGCGATGCCGAATAGCGTATTTTCATCAACCTTACCACCCCTTGCCAGTGAGCGAACACCATAACCTTTTTCGAACACAATTTTCCCATCCTTTACAATCGCCACTGCAATACCCGGAACTTCGAATGTTTTGAGCGTTTTTTCAACCAAAGCATCAATTTCAGCAGGCGCTAATTGAGCCTGTGAGGAAGTTGACAGTATCGCCAGGAAAGCGATCAGCAAAGCGGAGATTTTTAATTGCGACATAATTTTGAGTTGATCAACTAAAACTACAATTATTCCCCAAGGAAAATAATATCAATTGATTATTTGCGAAATTTTAGCTTCAGCCGGTGGTGGCTAATATTTGTTCCCTTGGCTTAAGCCAACGGTAATGAATTTATTTATACTCATTCTTCTTACTGAACCACGGTTCGTAGTTCAGGATAAGTTAAGCTTGCGTTGCCACATCACTTGACGTCATCGCCAAAGCAACAAGTAAACTTCGCAATCAACATTACGCATTAAATTCATTTCGAAATCGGCATTCCGAACTCCGGATTTAACGCACTCCACATTCCATTCAATGCTAAGCCCTCTTTTCGATCCGGTCATAAAAACCACCGTAAACATTGGTCTTAACGCCTTCTTCTCTGAAGAATTCACCGGGGAAACCCAATTCAATTGCGCTTACATCGTTAAGTTTTTTAAGGTATTCAGCGCTTAATGTGATATCGACTGCTTTCAAATTGTCTTTCAATTGGCTGAGCGTGGTAGCACCAACGATAGGAATACTATGAAAACCCTGTTGCATCGTCCATCTTAATGCCACATTACCTGGTGAAACACCCAATTCATCTGCTATTTCAATAACGGTCCGGGTGATCTCAACTGCTTTATCGTTTCGCCGTTTGCTTTCAGCTTTGATACGGCCCTGTTCGCCACGCTGGTATTTACCTGTAAGCACACCACCGCCAAGAGGTGCCCATGGCGTTACTGTTAAACCAAAATGCTTCGCCATCGGGATAAGTTCGCGTTCAGGCGTCCTGGATATTAAACTGTATTCAACCTGCAGGGCAATAAACTGGCTCCAACCCATCAATTCGGCAAGCGTGTTCCCTTTGGCTACAACCCATGCCGGAGTATCACTGATAGCGATATAATTTACTTTTCCCTGCCGCACCAGGTCATCGAGCCCCCGCAGTACTTCGTCAATTGGCGTCAGATCATCCCATATATGCAGGTAGAGCAGATCAATATAACCGGTACCCAGGCGCTTCAGGCTTTCTTCCACACTGCGCATCATATTCTTACGGTTATTTCCAGAAGCATTTATATTGGTCGCGTTATCTTTCAATGTATACTTGGTAGCAACAACAAAATGGTCGCGGTCATGATTGGCCAGGTATTCACCAATGATCTTCTCGCTCGTACCGAGCTTATAAATATTAGCAGTATCCAGAAAGTTTCCCCCTGCCGCCGCATAAGCGTCTATGATATCAAAGCTGGTTACCTTTTCAGCACCCCATCCGGCTTCGGTGCCAAAACCCATGGTACCCAAACTCAATTCTGAAACTTTAAGCCCTGATCGGCCGAGTAATTTGTAGTTCATTTATCTGATTACTTTATTTATCAATGATGTTCTTTCCTTTTCAATAGTCCACCGGTTGTATCATCAATACTTTGTTGGACGATAAAAGCCGATGGATCAATATCCAGAATTTTTGCTTTCAGCGATGGTATTTCCAGGCGGGTGGCAACGGTAAATATAATATCCCTGATATCGTTGATATGACCATCTTTACCATAGCCCTTTTTCCCTTCATAAACCGTTACACCCCGACCCATATCTGTGATGGCTTTCCGAATGGCTTCCCCTTTTGATGATACTACTGTAATACTGGTATATTGTTCGATACCGTTTAAAATAAAATCTACTGTCTTTGAAGCCGATATATAAGTAAGTATTGAATACAGTGCAGATTCGGTCCCTAAAAAGAATACTGCGAAAGAAAATATAACAACGTTGAGCACCAGGATCACATCACTCACTTTAAATAATTGCATCTTTTTACTTACCAGCAACGCTGCTATTTCAGTTCCATCCAAAACGGCGCCACTCCGGATAGTAAGTCCAATACCGACACCAATAAAAAATCCTCCGAAAACCGCCGTCAAAGACTTATCATGCGTAATTTCGGGAAAAGCTACCAGCGCCAGACATAGGGAAAGGCCCGCAATAGCAAGGGCGCTTCGAATTGCAAATTGAACTCCCAATCTGCGGTAAGCCAGGTAAATAAAGGGAAGATTGATGAGGAAGATTACAATGGAAAGCGGGACTCGGGTAGTTTCAGCCAATAGCATCGATATACCGGTAACCCCGCCATTGATGAAGTGACCAGGCACCAGGAATCCTTTAAAACCAAGCCCTGCCGAAAATATCCCCAAAACGACCAGCAAAAAGTTTACTATTCCGTTTTTAGATTTCACGCCTAAATATACCTTTTTTAGTCCGAAAGTCCGCGTCCCGATAGCTATCGGGAGTCCGGAAGTCCGGAAGAATAAATTAACTGAAAAGCAATCACCCAACAACCATTGCCAATGACAAATGTCAAATGACGCGCAGCGAATGACCTAATGACCCAACAATTAACCGTTGATCCAGCTGAACTTATATTCAAGCATTGGATTTTTCATACGCTCGGCAACTCGGATCAAACGTGAAGGAAGATTAGTGATATAGTCGCGGGCTTTTTCCCCTGCTTCATTCAGGTCGATCGCACTTTCAATATGCCATTCTTCTATCAATTCTTTCATGATGTCGACATAGTCCATCGCGGTATAAATACCCAGGCGCTGAGCTGCATCAGTAAAATGACCAAAGGTTTGACCCACACGCAAGCCAACTTCACGCAGGAAGTGCGCAGGCATCACGATCTTTTTACGCATCATATCTTCGAAAGCGATCATGGCTTCGTTCGGATCGATCTCGAACACCTTGCTGATAAAATATTTATACGCCTTGGCATGGCGCGCTTCGTCAGCTGCAATCACACCACACATTTTCGAGAGTAACACATCGCCATATTGTTTAGCTTGTGTTGCAACGCGGCGGTGAGAGATATTGGTAGCCATCTCCTGGAAGGAGGTATAAATAAAGTTACGATAGGGATCGGCACCTGTGCCAATATCAAAACCATCGGCAATCAGGTATTGTGTTGACACTTCCATCATCCGCATGTTTACCCTACCAGAAAGATACAGGTACTTATTGAGCAGATCGCCGTGGCGGTTCTCCTCGGCGGTCCAGTGACGGGTCCACTTCATCCAGCCACCTTCTTCGTCGCGCGAAACACCTTCAACCATGGTTAACCACGACTCATAGGTTGGTAATGCTTCCTCAGTAATGGTGTCACCGATCAACACAGCGATCAGGTCGTAAGAAAGACCAGCGGAACTTTCCTGCAACTCTTTTATCTCAGTAAAGAAAGACTCCCTGGTTGAATCAGGCAGTAAATCAGAAGGCTGCCAAATAGTATCTATCGGCTTAAGGAATTCGCCCATCTTCTCCAGCATATATTTTTCAATATGCGTCATTACCTCACGTCTCTTCTCTTCGAAAAATTTCATAACATCAATTGGGTGGCAAAGGTAGCGATTTAATATCAGTTATATACAAGTGATTTCCATCACTTTTTCCGTTTCATTTTGAATGTTTTTTACATCCGCTCCGGATATCCTCAATACTGTCCATACCTGATAAAAAATATACTGTTTTATTTATTAAAAAGTATTATTAGGTGCCTCACAAACTATCATCCTGGCTGTTGGTCAAAAAAAATCGATGGCTTGCAAAAATGGGTATGCTGGGATGTAATTCGGCTTAGTATTTTATCACTAATTGACGACTAACATTTACATTTTTTCATCGAAATAAGTTCAAACTGCAACAAAACGACCTGTTGAAACCGTATAATCAGCGCAAATTTACTTTTACCAAGGCAGGTCGAGTTTTTTAGACGAAAGGTTAAGCAATTAAAAAGGCAGATGACAAATTGCCAGGCACCAGGAGTAAAGCAAAGGTTTATTTGGAAATAACGTTTAAAATCATTTCCTGACAATATTTTTTTCAAATATAGTTTTGATCATCAGGAAATATAACCCATGAATATAAAATATGATCATCAACAACGCATGTTATGCAACTATGACCATACGAAATTCGGTGAATGACGCCCGGTTACAGATGATCAAAACTTAAAAAACATGATAGTTATTCTATAAGTGTTAATAAAGCTGGTTGGTATGCAGCGTTTTTTCATTTATTTTTACTTTATTCACGCTAAAATTAACGACCGGTTTAATCCTTTTTATATTTAAGAAAAATTCGCTGATGCTCGTCCAAATTAATAAAGAAGAATTTTCCAGGGAAATAACCAAAAAAGCCTGGTTTCAAACCAATAATATCATCTGGACAATCATACTGCTTTACTGGTTGTTCAGCATACCTGATTTCATTTACGCCAAAGATATTGCCATGCAGTTCTTCATTGTGCGTATCATCATTACCTTAATACTGTACATTTTATATACCTGGATGCATGGAAAACAGTATAACCATCGCATACTTTTACATATCGCATTCTTCTTACTTTCAGCTACCTCAGCGCTTTTATGCACCCTGGTAAACCCCGGGGTTCTGAATATTTATTTCCTCCTTTACGCTTCTGTGGTCATATTTTTTAATATGCAGGTGTTTTGGGAAGCGGTAAACTCTATTCTTCAAGGCCTTTTAGCACTATTGATGCTCGCTGTCTTTTTTAACCTGTTTAGCGAATCAAGCATCGATTCATTCATTACCAACGGTGGAGAATATTTCTTTGTTATACTGATCATTTCATGCCTTATCCCTAACGCAAGACACAAAGTGATCAGTCGCGAAGTACACCAGCAAATAGTGATCGAAAAATCAAATGAGCAATTAAAAGCGCAAAACAGGGATATAAGCGAAAAAAACCACATTATTGATCTGCAATACGAACGCCTTCGAAAACTGGATGAGCAAAAGAACAGCTTTATAAATATTGCCGGTCACGACCTGAAAAACCTGGTTGGTTCTATCATCATGAGTAATAACATGCTGAAAGATGAAGAAGAACGATTGAGTGGCGACCAAAAAGAGTTTGTAGGTTATATTGGCGAGTCGGCCGAAAAGATACAGTATATGTTGAGCAAATTAATGGATGTTCGTGAGATCGAATCAGCGGAATTAAAGTTCAACATGGAAGTATTTGACATCAACCAGGAAGTGTTACATGTTTTCAGGGGACTGGTTGAAACCGCCCAGATGAAAAACATTCACCTGATAGATAACATACTGAAACTGCCACTCAATGTAAAACTCGACAGGGTATTTACCGGACAGATATTCCAAAATTTGCTTTCCAATATTATCAAATTTTCGCAGACCAATAACAGCATCAATGTAATAACCAGCCTTCAGCGCCAGCGTTTTGTATTTGAGATCAAAGACGAGGGTATTGCTATAGGCCAGGATGAGCTTGATATGATGTTTAATAAACTTAAAACCCTGAATGATGCCAATGCCAACGTCGAAAGCCGCCTTGGTTTGGGCTTATCAATAGCCAAACTTATGACCCAGGAAATGGGCGGAGAGCTCACTTATCGTAGTGACGACCATGGCAATTATTTTAGAGTAGAATTTAACGTGATCAATTAATAAAAAGACCCGATGAATAAATTTTTTAGCGTTTTTGCCCTTGCATTATTGCTGAGCACCGCATCATTAGCGCAAAGCATTGTATCGTTCAAAGCGATGGGACACGACGACGAACCGATCTATGGTATGATTGGCGCCAGCTCATTTTACCTGAAGATCAGTCCACTTGTTGAAATGAAGGGGAGTAAACTGGTTCTTTATATAGAACCTTCGCAGGCATTGATCAAAGACCATTCGTTCGTTAACATCGTGATCAACGAGCGACCTGCCTATAGTGCTCGCTTAAGCAAAGACACTGTTGAAAAAATAACGATCAACCTTTCACCCGAGGACCTTCCGGCTGACAAATTCCTGAAGATACAGGTAAAAACACTGCTAACCGTTTCTGATGATAAATGTAAGGATCTTGACAATCCTGCAATGTGGGTTAAAGTGAAAGACTACTCGTACCTTTCGCTGATCAAGACAAATACAAACTTCTTTAACAATGTTAATATCAGTAATTGTTTCGAATCAAAAAGAGCTATTGTTTATCCTGTAAATCCTTCGCTTCACGATCTAAAAGCAGTTGCCTGGGCATATGCGAGGTTAAAAAAGACCCTAAATAAAGATATCAAAGTTTACCAGGAAGATTTGTTACCCGACACCGTTCACAACTATATTAAAGTAGGCAAATGGAGCAGCTTGCAGGATAATGAAAGAACTTCTATTACCGTTACACCGGCTTCGGGTCAGGGCTTACTTTTCCTGAAGAAAAAATTAGTGGTTGACAACACTTTAGCCTCAGGCAGCAAATCAAAAGCTGGCGATCAAACTGTTCCAAGTGAAATTCTATACGTGACCGGTGGCGATGATGTAGGTTATGAAAAGACAATTACAGCGCTGGGAAATTTAAATATTCTGAACTCGTCATTCGGCGAATACCTGCTGATTCAAAACGCAGAAAACAATTTCTTCAAAACTGTCGACGAAAACCGTACACGATTAACGCTGCGTCAAATTGGTGGTGCACCTAACTTCATGTCGGGCATAGGCTCGCTGACTAACGTGTACAGCTTTAAAAACAGCGACTTTAGTTTCACTCCAAAAGAAGTTGAACTTCATTTTGTGGCTAATTACAGCAGTCTTACGCCAGGCGACCGTGGTTATTTTAACGTATACCTTAACGGCATGCTCATCAGTAGCGAACGATTGGATGCAACCGGCAAATTAAATACTTCTGTTAGCATCAACCGTTACCAGCATCATAAATATAATACGGTTGAAGCCGAGTTCCGTATTTACCCAAGCAGCGGTAATTGTATCAATTCCTTCACTAATTTCTTTGCAGAAATTGATGTCGATAAGTCGTACCTGGAATCTAAAAATCCATTTATCACCAACGACCTAAGTTTTTATCAATATCCCGAAGCTTTCAATACCGGCACTACACTTGTTGTGGTAAGCAAAGAATATGCTAAATACGCAGCTGCCGCAATGGGCGAGATCATTTATGAGCTTAACAATAACATCAATGCCAATAACTTCCCTCAGTTTGTTTATTCGGACGATGTACATGCGCCGGAACTGAAGAAATATAATATAGTAGCATTATTATCTCCCCACGACCAATTGTTGTCGCAGGCCAGTTTACCTGATGCACCTATCCAGTTCGATAAGAAATTCAGGATATTGAATAACGAAAACAACAAGGAAGTGTACAGGCTTTCTGATTCAGTGAGCAACGGCCTGGCACAGATCTTTTACGGCCGCAGTAATAACGCTGTTTTAGTCATCACGGCAACAGGCAGTCAGCAAGCTGATGCATTTCTTGCAGCATCCAGGTCTATTACTGAGCAATTATCGACACTGTCGAGCAATATGTGCATCTCTGATGTTAATGGCAACAAATACCTGTTTAACATTAACAAGTCGAGTGAAAGCGTCGATTATTTCGATTCAAAAAGCAAGCTGACTGAGTTTTGGGAGCAATATAACCTGTACATCCTTTTAGGTATATTGGTCCTGATCCTGATGTCATTCCTTTTTGTACGTTCGAGGGTGCAAAAATCGCAGGAATTATTTAATGATTAATTGACGGCTGAAGAATACCCTTCCCTGTTATCCGGAAGGCCGGCAGGAAAGGGTTAAATAAAATTAAATCACTTTGTCCGCGATCAATATCCTACAGCTTTCCAGGATAAATTTTTGGCCGGGGATCTTAAATAACACAAATGACAATTTCGGTTCCTGAGCTTTTGGTAAGAGATGGTTTCCTGGCGAGAACCGACCGGGAAAAAATTGAAGCTCTTGCAATTGCTACCGAACAATCGTTCATCAAGGTAGCACTTGGCCAGGGTTATATTTCCCGAAAAAATTATGGTCGTTCACTCAATAATGCAGGTTACGAGTTTCAACCGGTGCGCGACGAAGCATTTGATGTTGATGTTCTGAAACATATTACTTTAATTTTTGCCGATGCACATATGGCTTTGCCGTTGCGGATTGAAAACGGCAAAGTGGTAACATTAATGGCCGATCCATCCGACAGGCTGTTTGTTGATTTCGTAAAAATGACGTATAACCTGGATGCCGAGATCGTCGTAGCTGACGACCTGGAGATCACGCGTTTAAGTCATATCCTGCTCGGCGGAGAATATGTTAAATCGGCTGTATTTGACTTACTCAATAAGGACCCAAATAGCTCCGCTTTAACTACTTTTACTAATCCTCAGCTGATCATATTCTTCCTGCTACTGGCGCTTTTCGCCGTAGGGGCTGTTCTTCACTTTAAAGCTGTAATGGTGATCGTAAATATCATCATGAGTGTGTTTTTTCTGGTAGCAATTATCTTTAAACTTTTTCTTGCGCTTGTAGGTTCACGTTTTGAATTGTATCAGGCTGTTACCAAACACGAACTGGCACATGCACACAACGATCAGATGCCAGTTTATACGATACTGTTGCCGGTTTATAAAGAGGATAAACTAATAAAAAAACTGATCTGGAACCTTCAAAGTATCGACTATCCCCGCGAAAAACTTGATGTTAAGCTGCTGATCGAAGAGGGTGATGATAAAACCCTGAATGCCGTACGGAACCTTGATTTCCCGGGTGTATTTGATGTAGTGATCGTACCTTACCATCAACCTAAAACCAAGCCCAAAGCCTGTAACTATGGTTTATATTTTGCAAGGGGTAAATACCTGACCATTTATGATGCCGAAGATGTTCCGGATACCGATCAGCTTAAAAAAGTTGTTACCCT
The DNA here is from genome assembly GCA_903863845.1 of uncultured Mucilaginibacter sp. GTDB lineage: Bacteria > Bacteroidota > Bacteroidia > Sphingobacteriales > Sphingobacteriaceae > Mucilaginibacter. The sequence goes on along the minus strand of CAIPDP010000012.1, from coordinate 3,536 downwards.
GTTCAACAAACTGCCCGAACAATATATTTGTGTTCAAAGTGCGCTCAACTACTTTAACAGAAACGAGAATTTTTTGACCCGGATGTTCACCCTCGAATATTCCTTTTGGTTTGATTATATGTTACCAGGACTGGATACTTTGGATATTCCGATACCACTTGGTGGCACAAGTAACCACTTTAAACTGGACGCATTGTTAGAATTGGGCGCCTGGGATCCTTTTAACGTTACGGAGGATGCTGACCTGGGTGTACGTGCTTATGCAAAAGGCTATAAGGTTGCGCTGGTTAACTCCACTACCTACGAAGAAGCCAATAACGAGCCGATCAACTGGATACGCCAGCGTTCACGCTGGATAAAGGGTTATATGCAAACCTACCTGGTACACATGCGCAACCCGGTAAGACTCATTAAAAAAATTGGTATTCGGGGTTTCCTGGGATTTAACTTCTTTGTTGGAGCAACCCCCATCACCTTTTTGTTTTACCCTATTTTACTCATTGTCTTCCTAATCTACGTTATTTTTGATATATCATCGATCAAACTGCTTTTTCCTGATTGGGTATTATTCGTTTCCATTTTTAACCTGATGGTTGGTAATATCCTGATGATTTATGTAAATATGATGGCGGTGTTTAAACGTCGTTTTTACGAACTGATTTTATTTGCTATTGCCAATCCTATTTACTGGTTACTGCATTCGGCAGCCGCTTATATGGGGCTTTACCAATTGATAGTAAAACCATTCTACTGGGAAAAAACCAATCATGGATTGAGCAAGGTAAATAGTGCAACCAATGTGATCAAGTAATGCATAAGCGTACACTATATCTCATTATCCTGACGCTGCTTTTAGCGGTATACTACCTGTTTTTAGGTATATATCTTCATAATCTCGGTTACCATAACCTGGAGTCGCTTTTTTACGCTGAAAAAAATAAGATCTTGTTTGAAGGCATTGGCAATAGGCTGAAAGTAATGGGACTAACTTCGCCGATTCTGCCTTTTTATGGTTCGACAATATTCTCCTATAAGAACTTTCTTTTAGGCCCTGTCTTTGCATCAGCAATCGGAACAGCCATTTTGTTTTTTATCATGGCACGGACGCTAACAAAGCGTAGCCATGATGACTATTATTTGCTCATCCTGTTGGTATTGTTTGCCTTGCATCCGGGACTATTATATACTGCTTGTTCGGGGAAGTCTATATACCTGGTACTAATTTGTTTGTTCCAGTTTTTTTACCATATCCTCAGGTATTATAAATCAAACACAACCTTCCACGTTTCAATAGCCAGTATTTTCCTGGTAGTACTTGTATTTTGCGACTATAAGTTCATCTGGCTAACCCTGTTTTTTATACCGCTTGTGCTATTTATAGCGACACAAAGTATGAACCTGAGTGAAACTGAAACTGTGTTCAGGCTGGTTCAAAGTTTTAATACCCCGGCGCTAAGACGTAAGCTGATCAATAAAACTTTTGCGATCTATATCATTATTTTCCTGCTGCCCCTGGCATCGATCGCAATATTTAAAATGCTGAATCTGACACACGCAAATGACCTTGACTATTTCCTCGATAGTCCATATGCGACCTGGACAGTTCTGGCCGATCGACTTGGTTTTGAACAAGCGACGAGTTTTGCTCATTATCAATCTTCACAAATATCACCTCTGGTTACGGCCAGCATTGCGCTTTATTGCCCAATGATCCTGATCGCCATTTACCTGTTCAGGCATAATACATACCAGATATTGACCATTGCTGCTCCATTTGGATTTGTTGAATTTTTGCAGATCAAATACGACAAGATATTTCTCGCTCAGGAATATTTCCTCATTTTCCTGATTCTTTCATTGTTGTGTATCGTATTCCGGGGGCATCGGCACGAGAACCAGCGAATGATGAAAACATTGCTGACCGCAACTGTGATCGTCCAATTAATTGCGGGTTTCTTTTTCCTAAAAAATTCATTTATTGATGAGGAACGGGAGTTTATTACAACATTGATCCATTCTTCACCAAACAATACCCAGGTAGAAAACGAAGAAATGGCGTCTTTTCTGAATACCCTGCCTAATGATCAGCAGATCATGATGGATGATGCGGTTGCTTACCCTGTGATTGCATTTACAAATCACATACAGCGCCTCACCCTGCCCTACCAGGAAACTTACCTTAGCGCAAGCGAGGCTCCTGAGCATTATGTAAATTACATCCTGATCGCTACCGACCGGAATCCTTTGACTGGCTATACCCAACTTAATAACAAATACCTGCCCGCCATTCATAAATCTGACAGCAACTTAAACCTGCAAAAAGTTTATGAAACCGATAATTGGATTTTATATAAAGTACTCTAATTACTCGTTCAACCTATCTAACTCATACAACAATCCAGCTAACTATCTGGACAACTTATACAATTAAATCAATCCCAGTTATTCCGGTATTCCATTTTTTGACGCATCTTTGCGTTTTATGATCATTTACAAAAAATTCATTTTTGATTCGGCACATTACTTGCCTTTCGTGCCTGAAGGGCATAAGTGTAAAAACATGCATGGCCATACCTATACCCTAACAATTTTTGTGGAAGGGGAACTAAAACAACCAGAAGGTTGGGTAATTGACTTTGGCGATTTGAAAACCTACGTTAAACCGTTAATGGACAAGCTGGATCATCATTGTTTAAATGATATTCCCGGGTTAGAGAACCCTACAAGCGAAATTTTAGCTGAATGGCTTTGGTACCAATTAAAACCGCAACTTCCCGGACTGAAAAAAATAGAACTTAATGAAACAACTACTTCGGGAGTTATTTTTGAGGGTTGAGCGCCGGTACCTGCCAAATCATTATAATACTAGTTATTTATTTAGATCAGTTGTTAAACAGGCAACAATGGGCCGTTTTGTTTGACAAGCCACGTAAAATATATTGCCAGATAATTTCAAAAATTAAGAAAGTATCATTTCAACGTGGTCAATGCCATCTTCATCATAAATTTCACCATCACGCAGGAATCCAAACCGCTCATAAAACTTTAAGGCATAAAGCTGAGCTCCGATCCGTAAGGGTTGATCAGGATATAATTTCTTTGTGGCACTAATCGCCAATTCCATTAATTCCTTACCGGTACCGGTTCCCCGAGCCGCAAGGCTGGTAATTACACGCCCTATAGAAGCTTCGGCATAATGTAAACCCGGAGGCAACACCCTTGCATAAGCAAGCAGAACATCATCAGCATAAAGCAACAAATGATGACAAATCTGGTCTTTGTTATCCATATCCAAAAAGACACAATTTTGTTCAACAACAAACACCTCACTTCTCAAACGAAGCAGGTCGTATAATTCGTTAACCGTTAGGTCGGCAAAAGCCTTAAAAATACTGGTGTAATTCATGGCCTAAAACTAAAAATAAAAGGGGAGAAAAAGTGGTTGATTAAGTGAGTGGTTGATTAAGTGAGTGGTTGATTAAGTGAGTGGTTGATTAAGTTAAAAAGAATATCGAACACCGAATAATGAATATCAA
>CAIPDP010000011.1 GCA_903863845.1 uncultured Mucilaginibacter sp. | reverse complement strand
GGTGTACTCGTGCCAAAGCGTTAGGGCATTAGCGGGTCTGCCAAAATAATATCGGCATAGGCACGAGTACACGGCCCGCAGGCCCTGCGCTGCATACTCGCGCTAGGTGGGGGACAGAATAAAAAAATAGCTTGTCCCAACTTGTATATAGTTACCTAATATTATGAACATATCACAGATAATTTGGGGATTAATCATGATTTGCCTAGGCATATTTATAGTTATTCTTCAAATAAAATGGTTTAAAAAGGGATTAAAGGATCAATTCGGATATCAATTACGGTTATTATTATTTGGTTTTTTTCTTATTCTATGGGGCATTATCCTAATAGTGGGGAGTTTCTAGAGGGGCGTTTAATATATGTGTTAGCGATAATTAAAATAACCAACCAAGCCCAACCCCCCCTGGCGCGAGTATGCAGCGTCGGCCAAAGCGAGGTGTACTCGTGCCAAAGCGTTAGGGCATCAGCGGGTCTGCCAAAATAATATCGGCTTAGGCACGAGTACACGGCCCGCAGGACAGCGCTGCATACTCGCGCCAGGTGGGGGTAATTTTGCTTTTAAGAAAATTAGGAATAGCAAAATGAAAGTATCATTTAATCAGGAACAAATTGAATATTTAAGGACACATTTGTCAAAGGAGGCACCAAGATTATTTATTAAATGGAAAAAGTCCCAAATTGGCGAAGGCCTCTATAATGTCAATGTAGCTACTGCATGCTTGATTAGTGATTGGGCAGGCGAAAGAATGCAAAGGGTCGGATTCGAAGGCAACGATGCGATTATAATCGAACGGGATATGCTATATTCAATTATTGATTTATTATACTCTTGATAGGAAAGTTAATAGAGTTTTCTTTTTTTCTGTTGTTCAAAACAACCCAAGAACTGGTAATCCAAGATATGTTAAAATGGTAAAGTATTAAATAAAAACAAGTAGTTATTAAATGTCTTCTACAGTGTAAATCGTCAGCTTAAAGTGGACCGATAAGGTGCTAAGCCAACTTTCAAAGGGTGACGCTACAATGGATAAACCAATGAATTATCATAAATCATTTTGTTCCATTTCCGATACCAAGGAGAAAAAAACCGACATAAAACTGTTTTTTAATGTATCATCTCAGTCAGTTCAGTCTTTGCCAAAAGTGCAACCAGCAAAACCAGGGCATTGCGATCTGCGATAATAGAATTTCAATAAAAGCTTTAACTAAGGCTTTTAATCGCGCCAGAGAAATGGAAACAGCAACAAGGATGTTGCAATCACGATCACATTAATTGCGCAAAGCACCCCGATATTGCCGTAGAAGATACTCCGGTCGAGCCCATCCATAGCACTTTTGCTTAGTTTGATAAGTACCAGGATAACCGGAATAATTACCGGAAAACTCAAAATAGCCATTAACGTGCCGTTATTTCCCGCCTTTGAGGCTATGGCCGATATCATAGTAAAAATGGTCGAAAAACTAATACTGCCCAGTAAAACCGCTAAAAAATAAAAGAAAGGGTCATTAACTTTATTGGTAAAGAAAACCATATAGACCAGCAGGGCCAATATACTTAACAGCGACATCAACAATACATTATAGATGGTTTTGGACAGTATGATCGCCTGCGGACTGGCTATGGAATAGTAATACAATAAGCGACTTTTGCTTTCCTGCATAAAACTTTTGGCAATGGCGTTTACCGATGCAAACAACATGATGATCCAGAATAATACGTTCCAGACAACAGGATAACCCTCGCTGTTTTGAAACCCGGGGCTGAGATTAAAAGCTATATAGCAAATGAATACGGTGGATACTACATACAGCAACACGCCGTTGAAAGCATATTTCGCTCGCCACTCAAGCAGAATTTCCTTTTTCAGCAGGCTCCAGGTTTGGTTAAATAGACCCATTTGTTGCAAATATAGTTTTTGTAAAGCTAAAGGTAAAAGCATCAGCAGCGCCTGCAATTAAAATACTTTTTGATAAATATTAACTTTAGCATTGACAACCCTGAACCTGTTTTTCATTTTGGGCATTCTAACGGTTTCTTTGGTTCCAAGACATAGGTAACCGCCGGGTACCAGGCTATCATAAAACACTTCTAATATCTGGTCCTGTAATGCCGACTCAAAATAGATAAAAACGTTGCGGCAACTGATCAGTTGAAATTCATTAAAAACCCCGTCATTTACCAGGTTGTGAACTGAGAACAAGGTGTTATTACGCAGACTGGGCAAAATGCCTGCCGCATCATTCATCATCGTGAAATGATCGAGCAAATTACCGGGCATACCTGATTGCTTATAGTTTTCTTCGTAACTTTTCAACTTACGCAATGGGTATACAGCCCTGGTGGCTTCTTTCAACATTTCGGTATTGATATCGGTACCATATACAAAATATTTCCTGCCAGTTGCTAATCGCTCCAATAAAATTGCCAACGAATAAACTTCCTCACCCGATGAACAGCCTGCGCTCCAGGCTCTTATAATCGGATAAGCCGACAAAGAAGGTAGTACCTGTTCTTGCAATGCCCGATAATATTCAGGGTCGCGAAACATTTCTGTCACGTTAACCGTCACCTGCTCTAAAAACCATTGAAAAAATCCTGACTCTGTTTGCAGCTGTTGAATAAGTTGATCGAAACCCACCTTTTTTAACATCACAATACGCGAAAGCCGCCTTTTGAGTGATGCTTTGGAATAGTTTCCAAAATCAAAGCCCTGGGTATTTTTTACCACGTCGGTTAGTGTCGATAACTGCTGGTCGGTAATACCGGGAATTTCGCTCATTTTTGTAAATCGGGTAAATCAAACACACAATATAAGCAATGTGTCCGGAAAAGGCATTCACTGCAAAGGCACGGGACGCTTGTAGGTTGGGCGCTGATAAATAGTACCTACAATTGCTAATAGAGGTCCTGCCAATAATAGCCACCAACCCCATTTTAATTTTACCTGATGTTCCATAAATTTCTCAAACGCATGGAATGGAATAAATTTAACCTGGTAATGGATCTTTAACAACGATAGCAAATAAAACAATATTACCAGCAACAGCGAGAGCCATGCCGCCTGCCTGGTTAATTTAGGCTGCATCAACACAATACCGATGATACCCAATAGGCCAACCAGCAGCACAACAATGCCATAGGGCAAATTGGCTTTATACATATTCCAGGTAACCGCAATCGGACGAAACAAGGGGCAATAAGTGGCCGCGATCAGCAACACAAAACCTGCAAGCGAGATCAACGACGAAATGCGCATGGGCTTATTTCTGACTTATTTCCATTTTGTCGGCAAAATGGGCGCAATAGTCGCGCAGGTCTTCTACGATATTGGTTTCGCCGGTTGCACGTAAAAAGCTATCGCCCATTGTTTGAAGCGTTTCATAAAAAAAACGTTTCATTTCATCAGTGGGCATGTCTTTGGTCCACAAATCAATGCGGAGGGTGTTTTTATAATTGTGATCCCACAATGCCAGCATCATTGACTTTACAGGCAATGCCTCTTTGTCTTTTGCATCAGTAGATTCCCAGGTGATACTTTCGGGAACATTGTTATCGTCAAGGTCGATTGTGAGTTTGATCTCCGCTTTTTTCATAATTACTTAGCCATCAAAAATAAAATAATCGCCAAAGTTATAAAGCTTAGCTCAACCCACCAGAGTTTTTTAATATCACTGAAAAAATTACGCAACATGATATCCATAAATGCCACTACAAAAGCAAACAGGAAGAATATTGCCGAAAATAATCCACTTTTTAAAACCCGGGGGTAATGCCCGCCGATAACACTAACACCAAATAACAGCACGTATACCCCCAGGAACAGCAAGAATGCCGTTGCAAAATTGAGTGGTGTTATGCGTATTTTATTTTTATTCATTTTTAAAAATCATATTAAACATAGCTGCCACTTGTTTATTCAATAGGTTTTCTCCCCGCGCCACGCGCGCCTATCCCCTTCCGCTCGTTCGAAATGGCATAAGTATTAATTCCCATTCCGCAATTCTAACTCCGCATTCCGCATTCCATCTACCCTTTCCCCTTCAATCGCTCACCTCTTTTGCCTTTCACCTTTAACTTTTTCCCTCTCACCGTACCGCTTCGTACCTTTTCTTTAGCGCCACCTTTAGTTTTCGATCGTTCACCCTTGCCCAGCTTGGCAGCCTCGAACTTTTTACGCTGGGTAGCGGTCTTTTTTTCGTGAAATGCACCTTTAAATTCAGGGTTTTCCTTGCGTTTCTGATCATCGATCTCTTTGTTCTGCGACTGTCTTTCTTCGTAGGCGGTTTCCTCGATGAAAACCTCCGAAGGCAAAGGGTTTATCGGAATCGGCTGTCTAGTTAATTTTTCGATCTTATCGATATAATATTCTTCGGCGGGGTTAGCCAGCGTAATAGCAACACCAGAATGAAATGCCCGCCCTGTTCTTCCAATACGATGCACATAATCTTCGATCACGAAAGGAACGTCAAAGTTGATCACATGGCTCACGTCGCTTACATCGATACCCCGTGCGGCCACATCGGTTGCAACAAGTATCTTGATTTTATCATCTTTAAAAGCATTGATAGAATTGATTCGCGTATTTTGCCCTTTATTGGCATGAAGCACTTTCACTCCCTGACTTCCATACCTGCGCTGCAGGAACTTAAATACCTCCTCGGCATTCGTACGGGTTTTACAAAAAACCATTAGTTTTTTGATATCAGATTCGCCGTCGAGCAGGTGCTTTAATACGTTGATCTTGGTCCTAAAATTAGGCACCATATACAATTGCTGCGTCACGGTTTGTGCCGGTGTAGCTTGTGGCGTAACCTCAATTTCGATCGGGAATTCCAGGAAATTTGCGGATAGTTGCCTGATCTTATCCGACATGGTAGCTGAAAACAACAGGTTTTGCCTTTTTCGCGGCACCACTTCCAGTATCCGGTTGATCTGAGGCATAAAGCCCATATCCATCATTTTATCGGCTTCATCCAACACCAATACCTGCAGGTTTTTGGTAACAATATGACCAGCAAGGTAGATATCCATAAAGCGTCCCGGCGTAGCCACAATAATATCCACACCCTTTGAAACCAATTCGATCTGTGTTTTGGGGCCCAAGCCCCCGTAAAGTGTAACCGTACGCAGGTCGGTATATTTGGAATATGCTTTAACGTTTTCTTCTATCTGCATCGCCAGCTCCCTGGTAGGTGCTATGATCAGTGCCCTTGGACTTTCGCCCTGGGCGTATTTGAGTCGCATAATAATTGGCAACACATAAGCCGCGGTTTTTCCGGTTCCGGTTTGTGCGATCCCCATCACATCCTGCCCGTTCATGATTGGCGGTATCGCTTTTTGCTGCACATCAGTAGCCTCGGTATAACCCGCGTCGGCAATGGCATTCAAAATCTGCCGGTTAAATTTAAGTTCCTCGAAGCTTTTTGCCATTCGGCAAAGATAGTGTTTAGTCGGGAGAAGTCGGGAAGTCCGGAAGTCCGAAAGATGTCATTGGGCATTGGTCATTGGGCATTGGGCTTTAGTTTATTTAAAATTCACCACTTTTCCTGATACCCAATACCCAATACCTGAAACCCAATACCCAACAACAAATTCACCCATTATTTATAAATTCGCCGGCACTTAATATGAGCAAGATCCGGGCCCTTTTTACAAATCAATATTTTATCCTGTTCCTTTGGTTTGTACCGAGCTTGCTGGCGGTGTTCAAAGGGATTTATTTTGGCGATGGAAGTAGTGCCAACTATAACAACTATATTATCTACAAACATAATTTCCTGAACGTTATTCATCAGCATGCTTTATTCGGCCCCGAACCACAATACTATTTTGATCTAAACCACTATGGGCCCGTATTTGCGCTGGTAATTGCCCCCTTTGCTTTATTGCCCGATCATATTGGCGTCGTGCTGTGGGTATTTTTCAACTGCTGGGTTTTGTACAAGGCGGTAATGATGCTTCCTTTGACGAAAGAACAATGCCTGCTTATCCTGCTGATCAATGTCAATAGTATTATCGGGTCATCGGGTAATGTACAGGTAAATCCATTTATCACGGCACTTGTCATATTCAGTTACGTTTTCATCAAAAGGAAACAAGACTTCTGGGCGGCTCTTTTCATTATTCTTGGTACCAGTATCAAACTTTATGGTATTGTAGGTCTGGCATTCTTCTTCTTTTCCGATAATAAGTTAAGGTTGATCGTCGGGCTTTTCTTCTGGTCGGCAGTATTGTTTGTATTGCCTATGTTCATCTCGTCACCATCATATATCCTGCATACCTACCAAAGCTGGTATCCGGATCTGCTGGCGAAAAATGCGACCAATTTAGTTTCCGACAGAGGCAACCGATCAGTTATGGGTATGATCAGCAAAATATTCCACCTTCGGCACCTTTCGAACCTGCTGGTGCTGACTCCTGCGCTTATTTTGATGGCACTACCCTACTTCAGGGTCAAATATTGGGGCTCTACCCGGTACCAATTGTTAATGCTTGCGTCAGTACTCATTTTTACCGTTATCTACAGCACAGGTTCCGAGCCACCAACTTATATTATCGCCTTTATAGGTGTGGCTTTATGGTTTATGGTGTTGCCAAAACCAATAAATGGATTTGAATGGTTCCTGTTGATTTTTGCGCTTTTGATCACCAGCTTCTCCAATTCAGATATCATACCCAAATATATCCGGGTTAATTTTATTCTGCCCTACGCGCTGATCGCATTGCCCTGCCTGCTGATCTGGCTCAAAATTATTTATGAAATGCTTTTTCGCAGGTTTGACAAGGAAGCCTTGAATATAGGTTTGCCCTCCTGATTATTAATTCCGAAATTTGTTTTTCGAAATCATTTACCGCCATGTCAACTATCCTGATCAAATCAGCTACTATCGTTAATGAAAACAAACAGTTTGTAAGTGATCTGCTGGTCAAAGACGGACTGATAGAAAGGATCGATAAGCACATTGATATCCATGCCGACCGGACGATCAATGCGGAAGGTTTGTATTTGCTACCGGGTTTTATCGACGACCAGGTACATTTCCGTGAGCCGGGCCTGACCCATAAAGCAAATATTTATACCGAATCGAGGGCCGCTGTGGTGGGTGGCATTACGTCGTTTATGGAGATGCCCAATACTGTTCCCAACACTTTGACCCAGGAATTACTTGAACAAAAATATGAGATAGCCTCGCGTAACTCACTGGCTAACTACTCCTTCTTCATGGGGGCATCCAATGATAATTTAGAAGAGGTGCTAAAGACCGATATCCAAATTGTTTGCGGTATCAAAGTATTTATGGGCTCGTCTACAGGTAATATGCTGGTAGATAACCCTAATACCCTGGAGCATCTCTTCAAAGAATCACCTATGTTGATTGCTACGCATTGCGAAGATGAGCCAACTATCAGGCGCAACCTTGAATATTACAAAAATCTGCTGGGCGAGGATATCCCTGTTAAATATCATCCAATTATCCGCAGTGAAGAAGCTTGTTACCTTTCGTCATCACTGGCAGTAGCGCTAGCTAAAAAACATCATACCCGACTTCATATTCTCCATATCTCGACTGAAAAGGAAACCCACCTGTTCAGCAATGATATACCACTGAAAGATAAGCGGATAACGGCCGAAGCCTGCATTCATCATTTATGGTTTAGTGAAGAGGATTACGAACGCAAAGGGAATCTGATCAAATGGAATCCTGCTGTAAAAAAAGCCAGCGATAGAGATGGAATCCTAAAAGCAGTGCTCGATGATCATATCGACGTGATCGCAACTGACCATGCCCCACATACCATTGAGGAAAAGGCAAAATCTTATATGCAGGCACCATCGGGAGGTCCGCTTGTTCAGCATGCCTTGCCGGCCTTACTCGAGCTGCATCATCACGGAAAGATCAGTCTGGAGCAAGTCGCACAAAAAACATCCCATAACGTGGCCATATGTTTCCAGATCGAGAAACGTGGCTTTATCCGCGAAGGCTACTGGGCTGACCTTGTATTGATAGATTTAAATAAACCATGGAACGTAAACAAAACCAACATCTTATATAAATGTGGTTGGAGTCCGTTTGAAGGAGACACCTTCCAATCGAAAGTATTGCATACGATTGTTTCTGGCAACCTGGCCTATAGCAACGGGGAACTGGTTGAGGGGAAAACCGGCAGGAGATTGGCTTTTAACCGATAGGACACGATTGAAAGATTTTTATTGATCTGGCTGATCAATCTTAACAGAGCATAATTTACCCCTGGCCCACATAAATCTCGACCCCAGTCTCTTCAAGTTCAGAGGCGCCAGCTTTATAGAGATCGTAATCGGCGATATAATTGCGAGAGGCTGAATCGTCCCATATTTCGGCCCAGGTCTTTCCTACAGCATCCGGTTCTTTTTCCTGAGGTTTATAAACACGGTAGTTTCCTGAAGGAATTAGGGCAACAAAAAACCCATCATTAACAATTTCATGCACCCTGCAACCAAGGATTGTGGTAAACCATCCTGTATGATCGGTTTCATAATCTGTATAAACGCAGTAGATATCTTCGGCAAACTTATTGGAAATTTGATTGCGGATATTCTCGGTAATAAACCTATTCCACAACCTTCCAACATCCTGAATGGAGCTTCCCATTTGATTGGTAGTTCGAACAGCAATTCCAGCTACAAAAAAGCTTTCCTGTTGGGAAATTTGATGCTTCATAGGGTTATTCTCAAAAGTAATATCGAATTATAAGTATTTTATTATCAGAATTTTATAAAGTCCATCAGAACATTTACTTAAATTAAATCCACTTCAAGCAATTCCTTCATCTTTCCAAATACCCATCGCCAGTTTTGTTCGGAATGTTGTTTGGCTTCATCAGTTTTTATCTTCTCCTGGGTGATATGCAAAGTGGTTTTGCCATCGCTTTCTTTCAGCTTATAGGTGATATCAATATAGTTCTCCGGTATATCTTCAGTGCCCGACATGCTGCTCCAATAATTATATTTCACCTTAATGCCGGGTTCTATTTCCAGAATGGTTCCGGTGTCTTTATAACGATTACCATTCCACTCCCCTTCCCAGGTAATAGGGCTGCCTTGCTCCCAATCGGACGTCAGATCTGTACCAAAAAAGTATTGCTTTACAATGGCAGGCTCGGTTAGTGCCTCCCAAACTTTTGAAGCAGGTGCCTTTATTTCAATTGCTGTTTTGAGCGAAAACTGTGTCATAGCCGATGGGTTTTGATGATGAATTGTTTAATAGCTCGATACTTGTTGATGCAAGCATTTGAGTTTTGATAAGCGTAAAATCATGTTGATCGATCGCGAAAAAGCCGAAGCGGAACCTGTATCCCCAGGACTTCTTGTTTTCAATAAAATCGAGTAAACCGATCAAAGGCACGATAGGTACATCCTTACAATCGTAAAAATTAATATTGCGCCGGTAGGGCATAAAACATTCGCTCATCTGGTATTGATAAAGTTCTTCATCAGCTACCCGACCTATTGCTGTGAATGCCTGCAACTTCTCGTCGCCCTCATACCTTAATTTAGGCGAATAAAAGATCACCCAATCTCCAGTATGTAGTTTCTTCAATGAGCTTGCTTTTCCATGATTGGCCTGCATAAAATTGCCACCAACGCCGCGAAGAACATGATCTTTTGAAACGACCGTAACCCAATACCTTTCTTTGTTCATTACCTTGATATTTTGTCTGTTCAAAATAACAAACAGCTAATGACAACCCTATGTCAGCAATGATGAACGTTTCAGCAATTTCGATTGATGATGATTTGAGCAAGCTCAGTCAATTTAAGTTTCAGCGCCTCCGGGCTCACAATCGTGGCCATATCGCCGTACATCATCAGCCAGCGAACAAAACCCTCAATGTACTCGGTGAGGAATGTCATTTCCATCATCCCATCTACTTCGCGCTCTGACACAAAGCCATTAAAGTATTTCTGCTCACTCAGGTAAGGCAATACTCGTTTTTCAACCATGATTACTACCTGCTGCAGATTTAGTTCTCGTGCGGAGCGCGAAATAAAATCGTTGAGGTTTGGGTGTAAGGTTCGAAATCTTTCGCCGGATAATGCAATATCAGAGATACGGTCGAGCCTGAAATCGCGGTAATCCTTGCGCAGGCGACACCAGGCTACCAGATGCCAATAATTATCCTGGTAAAAAACACCTACCGGTTCAATATATCGTTCGGTTTTTTGCTGGCTGTGCATGGCAAAATAATGGATCGATAGTACATTTCGTTCACCGATCGCTTTTAGTATCAGTTGGAGCGGGTTTAATTCGAGTTTAACCGGTGCACCGCGCCTACTCTTAAGTACCTGTATATGCCCGTCGATATTTTCAAGAAAATCTTTTTCTGCTATGCGCAATACCGACCGAACCTTATACATGGCCGATTTATAGTGCCCGTCTGACGAGGGATCGGTCATTCGTTCCATCAGTTTTTCTGCCGTTAGAAAAGCAGTAGCCTCTTCACGGCTGAACATTACCGGCGGTAAACGGTAACCATCCATGATAGAATAACCGACGCCAGCCTCTCCCATTAATGGGACGCCGGCTTCTTCTAAGGTCCTGATATCGCGATAAACCGTTCGTAAACTGATGTTAAAGCGTTCAGCAATTTCGCTTGCCCTAACAACCCGCCGCGATTGCAGATGAATAAGTATGGCCGAAATGCGGTCGATGCGGTTCATATTTATCTCAAATTAACCAAAACAAATTATCATTTTTGAAGGGTATAACGATAAATCTTTATGATCAACAAATCGGAAGAAATAGTAACCCTCGAAACTTTTTACGACCCCATGCTCGCCGAGATCATTCGGGCCAGATTAGATGCCAGCGGATTTCCCTGCTTCCTTGCAGATGAAAATATGGGTAGCATTTATCCAGCCTATAATCAAGGTGGCGGCGGTATCAAATTGAAAGTTTTTGCTAAGGATGTTGAAGCTTGTAAGGCACTTTTAGCGGAAGATCATGAGTTGCCGGGTGAGTAATTGGGGTTTGGGTTTTGGGTATCGGGTATTGGGTATCGGGTGTTAGGTATTCTTTTTAGCAATGACTCATTTTTAGAATCACAGATTTAAATTGATTTACCTGATTTCACAGATTTTGAATAAAGTTTTAAGTTTCAAAGTTTACTGGGCTACTTTTTTTCTGCTCGTTTTAATATCAATATACGACAATACCTCAAAATACCAATCACTCAATGACGCGAAGCAAACGACTCAATGACGCGAAGCAAATGAAGCGAAGCAAATGACTCAATGACGCGAAGCAAATGACTCAATGACGCGAAGCAAATGCACAAAATCTTTATATATTAGCAATATGTATAACCGCCGAAAATTTATAAAAATCACGGCTGCGGGGGCTTCCCTGGCAGCTTTAACACGCTCAGCCGTGGCAAAATCAATTGTACCTGTCGATGATACAAAATATCCTATTGTTATATCAACATGGGACTTTGGTGTGCCTGCAAATAAAGAAGCATGGACCATACTCGGCAAAGGCGGACGTGCTTTGGATGCCGTAGAAGCTGGGGTTAAGATACCTGAAGCCGATATGAACAACCACACGGTTGGTCGCGCTGGTTACCCTGACCGTGATGGACATGTTTCGCTGGATGCCTGTATCATGGACGAAAATGGGAATTGCGGGTCGGTGGCTGCTATCGAATATATTGCACACCCTATTTCGGTAGCCCGTGCTGTGATGGAAAAAACCCCGCACGTGATGTTGGTTGGCGAAGGCGCAACCCAATTCGCGGTAGAGCAGGGCTTCAAAAAAGAAAAACTGCTGACCCCCGAATCAGAAAAAGCCTGGAAAGAATGGTTGAAAACTGCACAATACAGTCCGGTGATGAATATCGAGAACCAGCAACATGTACCCGGTAGCAAATACAATCATGATACCATAGGCATGCTGGCCATTGATGCCAAAGGGAATATATCAGGTGCCTGCACTACCAGTGGAATGGCCTTCAAAATGCGTGGACGGGTTGGAGATAGCCCGATCATAGGCGCAGGTTTATACGTAGACAATGAGGTTGGTGGTGCTACATCAACCGGTGTTGGCGAAGAAGTGATCCGAAACGTAGGTAGCTTTCTGGTAGTAGAATTAATGCGCCAGGGCTTATCGCCTGAAGATGCCTGCAAAGAAGCCGTAAACCGTATCATCAAAAAGAAACCCGAAACCGCCAAAAAGATACAGGTGGGCTTCCTAGCCATCAATAAGAAGGGAGAATACGGTGCCTATGCCATCCAAAGTGGCTTTTCCTTTGCAGTTTGCAATACACAGCAGCAAGATCTGATCGTTAAAGGGAAGAGTGCAATGTAGGTCATTGGGTCATTTGCTGCGCGTCATTGGTCATTTGTCATTTATCATTTGTCATTGAAAAAGGCTATGGACTATAAACTATGAACTCTCATCTATGAAATATAAAACACCTGTCACCCTCGAAGTATGCGCCAACTCGGTTGGCTCGGCAGTTGCGGCGCAGGAAGGAGGCGCAGTTAGGGTGGAGTTGTGTGAGAATCTGCATGAAGGCGGCACAACGCCTTCTTATGGTCAGATTTTGCTGGCGCGGAAATTACTTCATATCCAACTTTATGTGTTGATTCGTCCACGCCCGGGAGATTTTCTTTATAATGATACCGAATTTGAGATCATGAAAGCTGATGTACAACATTGTAGAGAAAGTGGATGTGATGGCATTGTGATCGGTATTTTGAATGCAGATGGATCAATAGATAAAACCCGTTGTGCTGAACTTATTGCATTAGCACATTCAAAGGGCCTTGGTGTAACTTTTCATCGGGCATTTGACATGTGTGCCGATATGGAACAGGCGCTGGAACATATTATTGATCTGGGTTGCGAACGTATCCTCACCTCTGGTGGAAAAAGTACCGCGATAGAAGGTTCCCCAATGATAGCTCATTTGATCAGCAAGGCGGCAGGTCGCATCAGCATCATGCCCGGTGCCGGTATCAATCAACACAATGTAGCCGACCTGGTACACTATACCGGAGCCAAAGAGATACATTCTTCGGCCCGTAGCAAAATCAAAAGTCAGATGGCCTGGCGAAACGACCACATCATTATGGGTGATGGCGGTATGGATGAATTTAGCTTTGATGTTAGTGATGCGGAAAAGGTTAGGGCCATAATTCAATTAGCGAATAGTTGATTGAGTGAATTGGTGATTGTGTGAGTAAGTTTAAGTAATACCGTATTTTCCCGGTTTTTGATTGCGTTCCCTTTTAGTTTTTTAAATGAAACGAGGCTTACTATTATCATTTTTAATTTTTCGATGTCTTTTAACCGCCTTTGGGCAACAGGAAACCTATTTTTATAAAATTCAGGAAATTGCTAATAGCGAACATCTTTGCACTAACTTGTTAATTAAACTTGATAGCCTAAAAAAAACACGCAGACCAAATGATTCCTTTGTTAAGATTTTCTTTGATCGCGATGTTGATTTTGGCTTTACCCATCGCAGGATTATAATTACGCTGAACAGCACACATTATGAGATCAATTTATTAGTAAAACAAGATACTATTTGCTACAGTTCGACGCTACTATTTAGTGAGCAAGAGGGGAATAGCTATCGCGATTATTTCAACAAAAAGCAGCGCAAACCAAAAATTGATACCCTTAGGGCACTTCGATTTTTATCTATGAGAAACGGTTTTTACCATTCGAAGAAATCATTGAATGATTTATCAAGTGAATTAGATATGCATAGAAATTATGCGTTCTACTGCGGTGATGGACTAACGTCAAAACAAAGTGATGCAGTACTTCTTGACTCACTCGTTCAAAGACAAGATATTCATGTATTGACAAATATGCTAAGCAGCATCAATTGTGAAACTCAACAGTATGGAGTATATGGTGTAAATGAACTTCGAAAAAAGGGATTAAACATTCCAGATTATATTAATAAAATAACCGAATACATTAAGAAAAGAAATTCTGATTTAGTTACATGCGCAGCGGATATCTATCCAGTCATTGCAAAAGCATATAACTGAATCAAGATGCTGGCGACAAAACTTTTGTTGGCCAATAAAAGGAAAATGCAACTTGCCAGCTAAATTTTTATGAAATACCCCATTCACACACTGACACACTCACTCACTCATTCACTCGCTCACTCATTCAACAACTAAAACACTGCCACCGGCAATACCACCTCAAACCGGTTACGACCACTAAAGCCAAACAGGTCGGGATCCAATAAACGAGCGTATCTGAAACCGAAGGATATTGGCACCTGGTTGAACCATTGTGTATCAAAGAATACTGCCAGACCAGTAGACCGGAAGTTTTTGTAATTGCTTCCATCGCTAAAATTGTCGTAGGTGCGTGTGTAATCAAAAAAAGCATTGCCGCGGATACGGAGAAAATAGATGGTATTGGCAACACCCGCATCGGGATAAAGTATAGGGAAATGATAATCGGCGCCGAATTTATCCATCTGGTGCAGGTTCTCGGCAAAATAACCTCTTGCAAAGGGGAAGTTATTGGTAAAACCGATCACATTATTGCTTCCTTTTTGCTGGTAGGCCAGGTTAAAAACCAGGCTATGGTTTGTCGCCAGTCCCGGAAAAAACAGGTTACCCGAAACCAGGAGTTGATTAGCAGTTAATCCTTCAACAGCGACTTTATAATCGATACTTAAATTTTGCGCGAAGTGTGGGTAAATATTTTGTCTGGCCTGCTGGATACGGGTGCCAAAGCTAACATAGTTGTCGAGGTAGGTATAGTTGCTCGATTTAAACTGACGGTTATAAGGTGCCTGAAAGTTAGTCTGACTAAAATAAACATTGCTGCCAAAATCAAGCCCGGTGATCTGTTGCCCCTGGCTCAAATTTAATGGGAACTCGATTCCGGCATATGGGTCGGTCTCGTTCCAGTACACATTACCACCCTTGTAATATCCCCGCCGTTATAGTTTGTATCAAAAGCCGTTGAAAAAATGAAAGTGCTACCGCTTGAGGGCG
>CAIPDP010000010.1 GCA_903863845.1 uncultured Mucilaginibacter sp. | reverse complement strand
GCCGAAGCACTGATGAAGGAACAGGTTTTTATTATCAATTTAGCTTTGCTGATGGTTCTACCGAAACCGTAATAGTAACCAACAAGCACGTAATAGAAGATTCAGTCAGTGGCGAGATAGTTATTACAGCTGAAAACAATCAAGGAGAACCCAATCTTCAAGATATAACTAACGTTAAAATTACTGACTTTAAAAAAAGGTGGGTAATGCATCCCGATCCTAACATTGACTTGTGCATAATGCCCATACCAGCCTTGTTGAACGAATACGCGAAAACTGGGAAAAAAGCCGCGTTCGCGCCGTTTAGGGCAAATGAGATGCCTGATTTTAATAATTTAGGAATATATAAACCAACTGAAGATATATACATGGTAGGATACCCAAATGGTCTTGGCGATGATGTTCATAATTTACCAATAATTAGAAGTGGAATTACGGGGACGCCTTTTTTTATAGATCACAACGGGCAGCCAGAATTTTTAGTCGATTGTGCATGTTTTCCAGGATCAAGTGGATCACCAGTGGTAATAGTTAATGAAGCCAGTTACAGCCTTCACAAACAACCACTTCAAGCAGGTAATCGGATGCTATTATTAGGCATCTTATATGCAGGCCCACAATACGACGCCCAAGGCGAAATCAAGAAATATAAAGTGCCTACAAAGAAATATGTATCAACCGATATTCCGATGAATTTAGGTTATTGTATTTCATCGAAAAAGCTTTTAGATTTTTTACCCATTTTGGAAAGCTTAAGGTAGTGATGTTAAGTATTAAGAAACAACTCCTAACAATATGACATCATATTCATTAAATTTGTGTTATGGCTAAATCAATCATATTACGAACAGGAGCAAAAAGAAAAACCTCGGTAAAAAAAAGCACATTGAGTACTGCCGTTAGAAAGGTTGTTACCGGTTCTACAAAGAGTTCAAAATCTGTCTCACCTAAAGTTAATAATAAGACAACGTCTAGAGCGGCGGCGAAATCTAGTTCAACCGCATCTGCAACGAAAATCAATATCAGTAACCTACTTAAAAAGACACCCACAAATCGTGCATCAAACTCATCTGATTCAAGAAAAGTTACAAAAATAATTCAAGCAGCCATATCACCAAAGGCGACAAAAAAACCTTCAATTTCGAAGGCCCCAACTAAGAAAATCACAATTGCCGGGACAAAAGTGGTTATAAGAAGAAAGCCTACAACACCTCAGCCTGCTTCAAAAAAAAGTAAATCATAATAATGGCTGATTATTCAGATAGCGTTTTCATAAACTGTCCTTTTGATGACGATTATAGAGGACTTTTCAGAGCTATTGTGTTTACAATATATGTCTGTGGTTTTTTTCCGCGGTGTGCAATGGAGGAAGACGACGCACTTGACAATCGAATAAATAAAATATTAAAAATTATTGATGAATGTAAATTTGGTATTCATGACATATCAAGAACAGAACCAAATCCCGAAGGATACCCCAGATTCAATATGCCTTTCGAATTAGGTGTATTTTTCGGGTGTAAACATTACGGCGTCAACAAAAACAAAGTGGGCTTAGTTTTTGAGCGCACAAAATATTCTTATCAGCAGACCCTATCCGATTTGAACGGCATTGACACAAAGGCGCATAATAATAATTATGAAAATGTAATAACGCAAATTGTTAATTGGTTAAAAACCTCTTCTAAGCGCACGAATATCCCTGGATATCAAAGCGTAATCGCGTCATTTGATAAATTCGAAGAAGACCTCCCTAATATACTCGCTGATACCGGTTTGACAATTGAAAAAATGACATTCAACGATTTGGCATATATAATAGAACAGTGGATATCTGTTAAGTCATAAAAGGTATTTCGACAACATTTTTTACAGCCGCGTAAGGGATAGTAACGATACCGGCCCGCGCCTAAGGCCTTGCAGGCGTATAAGCGTATAGCCCGGCCCGCTCCTATCAGCGGGTACGCCCACAACAAAAACGCCCTGCTCAAACCCTCGCGTCATCCTGAACTTGTTTCAGGATCACACAGGACAGTTCGCCGCCTTGCATGTGGGGTGCCGAAACAAGTTCGGCATGACGCGGTGTAAAACAAAAACGCCCCACTCAAATGAGCAGGGCGTTCGTTTTATCCTTAAAGGGATTAATTATTCCCCTTTTTCAGCTTGTTCTTCATTAGCGGCTGCTTCTTCGGTAGTTGGAGCTTCTTCAACTGCTGGAGCAGCTTCTACTACTGTTTCTGCTACTGCAACTGGTGCTTCTACTACTGGTGCGTCTGCAACCGGTGCTTCTGCTACCGGAGCTGCTTTAGCGCCACCTTTACCTGAACCACCGCGACGGCGGGTTGCTTTTTTGGCTACGGCTGCGTCACCTTTGGTGTAAACAGTGTTATAGTCTACCAGTTCTATCAGGGCCATTTCGGCGTTATCGCCTAAACGGTTTTCTAATTTGATAATGCGGGTATAACCACCTGGACGGCTTGCGATTTTTGGTGCAATATCGCGGAACAATTCGCTAACCGCATCTTTATCCTGCAGGTAGCTGAATACCGTACGGCGTGAGTGGGTAGTGTCGTTCTTTGATTTGGTCAGCAATGGCTCTACGTATACACGCAGTGCTTTTGCTTTTGCCAGGGTAGTTTGGATGCGCTTATGTACGATAAGCGAAGTGGCCATGTTTGACATCATCGCCTTGCGGTGACTGTTGGTGCGGCCTAAGTGGTTTAATTTTTTACCGTGTCTCATTTTTTTGTTTGTTGTGGCACGTGCATACCGTTGGGCGATCAGCCGTTTGGCGTCTCAAGCCCGCGGAATTACGCGAGTGTTAGTTATTTGCTATCAGGTATCAGTTAACGGATATCAGCTATTTGGTATTGGTTATCAGTTTCGATGAACCTGTAATACCTAATATCTGATACCTTATACCTGTTATCTGCTAATTAGTCCTCATCCAACTTATACTTCGACAAATTCATGCCGAATGATAAGCCTTTTGATTTTACCAGGTCCTGAATCTCGGTCAGTGATTTTTTACCGAAATTACGGAACTTCAGCATGTCGGCTACGTCATACGATACCAGGTCGGCCAGGCTGCGGATATCAGCAGCTTTAAGGCAGTTAAGGGCACGTACAGACAGGTCGAGGTCAACCAGTTCAGTTTTCAGGATCTTGCGCATGTGCAGGATCTCTTCGTCAACTTCTTTGGTTTCTTCTTTAGCCTGTGCTTCAAGCATCATATTTTCATCGCTGAACAACATAAAGTGCTGGATCAAAATTTTGGCAGCTTCTTTTAATGCATCTTCAGGGTGGATAGAACCATCAGTAGCAATATCCAATACTAATTTTTCATAGTCGGTTTTTTGCTCCACACGATAGTTCTCGATGGTATATTTTACATTTTTGATCGGCGTATAGATCGAGTCGATCGCAATCACACCAACGTTAGCGTCAGGGTTCTTGTTTTCTTCGCTCGGAATATAACCGCGACCTTTATTGATGGTCAGCTCAATTTCAAGCGTTACCGCGGTATCCATATTGCAGATCACCAGGTCGGGGTTCAATACCGTAAAGTTGTTTGAAAACTTGGTAATGTCGCCTGCTTTGAAAGCATCCTGGCCGTTAACGATCACGAATATTTTTTCTGCATCGCCCGAGTCGCCTGTTTTTTTCAAACGAACCTGCTTTAGGTTCAATATGATCTCGGTAACGTCCTCAACAACACCTTTAATGGTAGAGAACTCATGCGTAACACCCGAAAAACGAACTGAGGTTACTGCAAAGCCTTCCAAAGATGAAAGTAAGATACGACGTAAAGCATTACCAATAGTTATACCGAAACCCGGCTCCAACGGACGAAATTCAAACGTACCCTCGAAATCGGTAGCTTTCTGCATGATAACCTTGTCTGGTTTCTGAAATGCTAAAATTGCCATTTATATCCTTTGTTAATTGTTTACTTGGTTGAGATTTGAGATGTGAGATTTGAGCTATGAGACGTTTGTCTGCTTACCCAATTCCAAATCCTAAATCATGAATTATATTATTTATAAAATCAGATATGAGATTCAGACCATTGTCTCAAATCTCATATCTAAAATCTCAAATCTTATTTAGAGTATAACTCGACGATAAGGTTTTCCTTGATGTTCTCAGGTATCTCGTCGCGGTTAGGATAGCTCAGGAATTTGCCGGTTAAATTGGCAGCATCCCATTCCAGCCAGCTAAATTTATTGATCTTTCTGCCAGCTACCGAATTGGTAATGGCTTCCAGCGATTTTGATTTCTCACGAACAGCAACTACGTCACCTGCCCTTAAGCTGTAAGAAGCGATGTTTACTACTTCGCCGTTTACGGTGATATGTTTGTGACCTACCAATTGGCGTGCTCCTGAACGGGTTGGCGCAATACCTAAACGGTATACTGCATTATCCAAACGAGCCTCTAACAATTTCAGCAAGTTTTCACCAGTGATACCTTCTTTAGCAGAAGCACGGTGAAACAGGTTTTCGAACTGACGTTCCAATACACCATAAGTGTATTTAACTTTCTGCTTTTCCTGTAACTGTACAGAGTATTCAGATTGTTTGCCTCTGCGCTTTGAAACGCCGTGCATACCCGGTGGGTAATTTTTTCTTTCAAGCGCCTTGTCCGGGCCGAAGATCGGCTCGCGGAATTTACGCGCAATTTTGGATTTTGGTCCTGTGTATCTAGCCATTGTTTTTGTTTTAAAGTATCAACCGGCCCGCAGCCGGCGACTCTTAGCTTTAAAAATATATATTAATTAAACTCTTCTTCGTTTAGAAGGACGACAACCGTTGTGCGGAAGCGGTGTAATGTCTTTGATTATGGTTACCTCGATACCGGTAGTTTGCAAAGTACGGATAGCCGACTCGCGACCAGCGCCAGGGCCCTTTACAAATACTTCTACCTTGCGCAAACCCAAATCATAAGCAACTTTACCGGCATCGGCAGCAGCTTGTGAAGCAGCATAAGGGGTATTCTTTTTCGAACCTTTGAAACCCATCTTACCAGCAGATGACCATGAAATAGCCTGACCGCTTTTGTTAGTTAAGGTAATGATGATGTTGTTGAAAGTAGCGTTTACGTGTGCTTCGCCTACAGACTCTACTACTACGATACGCTTTTTGGTAACTTTTTTGGTTGATTTAGCCATTTGGTTTTTTAATTTTTTACTGAATTACTTGATCAACAAATAATCAGGACCCAGTAACATTAATTTATCTATTCCTGATCACCGATACCTGATAACTATTACCTGATACCCGATAACCAATCACTATTTACTACTTAGTAGCCTTTTTCTTGTTAGCAACTGTCTTACGTTTTCCTTTACGGGTACGTGAGTTGTTTTTAGTACGCTGACCACGCAAAGGCAAACCTTTACGGTGACGGGTACCACGGTAGCAACCGATATCCATTAAACGTTTGATGTTCAACTGCACTTCCGAACGCAGCGCACCTTCAACCTTGATCTGGTCGTTGATGATCCCGCGGATCGAAGTCAATTGCTCATCGGTCCATTCCTGAACTTTAGTATCAAAGCTAATGCCTGCCTGGGTCAAAATGTCCTGTGCAGTTGAGCGGCCGATACCATAAATGTAGGTCAGTCCGATCTCTCCTCTTTTGTTCTTTGGTAAATCAATACCTGCTATCCTTGCCATATTTTTCTTTTTGTGTTTTAGTGAACGACCGAACGGCGGCTACCGTTGTACGAATCGCACCTGAATATTTTAATGAGTGAATGAGTGACGGAGCGAATGAGTGAATTTTATTAATTCGCTAACTCACTAATTCACTCAATCACAACTATTTTATCCCTGACGTTGTTTATACTTAGGGTTTTTCTTGTTGATCACGTAAAGTTTCCCGTTACGACGGATGATCTTACAATCAGCGCTGCGCTTTTTAATGGATGCTCTAACTTTCATCTCTTTCTTATTTGTATCTGTAGGTTATCCTGCCTTTAGTTAAATCATACGGACTCATCTCCAGTTTTACCCTGTCGCCAGGTAGAATTTTGATGTAGTGCATACGCATTTTACCGGAAATATGTGCAATAATCTCGTGGCCATTCTCCAATTCAACCCGGAACATTGCGTTAGACAATGCCTCTCGTATTGTTCCGTCTTGTTCAATCGAAGATTGTTTAGCCATATTTTATTGATTATTAACCCTATAATCCGCTTAAAAACCGGGTTGCAAAATTAAGTATTATTTTTCTAATTATTAACTTTTTCTTTCAAAACTTCATCAACAAAAGCAAATGACGAAAGTATGTCAGCTTTGCCCTTGCGGATAGCCACCGTATGCTCGTAATGGCATGATGGTTTCTTATCAACGGTAGACACTGTCCAGCCATCGTCCCAAAACTTTACTCCGGCACGTCCGGCATTGATCATCGGCTCAATGGCGATCACCATCCCTTCTTCCAGTTTGATACCAGAACCCCGGCGGCCGTAGTTAGGCACTTCGGGTTTCTCGTGCAAGTGTGTACCTACTCCGTGCCCTACCAGTTCCTTTACAACGCCAAAACCGTTCTTCTCGGCATGTTCCTGTACTGCTGCACCAATATCGCCTACCCGCATGCCGGCTACTGCTTTATCGATACCCAGGTACAAACATTCTTTGGTTACCCGCATTAGTTTCTCAACCTGTTCGCTCACCTCGCCAATAGCAAAGGTGTAAGCTGAGTCGCCATAGTACTTATTCATCAGTACACCACAATCAACCGATACCAAGTCACCCTCAACCAGCTCATATTTGCCAGGGAAACCATGTACCACCTGATCGTTCAGCGAGATACAAAGAGAATAAGGGAAACCGCTATAATTTAAAAATGCCGGCACCCCTCCGTTATCACGGATATAGGTCTCGGCAAGTTTGTTTAATTCGATAGTTTTTATTCCGGGGCGTATAACTTTAGCTATCTCGCCCAGCGTTTTGGCAACAAGTAAAGAACTTTCTCTTATCAGCTCTATCTCTTCGACAGACTTATAATTGATCTTTGACATGTTTACTAATTAGATCGTCGGCGGTGTTGTACCTGCCGCAGTAGGTATAGCCGTACGCCCTGTGATGCGGCCGGTCTTCATCAAACCGTCATAATGCCTCATCAATAAATGACTTTCTATCTGTTGCAGGGTATCCAGCACAACACCTACAAGGATGATAAGCGAAGTACCGCCAAAGAACCTGGCGAATACATTACTTACTCCGATCGCGATAGCGAATGCAGGTATCACCGCAATAATAGCCAGGAATATAGATCCCGGTAGCGTGATCCTTGAAACTACACCGTCAATAAATTCAGATGTTGGTTTACCCGGTTTAACACCAGGTATAAAGCCACCATTCTTTTTCATATCATCAGCCATCTGGTGCGGGTTAATGGTGATAGCTGTATAGAAGAATGTAAATACAACGATCAGCACACCAAACAACAGGTTATGCCCCCATGAGCTGTAGCTTGCCAGCGACATCACCACAGGGTTGGTAGAAATAGAAGGAAACAACTGCGGAATATAAGCCGGAATGAACATCAATGCCTGGGCAAAGATGATCGGCATTACACCTGCTGCGTTTACTTTAATAGGAATGTATTGGCGAACGCCACCGTATTGTTTATTACCTACTACACGCTTTGCGTATTGCACGGCAATTTTACGGGTACCCTGTACAATGAGGATGGTAAACATCACTACTGCTATCAGGGCAACAATTTCAACAATGAACAAGATCAAACCACCTTGTCCGTTGGTACGTACGCTAAATTCCGAACCGAAAGCACCGGGCAACTGGGCAATGATACCTACCATGATGATAAGCGAAATACCATTACCAATACCTTTGTCGGTGATCTTTTCACCCAGCCACATTACAAATAATGTACCGGCAGTAAGTATGAAAACCGATACGATAGTAAAGGTTAGTGCACTGATTTCGGGGCTGATCTGGCTTCTTGCACCATCAAGGGTGATTTGCGACCGGATATAACCTACGGCCTGCAAAGCTGCAATACCGATGGTTAGGTAACGGGTCCACTGGTTCAGCTTGGTACGACCGCTTTCACCTTCTTTTTGGAGTTTAGTGAAATAAGGTACCGCTATCCCCAGCAATTGCACTACGATAGAAGCCGATATATAAGGCATAACCCCAATAGCAAAAATAGAGGCCCGTGAAAACGAACCTCCTGCAAACATATTGAGTAAGCCTAAAATACCTTCTTTACCGTTGGTATTGTTGAGGGTGGAGTAAACCACGCCAGGCAATACCACATAGGAGCCTATACGATATATTAAAAGAAATAAGAGTGTGTTAGTAATACGCACTCTTAGGTCTTCAATTTTCCAGATATTGGATAATGTAGTGAATAATTTCTTCATTGAAATTTACAACTTAACGATAGTACCACCGGCTGCTTCAATAGCTTTTTGTGCTGTTGCCGAAAAAGCATGCGCCTTTACTTCAATTTTGGCTGTCAGCTCACCACGGCCCAGAATTTTCACCAGGTCGTTGCGCGAAACCAAACCATGATCCTTCAAAGTTGCAAAATCAATTGCAGAAACTTTATGTTCTTCTACTAATTTTTGTAAAGTATCCAGGTTGATGCTTACATACTCAACACGGTTAGGATTTTTAAATCCAACCTTAGGTACACGACGTTGCAATGGCATCTGACCGCCTTCGAAACCGATTTTGGTTGATGTACCAGAACGTGAACCTGCACCTTTATGGCCACGGGTCGACGTACCACCACGGCCCGATCCGGTACCACGGCCAATTCTTTTCCTGTTTTTAGTAGAACCTGCTGCAGGTTTTAAATTACTTAAATTCATAACATTAAATGTTTTCAACCGCTACCAAATGATTTACTTTGCGCACCATACCAATGATAGCAGGTGTTGCTTCAACCTCTACACTGTGATTGATCTTTTTAAGACCCAGTGCCTCAACGGTTCTTTTCTGGCGTTCGGTCCTATCGATCACGCTCTTAATCTGTGTTATTTTGATCTTTGCCATGACGATTATCCGTTAAATACTTTACCTAAATTAACGCCGCGGTGTTGAGCCACGGTATAAGCATCGCGCATTTGCGATAAAGCTGATACTGTTGCTTTAACCACGTTGTGCGGGTTTGATGATCCTTTTGATTTAGCCAATACGTTGTGTACACCGGCCGACTCCAAAACTGCACGCATTGCACCACCTGCTATTACGCCGGTACCGTTTGCTGCTGGTTTAAGGAAGATAAAACCGCCCGAGAACTTTCCGATCTGCTCGTGTGGTATGGTACCGTTAATGATCGGCACTTTTACCAGGTTCTTTTTAGCATCATCGATACCTTTAGCAATTGCTTCGGTAACTTCTTTTGCTTTACCCAAACCGTAACCTACCACGCCGTTTTCGTCACCTACAACCACAATGGCCGAGAAACTGAAAGTACGACCGCCTTTGGTTACTTTGGCAACACGTTGTATGCTTACCAGGCGATCTTTCAATTCGATCTCGCTGGTTTTTACTCGCTTTATATTAATTGTTGACATCTCTCTTTATGATTAAAAATTCAAACCCCCTTCACGTGCACCTTCGGCCAGTGATTTAACACGACCATGATATAGGTAACCGTTACGGTCGAAAACCACATCTTTAATACCCGCAGCAACAGCTTTCTCAGCTACCAGTTTGCCAACGGCTACTGATTGTTCTGATTTATTGCCTGTAGCATTGAATTCTTTGGATAAAGAGGAAGCTGACACTAAAGTCTTTCCACTTACATCGTCGATGACCTGGGCATATATCCCTTTATTGCTCCTGTACACTGACAAGCGCGGACGGTCGGAAGATCCCGAAATCTTTTTCCTGATCCCCTTTTTTATTCTGTCTCTTCTTGATAATTTACCTGACATGACGATTATTTTTTAGATGCCGATTTACCTGCTTTTCTTCTCAATTGCTCGCCAACAAACTTGATACCTTTACCTTTGTAAGGTTCTGGTGCACGCAGCGAACGAATCTTTGCAGCTACCTGGCCAATAAGTTGTTTGTCAATTGATTCCAAAATGATAGTTGGGTTTTTACCCTTATCAGCAGTGGTTGTAACTTTAATTTCTACTGGCAATTCAAACACATAATGGTGAGAGTAGCCTAATACCAGGTCTAAAGTGTTACCGGTGTTGGTAGCGCGGTAACCCACACCAACCAATTCCTGCTCCAGTTTGTAACCTGTGGTTACGCCAACAACCATATTATTTAAAAGCGCACGGTACAAACCGTGTAATGCTTTGTGGCGTTTTTGCTCCGATGGACGTTTTACCAACAGTTGTCCTTCTTCCTGTTCAACAATGATATCACTGTCAACAGCCTGATGCAACTGACCTTTAGGACCTTTTACCGTAACAACGTTGTCGCTGCTAACAGTAATGGTAACGCCTGCCGGTATTGCTATAGGTGCTTTTCCTATTCTTGACATTGCTTCTTTTCCTCCTATTGATTAATAAACGTAGGCTAATACCTCACCGCCAATATTTTGTTGACGAGCCTCTTTGTCGGACATTACGCCTTTAGAGGTTGAAAGGATAGCGATACCTAAACCATTTAATACACGTGGCATATTATCCATGCCTGCGTATTTTCTCAAACCTGGTTTACTGATACGCTGAATGCTACGGATAGCAGGAACTTTTGTTATCGGATGGTACTTCAAAGCTACCTTAATGGTGCCTTGCGGACCATTGTCCTCAAACTTAAAATTAGCGATGTAACCTTTGTCGAAAAGCACTTTCGTGATTTCCTTCTTCAGATTTGATGCAGGAATTTCAACAACCCTTTGGTTGGCCTTAATAGCATTCCTTACTCTTGTAAGATAATCTGCGATTGGATCTGTATTCATTACTTATTGTTTATGATGGTGGTTTCCGTAGACCTTCCATCGGTTAATATTCTTTTTAGGTAAAAGGTTAAAGCTCAAAGGTGAAAGGTATTGAAAGTTGACCTTTCGCCTTTTACCTTTTGGCTTTCGCCTCCTTTTTTACCAGCTAGCCTTCTTCACTCCCGGTATCTTGCCTTCCAGAGCCATTTCGCGGAATGTAACGCGCGAAATACCAAAC
This sequence comes from uncultured Mucilaginibacter sp., assembly GCA_903863845.1. Taxonomy (GTDB): domain Bacteria; phylum Bacteroidota; class Bacteroidia; order Sphingobacteriales; family Sphingobacteriaceae; genus Mucilaginibacter. The sequence goes on along the minus strand of CAIPDP010000010.1, from coordinate 7,824 downwards.
TGGCGCATGTAACCACGAGGGCGGCCGGTAAGTTTACAGCGGTTATGCTGTTTTACCGGTGACGAAGCTTTAGGCAATTTGTCTAATGCTACCCAATCGCCGGCTGCCTTAAGGGCTGCTCTTTTTTCAGCGTATTTAGCTACTAATTTGGCGCGTTTTACTTCACGGGCCTTTACACCTTCTTTAGCCATTATTTAGTCTGATTTTTAAATGGTAATCCAAATTCTTTCAGCAATTCCAAAGCTTCAACATCATTAGTAGCCGAGGTTACAAAGGTGATGTCCATACCCTGTATCTTGTTGATCTTGTCGATATTTATCTCGGGGAAAATGATCTGCTCGGTGATGCCCAGGGTATAGTTACCACGGCCATCAAAGCCTTTATCATTGATTCCCTTGAAATCGCGGATACGTGGCAATGCCACAGCGATCAAACGATCCAAAAATTCGTACATGGTATTATCGCGTAAGGTAACACGTACGCCTACCGGCATATTTTTACGCAATTTGAAGTTCGAGATATCTTTCTTCGATTTTGAAGAAACTGCCTGCTGACCGGTAATGGTGGTCAACTCGCCGATAGTTTGTTCGATCAGCTTCTTGTCGGTAGTAGCACCACCAACACCCTGGTTGATTGCAATTTTCTCGAGCTTCGGAACCTGCATAACGCTTTTATACTGAAATTTTTCTTTCAGATTGCTGCGTATCTCTTCCTTGTATTTCGATTTTAATCTCGGAACGTATGTTTTTGCAGTTGTTGCCATTACTTAATTTCCTCCCCTGATACTTTAGCTATTCTTACCAGTTTACCAGCTTCATTTTTCGCACGGCCTACGCGGGTAGGTTTACCTGTTTTTGGATCAACCAACATCAGGTTTGAAATATGGATAGCAGCTTCCTGTTTTACGATACCACCGTTAGGGGTAGCAGCGTTCGGCTTAGTGTGTTTTGACACCATATTGGCGCCTTCCACAATAGCACGATTTTTATCTACGATCACCTCAAGGATCTTGCCTTCTTTACCTTTTGAGTTTCCGGCAATAACCTTTACCAGGTCACCCTTGCGGATCTTTAATTTAAAATTTTGTTTCTTTTCCATGTTACAATACCTCCGGTGCTAATGACACAATTTTCATGAATTGTTTCTCGCGCAACTCTCTTGCAACCGGACCAAAGATACGTGTGCCTCTCGGCTCGTCCTGGTTATTTAACAAAACTGCTGCATTGTCGTCGAAGCGGATATATGAACCATCTTTCCTGCGGATCTCTTTGCGGGTTCTTACAACTACTGCTTTCGATACAGCACCTTTTTTAATGTTGCCTGATGGCAAAGCGCTTTTTACGGTAACAACAATTTTATCGCCGATCGATGCGTATCGTTTACCGGTACCGCCCAACACGCGTATCACTAATACTTCCTTAGCGCCACTGTTGTCGGCTACGTTTAATCTTGATTCCTGTTGTACCATCCTATTTAGCCCTTTCTACTATTTGTACTAGTCTCCAGTTTTTGTTTTTGCTCAGCGGACGCGTTTCCATAATCAATACGGTATCGCCAATACCACAAGTATTAGCTTCGTCATGTGCCATAAATTTGGTAGTCTTCTTCACGAACTTACCATAGATCGGGTGTTTTACTTTCCGCTCAACGGCAACTACAATAGACTTGTCCATCTTATTGCTTACTACCAGGCCGGTACGCGTTTTTCTTAAATTTCTTTCCATTTCGAGCCTAAAAAATTATTTATTTTCAGAAGCTGGCGCCGCTTTGCGCTTTGTCAATTCAGTATTTAAACGAGCAATATCCTTACGCACTTTTGTAATGCGGCTTGGATTTTCAATTGCCGAAACCGTATGGGCAAACTTCAGTTTGGTGAGGTTACCCTTCTCCTCGCTGATCCTTGCTACCAACTCTTCAGTGGTGAGCTCTATAATTTCTGAGTTCTTCATCTTTTTATTTGTTGTAATGTTGTAAGGTTGTGGTGTTGTAATGTTTTCATCTGCAGTTGGAGTTTTAACTTTTCAACTTTCCAACGTTACAACGTTTCAACCTATAATTTATGCCTCTACGTAATCTCTACGTGTTACAAACCTGGTTTGTACCGGTAATTTCTGTGCAGCCAGGCGTAATGCCTCTTTAGCTACATCCAGTGGTACACCTTCAGCTTCGAAAATGATCCTTCCGGGGCGAACTACCGCTACCCAATATTCAGGAGCACCTTTACCTTTACCCATACGTACTTCTGCTGGTTTCTTGGTAACAGGCTTGTCCGGAAATATCCTGATCCAAACCTGGCCTTCACGTTTCATAAAACGTGTTACAGCGATACGCGCAGCCTCGATCTGGCGGCTGGTGATCCAAGCCGGCTCGAGTGATTTTATACCGAAAGATCCGAATGCAAGTTCAGCACCACGACTGGCGACCCCTTTCATTCTGCCTTTTTGCATTTTCCTGAACTTCGTTCTTTTTGGCTGTAGCATTTTCTTAATCTTTGAGATAAGAGATTTTAGATCTGAGATCCGAGATTTGAGAATTTAATCCCTTATCTCTTAGCTCCTTTCAACATCCCGTATCAAACCAATACTTATTATTCAATTTTAAGTTGAGTTATAAAATGTGATTCTAAAATCTCACATCTCATTACTCACGTCTATTTCAATTATCTTCTTCCAGAAGGTCCGCCCGGGCGATTGCCGCCACCACGGTTAGGTCCGCCGCCACCAGGACGGTTACCACCGCCACGATTCTGGCCTGCACCCGGTGCACCACCGCCTCTGCGATCGCCACCAGCGTTACCGCCTCTGCGATCATCACGACGACGATCACCACCGCGCTCACCGCCTCTTTCGCCGCGTGCACCAAAAGATGCCGCGCCTTCAGGACGTCCGCCTTTACCACTTGAGCTGCTTGCAGCACCAATGTTTGGCGACAGATCGCGTTTGCCGTATACTTCACCTTTACAGATCCATACTTTAACACCTATTTTACCATAGGTAGTTAAGGCTTCTGCCAAAGCGTAATCAATATCGGCACGGAAAGTATGCAGAGGGATTCTTCCTTCTTTATATTGTTCAGTACGTGCCATTTCAGCACCACCCAAACGGCCCGAAGTCATCACTTTGATACCTTCAGCACCCATCCTCATGGTTGAAGCAATGGTAGTCTTCATAGCGCGACGAAAAGAAATACGAGCTTCCAATTGTTTTGCTATGCCTTCTGCAACCAACTGAGCATCAAGCTCAGGGCGTTTTATTTCGAAAATGTTGATCTGAACGTCCTTTTTAGTCAGTTTTTTCAACTCTTCTTTTATCTTATCAACTTCCTGGCCACCTTTACCGATTACAATACCCGGACGGGCAGTGTGAATGGTTACAGTAATGCGTTTCAGGGTGCGCTCAATAACTACTTTAGATATGCCGCCCTTAGCGATACGTACTGAAATATATTTGCGGATCTTTTCGTCTTCAACTAATTTATCGGAGTAGTTGTTGCCACCGAACCAATTAGAATCCCAACCACGGATGATTCCTAACCTGTTACCTATTGGATGTGCTTTTTGTCCCATCTTTAATTAGTTGTTTCGTTTTTACTGTCCACAATAAGAGTTACGTGGTTTGAGCGTTTGCGGATACGGTATCCGCGGCCCTGTGGAGCCGGACGCAATCTTTTCAATTGGCGACCACCACCTACCGACACCTCTTTTACAAAGAGACCGCTGTCTTCAACACGTTTGCCTTCATTTTTTGCTTCCCAGTTTTTGATGGCCGAGAGCAATAATTTTTCTACGCGGATCGCTGCTTCCTTATTGGTATATTTTAAGATATACAAGGCTTTCTCAACGTTCTCGCCGCGGATCAGGTCAACTACCAAACGCATCTTACGAGGCGAAGTTGGGCAATTCTGTAACTTAGCAACAGAAGCGCCGCCTACCTGGGCTTTCGCAGCCTCTTTTTGCTGTCTGATTAATACAGACTTCTTAGTTTTTAATGTTGCTTCCATTGCCTGTTATTTTTTCTTTTCTGCGTGACCACGGAATGTACGGGTTGGAGCAAACTCTCCCAGCTTGTGACCAACCATGTTTTCTGTAACATACACAGGGATAAATTTATTACCGTTGTGTACTGCGAACGTATGACCAACAAAATCAGGAGAGATCATGGAACGGCGCGACCATGTTTTTACAACCGATTTCTTGCTCGACTCATTCAGTGTCTCAACCTTTTTTTCGAGGTTGTGATCTATATAAGGTCCTTTTCTAATTGAACGTGCCATTATTTCTTCCTTCTTTCAATGATATAACGATCAGATGTTTTCTTTTTATCGCGGGTTTTGAAGCCTTTGGCCAGTAAACCTTTGCGCGAACGCGGATGGCCACCTGATGCCCTGCCTTCACCACCACCCATAGGGTGATCTACCGGGTTCATAGCTACACCACGAACTCTTGGACGACGACCCAACCAGCGCTTACGACCAGCTTTACCTAATACTGCATTGGCTTTTTCGCCGTTGGATACAGTACCTATAGTTGCGAGGCAAGTAAGCAATATCATGCGGGTTTCGCCTGAAGGCAATTTGATGATAGCATATTTACCGTCGCGTGCCGAAAGCTGTGCGTATGTACCTGCACTGCGTGCAATGGTACCACCCTGGCCTGGGTTCAATTCGATGTTATGAATGATCGAACCCAAAGGGATATTTTTCAATGGTAATGTGTTACCAACTTCAGGGGCAACAGCATCGCCTGATATTACGGTTTGTCCAACTTTCAAGCCTTCTGGAGCGATCATGTATCTCTTCTCGCCATCAACGAAGTGCAATAATGCAATACGTGCTGAGCGGTTTGGATCATATTCGATAGTTGCTACAGTTGCAGGGATATCAAATTTATTGCGTTTGAAATCGATCAAACGATAAGCCTGCTTGTGACCACCACCCATGTAGCGCATGGTCATCTTACCGGAATTGTTACGACCACCCGACCTCTTGTTTGATGCTACAACCAACGATTTTTCAGGAACGTTTGTTGTAATATCCGAAGTGCTGGTATCAACCCTGAATCGGGTGCCTGGCGTAACCGGTTTAAATCTTTTAACTGCCATCTCTGTTTTTATATATTATTATAAAAATCTATTACCTCACCGTCTTTCAACGTAATGATCGCTTTCTTGTAGGTTGCAGCACGACCGCTAACCATACCACCTTTAGTGTTACGACTTTTTAGTTTTCCAACGTATTTCTGGGTATTCACCGAAACGATGTTTACACCATACATTTTTTCAATTGCTTCTTTTATCTGAAGCTTGTTAGCCCTGTGGTCACACTTAAAGGTGTAGCGGTTCAGCTTTTCAGTCAGCTGAGTTGCCTTTTCAGTAAGTAAGGGTTTCTTTAAAATTTCCATAACTACTTAGCTAATGCTTCCTCCAAAGTTTTAACTGCACCTGCTGTCAGTAAAAGTGTACCGGCATTCAACACATCATATGTATTCAATTGATCGGCAGTGATCACTTTGCTTTTCTTCAGGTTACGGCTTGATAAATAAACATTATTATCAGCAGCGGCCAATACCAGTAATGTTTTTACATCACTTACTTTAAGGTCTGCTACCAGTTGCACGTAGCTTTTGGTTTTTACAGCATCAAAGCTGAAATCTTCCAAAACCACAATGTTGTTATCTTTTGCCTTGTATGAAAGGGCCGATTTACGGGCCAATACTTTCAGTTTCTTGTTCAGTTTGAAGCTATAATCGCGTGGTTGCGGACCGAATACACGACCACCACCATTAAACAATGGTGATTTGATACCACCGGCACGGGCACCGCCTGTACCTTTTTGCTTATATAACTTGCGGGTTGAACCTGCAATTTCGTTACGCTGTTTTGCTTTATGTGTGCCCTGACGCTGGTTGGCAAGGAATTGCTTCACATCAAGATAGATCGCGTGGTCGTTAGGTTCGATACCGAAGATGGCATCCGACAGCTGCACTTTGGCACCTGTTTCTTTACCTGAGATATTTAATACTTTAACTTCCATCTTATTTATCCACAATTACGAATGAACCCTTAGCTCCGGGGATGGAACCTTTAACTACCATTAAATTCTGCTCAGGGTAAACCTTCAATACTTCAAGGTTCTGAACTTTAACACGTTCACTACCGGTTTGACCAGCCATACGCATACCTTTAAATACACGTGAAGGCCATGATGAAGCACCCAACGAACCTGGAGCACGTAAGCGGTTATGCTGACCGTGCGTTTGCATACCCACACCACTAAATCCGTGACGTTTAACAACGCCCTGAAAGCCTTTACCTTTAGAGGTACCCACTACGTCCACAAAATCTCCGGCGGCAAAAATATCCACGGTAACTGTGTCACCAAGGTTTTTCTCATCTACGAAAGTTTTGAATTCAACCAGCCTGCGTTTAGGAGTTGTGCCGGCTTTTTGGAAGTGACCTTTTAAAGGAGCGGAGGTGTTTTTTTCTTTTTTCTCACCATACGCAAGCTGTACGGCTGCGTAGCCGTCTGAATCTACAGACTTCACTTGTGTTACCACACAAGGGCCAGCTTCGATTACGGTGCAAGGAATGTTCTTCCCTGTTTCGTCGAAAATGCTGGTCATTCCTACTTTTTTACCAATAATTCCTGACATTTTACTATTTTTTTGTGTCCATCGAAGCAGTAGGGCCTCGCTCAAGACATTTGTATCCCCCGAAAGGGACGGCAAAGATAGAAATTATATATTAACTGTCAAATAGATAATCAGTTATTTTTTCAAATAGTTTGGAAGGGGAGATTTTAGCCATTTTAGATGGTGACTTATTGCGTTGGATTACCCCCTGCGGCCTGTATAGTTACGCAAACTAAAACACAAACAGGTACTAGCGCAGACGCTCGCACCTGTTTGAAAAACAAAAAATACATCGTTTATCAGGCTTGCTCTCTGGTCTTCCGGCACACACTCAGGAAATAAACGGAACCGATAATAAGCAGCGCATATAACGCTACACTTGACCAACCATTGGTATTGCCTACTCCATTTAGAACCGCAGTAAGCGTTAACGCCAACTGCATTAGGTCGTAAATTATACTAAAAACGAGCAACTTGGGCCACGATTTTGCAGCTGGCGAAACGCCGCTGTACGACCAGTAGATCATACCTAAAAATATCAATGTAGCTCCCCAATACCGGGTTACCCAAATACCGCCAGTGTTGTGTGTAATGCCGTAAAAAGTACCCACCTGGGCTGGGATAATAATAAATGCAAGACCAAAAATGAACGCTAAAAGCGCAACAATAATTGCGAAGGTTGAAAGTTTCATGGTTTTAAGTTTTAAGAGGTTTAATTAAAGTTAAAACTATTAATTTTAATTAACCAATTAACTTTCAATATTTTAAGCATGAATTTCAAGATTGGAAATTAAAAATTGTGCTCAAAAATATTGCGGAAAAGACTTACCTTTTCTTAAAACTTCGTAAGTCTTTCTATTTCGGTGGTCCTCTTACTCTAACTCTAACCCGTAATTACCACTGTATATCCAGAAATAGATCTGCACCCGGGTATTGGCCGGCCAGCCGTATTGCGAAAGATTGCTCATGGTTGAACCAACGATCGCTATTTCGTCGCTATTCTGGTCCATATACTTTGTCCAGTTATTTTTATCGTCGAAGCCATTATAAGAAACTTCAAATGAAAAACTTTGGCTGTTAACTACCATATCTACCTTAAAGGTGTAGCCGTTATCATCCAGCCTCGTAATGGTGATCACCGGATTATTACCGTTTTGATAGGTTGTCCAGGTAGTTGGCCAGGGCGACCAAACCTT
>CAIPDP010000009.1 GCA_903863845.1 uncultured Mucilaginibacter sp. | reverse complement strand
TTGGATGTGAATTCAAACATTACTTTTTGATATTGCGCTCGTTCAGCGCCTGTTGATACTTATGTGCATTGATCATGTGATCGGCATGATTGGTTGCAAAATTATGGTTTCCTGAGAAATCCTCTTTCGCACACATATAAATGTAATCACTCTTGCGGTAGTTAAGTACAGCATCAATGGCGTTAACCGAAGGCATCATAATAGGTCCGGGTGGCAATCCGGTATGTAAATAGGTATTGTAAGGCGAATTATATGAAAGATATTTATTAAGAACCCTTCTAATCGTAAAATCATGCAACGCAAAGATCACAGTTGGGTCTGACTCCAATTTCATGCCTTTTTTCAAACGATTCAGATAAAGTCCGGCTATGGTTGGCATTTCATCATCGTGCAAAGCTTCCGCGTCAACTATCGAAGCAAGTATAGTAACTTCGATGGGCGAAAGTTTCATATCTGCAGCTTCCTGTTTACGCTCTGAATTCCAAAAGCTTGTGTAATTGCTATTCATCCTTTTAAAGAACTTTTCAGGCGTATTATTCCAATACAGCTGGTAAGTGTTAGGGATGAACATCGTATAAACATTATCCGGCGTAAAGCCATATTTAGCTAAAAACTGGGTTGAGTCGAGCAAACGCAATAATGATACAGAATCAGGTTCGATCTTTTTTGCAACAAAACCTACAAAATCTTCCTTAAGCCTCAAATTATGGAATGAAAGCTGCACGGGTTCCTGGGCGCCTGAGGCAAGCATATTGATCAATCGGCGATTGGTCATTCCTTCATGCAGGCGGTATTTTCCTGGTTTAACCCGGTTCACATAATTCATGCTGATGGCAGCAGCGTTAAATGATGCAGTATCGCTAACAATCCCTTTTTCTCTGATGGTTTTATACACATCAGCATAAGAGGCATCGGTATGAATGTATAAATAGGCCTCTTTTGCCGTAACATTCGGCTTGAAATACCTTAAATAAAAATATCCGGCACTGATGCCGGCAACAACCAGCACCAGAATTATCAAAATAAGTTTTATTTTACTTGAGCCAGCTTTAACTGTTTTCTGTTCTGTCATCGCTAAGAAGGTCGGTTAAAATTTATGTCTGATTGCTTTCGTTGATGGCTCTTTACTATGGCTTTTTACCTTGTACCACCGTAACATTTACTTTGGTGCCAATTGGTGCTTTAGATACTGAATCTGTTTTCATCGGCGATTGCGCAACAACTGTGACACTGGTCGAATCAGTAATTTTTCCCTGCCAGGTCACTAAACCCAGGGTAAGGCCCGAACCTTTCAGGGCATATTTTGCTTCATCCAGCTCCAGGTTTACCAGGTCGGGTATTTCAACCTCGCTGGCACCCGCACCATCACCCAAAACCAGATCTACAGTCGACCCTTTTGGTATTTGAGCACCCGCCTGAACAGCCTGCCCTCCGTAACGTACCTGCAACACATGATCCCTTGCAATATCGGCCTTATAAGTAGTATCACCTATCTTTAAACCAAAATTGGATAGTGTAGCCTGCGCTGATATATAGGGAGCATCGATGATATCAGGAAGCGAAACGATCGGCGCTTTATTCTTCACAATTTTCAGGTAGATCACCCGATTTTCTTTTACGTTGGTACCGGCATCCGGATCTTGCTCTACCACTGTACCTGGTGATTGGTCGGCTACATAAACAGAGTCGATACTTACGCCAAATCCCTGTTCTTTAAGTAAAGCCTGTGCTTTGTCGACCGGAAGCCCCGTAAGTTTAGGAACCGGTATACCTGAACCATGCCGGGTATACCAATCCAGGCTAAAAAAAGCGACCAATGTCAATACGATCACCGCACCGATTGCCAATAAAATAGTCTTGCGAAAATCTTTTGATTTGATATAAGAACCTAATTTACTCATAGGGTGCTGAAGGATATGCTGCGTTCAAAAATAGACTAAAATTTCGAGATTGTAAAAGTATCGGGAAGTCCGGAAGTAAGTTCCCCGATAGCTATTGGGTGTCAGAAAGGATTTTTGTAAACGTATATCAGGATTGATCAATTAACCGTTAAACTTATTTTAGGACAATACTTTAAATTTTTCTTTTTATCAGTAACAATCTTTCGGACTTCCGGACTTTTGCGGACTTCCGGACTTTAAAAAAATATATCTTTGAAGCATCATGTCAGCAAAAAACGTCGCCCTTTTAGCCGGTGGTTTTACCGGTGAATTTGAAGTTTCGGTTAACAGTGCCGAAAACATCAAAAACAACCTTGATCATAGCAAATATAACGTTTACACCATTTTCGTGACCCGCGAAAGCTGGTTTTATAAGACAAACCATGGCAATATTGAAGTAGATAAAAATGATTTTACGATTGAAGTGAAAGGAGAGAAGGTGCATTTCGATTTTGCTTTCATTACCATCCATGGTACACCGGGCGAAGACGGCAAATTGCAAGGTTATTTTGATATATTGGGTATACCCTACAACACCTGCGATGCAACCACATCGGCTATCACCATGAACAAAGCCTATACTAAAGCTATTGTAAATGGTATACATGGCTTGCATACAGCCAGATCGATCCAATTATTTGATCATGACATCCACGAGGTTAGCAGTGTCGCTGCGAGTTTGCGTTTCCCGCTATTCATCAAGCCTAACAACGGTGGAAGCAGCGTGGGCATGAGCAAGGTTCAAAACATAGCCGGGCTTCCTGAAGCCCTGGAAAAGGCCTTTCACGAAGACAACCAGGTTTTGGTTGAAGAGTTTATTAAAGGAAGGGAGTTTAGCATCGGCGTGGCCCGATTAAAGGGGCAGATCAAAGTTTTACCAGCTACCGAGATCATCAGTTCGAAAGAATTCTTTGACTACGAAGCCAAATATACGCCAGGCGTGTCCCAGGAAATTACGCCCGGGCGCCTGACTGCGGAAGAGAACGAGCGAATAGCTTATATAGTTACTGAAGTGTACTTAAGACTGAATTGCCGGGGCATGGTGCGCATAGACTTTATCTTACTTGAAAATACAGGCGAGTTTTACTTTATCGAGATCAATACTACACCAGGACAATCGGCAAGCAGCCTGATCCCCCAGCAGGTGCGCTCGATTGGCTTAGATCTCGGTGAGTTTTATGGGGAATTGATTGATGGGGCAATGTGATCTCAAATTCCACAGGTTGGAATTCCCGAATCTGATTGTAAAAAGCGGTGTCAGTTCTTTCATCTAGTTATGCAGAAATGTGAATATTTATTTTCTTTGTGTATTCTTAAGTCAATAATCAACTTACATTACTTTTGCCAGCAATAAAATCGCTACTAAAATTAGCTGACCGATACCTACAACAGCAAGGCAACAAAATCTGGCATTATTTTGGATGATCAGTTCAACAATAAAAAAACAATTACAAGAATATTAGCCCAGGTCCAAATCTAATCCCGAAACCTTATTAAATTGAAACCGATAAAAATTGATCGTAGAATCTTTATAAAGAAATCACGCGATTTAAGCTTCCAGATACCGATAGTACTGTCAGCCATAAACCTTTCGGCATGTTTAAAACCATTGCAAGGTACTTTGCCGGTACCTGCTGGAAAAGTTTCTAATATTCCCGATAGTGCTGTGCAAAATGGATACCTGGATAAGCAATCTTACATACCGGGTGAACAATGCCTTTTGTTTCTTTCCTCTGATAAAACCTATTTAAATCAGGCAATTGGTGCCTACGATGCCGCTGGTAAATTGGCTTTTAATATACCTTTTACTTCGATTACTACGCAAATACCTCAAACTGATATCCCTTATGAAAAAGGGTTTGGCTACCAGGTTTCAGTAGTTTTTACCATTCCACAGGTAAAAAGCAACGTTTATTTGATAGCGAATCAAATTCCTTTGGTAATAAGATCTACCGAAACTAATGTCGATTTCACAGTGGTCTACCCTTCAAATACAGAAAATGCCTATTGCATCTCTGGAGGGAAAAGTTTTTACGTCAACCCTAATCCTGCCTGTAGAATAGTATCTTTCCTTAGGCCGATTCCTTTCAGTTACTATTCAGGTGGCTTTTTCAGGTGGATATTGGCCCATCAAAACTACAAGTATAACGTAATAGCTGATGTTGATCTTGAAGACACTACTAATATAAAGGGTAAGTTGTTGGTTATACCAGGCCATAATGAGTATTGGACGAGGAATGCCCGGGAAAATTTCGATAGTCATATCAAAAGCGGCAAACCAGCTCTTATATTGTCAGGTAACACCATGTATTGGCAGGTACGATATGGCGATAATGGCGTCAATAGCGTTAACGGCAATAACTCTCAGCTGATTTGCTATAAATCATTAAAAGACGACCCTGAAGCAGATCCTTTACTCAAAACGGGGCTGTGGACCGAAACATCACTTCAATATCCTCAATTGGGAAGTATTGGCGTTAATGCCGATAACGGTGGCTTTGGCGATCGGGGAACAGAAAGCTGGAAAGGATTTAAAATAACTAATCCTTCATCACCATTATTTGGCGGGACAGGAATAAAAAAAGGCGATTTGATACCATTGAGTACGCATGAATATGATGGTACGCCTATTATCGGGACAGATAAAGATGGATTCCCGATAATTGATAGTAGTTTATTCCATAAATCAACACTTTTAGGCTATGATCTTGCCCGTGACTATGTTGATGTCGATAAATACAATTATGCTACTGCCGTTATCACACAACGCACTTCAACTTCAGGAATTATCGTTAACCTGCCATCGACTAATTGGTGCACTATTCACAATATGAGAGAAGATGCGATAGCAAATCTTCCGATTCATATCATAACTAAAAATGCAATCGATTGTCTGTTAAATGACGTTAATTTTTTTTAACTGGCTTGTGCAAAAGTTAAAAATGTTATCACAATACAATTTAATATTAATAGTTTAAGGCATTAAACCAATACCTAAATGGTATAATGTGCAACAATATCCTCCGGTATTTTAGCGGCACGACCTGTTTTAATGTCGATCATCGTATAATCAAACCAGCCATCACAACAAACTTTACGGGTAGCTTTATTGGTGATGGTAAATGCAACACGGCAACCCTTATCATCTATCGTTTCAATAGCTGTCTTTACAATAAAATAATCGCCCATTCCTAGGGCACGCTTGTAATCAACATAAGCAGTTCTAACTACCCAACCATAGCCCCGTTCCATAAACTCTTCCATGGCCAGGCCATAACAACGCTCCATTTGCTCATACCTTGCCGCCAGTACATAATCGAAATATTTACTATTATGCACATGCTGAAACATGTCGATATCATCCGGGCGCACGCGGAATTCGGTTTCGAAGGAGGAGTATTGAGTAGTTTCCATTTAACAAAGATAGTTGATTGTGTTGTCCCGATAGCTATCGGGACAACACAATCAACTTATTCCAACTCAATCAACTCAATCAACCCAATCAACTTATTCCAACTCAATCAACCCAATCAACAATTCTCACCAAAACACTTGTAATTATCCCAACACAAACCTATCTTTGCACCTCAATTAACAAAAGTATAAACGCTTTAATATTATTCAGGTAATGTATTTAAGTAAAGAAGCAAAGGCCGAGATCTTTGCAAAACATGGCAAGGCTGCAACTGATACAGGTTCGGCAGAAGGGCAGATCGCCTTATTCACCACCCGCATCGCGCATTTGACCGGGCATTTGAAAAGCAACAAAAAAGATTTTTCAACCCAGTTATCCTTGCAAAAACTAGTAGGTAAACGTCGCGCACTGCTGGCTTACCTCTACAACAAAGACATTGAGAGATATCGTGCTATCATCAAAGCCCTGCAGCTGAGAGATATCATTAAGTAAATCTTTTCGATTTTAAATTAAAAAGCCATCCGGAATGTCGGGTGGCTTTTTTACTTTTGCAAAGTAAAAATTTACATATAAACCGGTGCGCTCCAAAAGATGAAAAGTGCATCAAATCAAAAGCAAGATGAATTATAATGCAATTAAAAAGGTTATCGATTTAGGTGACGGCCGCACCATCGAGATCGAAACCGGTAAACTGGCCAAACAGGCCGATGGCTCTGTTGTTGTTAAAATGGGCGATACGATGTTGCTCGCTACTGTTGTATCATCACCTGAAGCAAAAGAAGGTGTTGATTTTTTACCATTATCAGTTGACTACCAGGAGAAATATGCTGCCACTGGCCGTATCCCGGGTGGTTTCCTGCGCCGTGAGGCTCGTTTATCCGACTATGAGGTATTGATCTCACGTTTGGTAGACCGTGCTTTACGCCCTTTGTTCCCAAGTGATTACCATGCTGATACGCAGGTAATGATCACCTTAATTTCGGCTGATAAAGATATCATGCCTGATGCTCTTGCCGGTTTAGCTGCTTCTGCTGCCATCGCTGTTTCTGATATTCCTTTCAACGGACCGATCTCAGAAGTACGCGTAGCAAAAATTGACGGTAAATTGGTGATCAACCCAACATTGAGTGAGTTGGAACATGCAACCTTAGAATTTATTGTCGCTGGTTCTGAATTCGACATCAACATGGTGGAAGGCGAATCGAAAGAAATACAGGAAGCTGAATTAGTTGAAGCGATCAAATTCGCTCATGAAGCTATTAAAAAGCAGTGTTTTGTTCAACGCGAGTTAACTGAGGCTGTTGGCAAGACCGTAAAACGTACCTACAGCCACGAAAATCATAACGAAGACCTGAAGAAAGCGATCTACGCAGCAACGTACGATCAGGTTTATGCGATCGCCGGTTCTGCTTCGGCAAAAGATGAGCGCGCTACTAAATTCAAAGAAGTACGCGATTCATTTATCGAGACATTAGGCGAAATTGATGACGTTACCAAATTCCTGGCAAAAAAATACTTCCACGATGTGGAGTACGATGCCATCCGTAACCTGGTATTGGATGAAGGCAAACGTTTAGACGGTCGTACTACTACCCAGATCCGCCCGATATGGAGCGAAGTTGGTTACTTACCGTCTGCACACGGTTCAGCGATATTTACAAGAGGGGAGACCCAGTCACTTACCACCGTTACTTTAGGTGCTAAAGATGATGAGCAAATGATTGACGGTGCCTTTATCAATGGCTACCAGAAATTCCTTTTACACTATAATTTCCCAGGTTTTTCAACAGGGGAGGTTCGCCCGAACAGGGGAGCTGGTCGCCGCGAGATCGGTCACGGTAACCTGGCCATGCGTTCACTGAAACAGGTTCTTCCTTCAGAAGATGAGAATCCTTATACTATCCGTGTTGTTTCTGATATTCTGGAATCTAACGGTTCTTCATCAATGGCAACAGTTTGCGCCGGTACATTGGCACTGATGGATGCCGGTGTAAAAATCAAAGCGCCAGTAACAGGCATTGCTATGGGTTTGATCACCAATGAAATGGGAACCAAATATGCCATCTTATCGGATATACTTGGCGACGAGGATCACCTGGGTGATATGGACTTTAAAGTAACCGGTACCGAAAATGGTATTGTCGCTTGTCAAATGGACCTAAAAATCAATGGTTTATCATACGAAGTTTTAACAAAAGCTTTAGATCAGGCCAAGGAAGGTCGTATCCATATCCTGAAAGAAATAAGTAAAACTTTAAGTGCACCACGTGAGGATTACAAACCACATGCGCCACGTATCGTTACCTTAAAAATTGATAAAGAATACATTGGTGCTGTTATCGGACCTGGTGGCAAGATCATTCAGGAAATGCAACGCGAAACCGGTGCTACCATCAATATCGAAGAAAAAGACAATCAGGGTATCGTTCAGATCTTTGCTGATAACAAAGCAGCAATCGATGCTGCAGTAAGCCGTATCCGTGCTATTGCTGCACGTCCGGAAGTTGGCGAGATCTACGAAGGTAAAGTTAAATCGATCATGCCTTTTGGTGCTTTCGTTGAGATCATGCCAGGTAAAGACGGTTTGCTGCACATCTCTGAGATCGACCACAAACGCTTCGAAACCATGGATGGTATCTTTAAAGTTGGCGACGAAGTTCGCGTAAAATTATTAGATATCGATAAACAAGGTAAACTGAAACTTTCCCGTAAAGCTTTATTGCCGAAACCGGAAAGAACGGAAGGTTAGTTATTAGTGACTAGTTAACCGGTTAACTAGTCACTAATAACTAACCTTCCGTTCTTTCCGGTTTCGGCAATAAAGCTTTA
>CAIPDP010000008.1 GCA_903863845.1 uncultured Mucilaginibacter sp. | reverse complement strand
CCATGCGGGCATGTTACCCGGCATGCTGTTTAATGACCATCAGGTACCACAAAGTTAGTTAAAAAAGATAGAATAAAAATGTCCGAAAGCCGATTAGAGAAGTTGCTCGATTTTTTAAGGAACGAGCCAAACGATGAGTTTTTACTGTATGCCCTGGCTACGGAATACCTTCGATTGAACGATACGGAAAAAGCGTTGTTATACTACGAAAAGCTTGTGAATGAGCACGCCGATTATGTAGGTACCTATTACCATCTCGGTAAACTTTACGAGGCGCTGCAGCGAAAAGATGATGCCATAAAAACGTATGAGCAAGGGATGAAAATAGCCCAAAATAAACGAGATAATCACGCCCTTGCCGAACTAAGAGCGGTATACGGGGAGCTGGTGGGGGAGGATGATTAGTCTTTAGTCCATAGTCTTTAGTCCATCGTCCATTGTCCATTGTCCTTGGTCCTTGGTTTTGTTTAATATGCAATTAGAACAAATCGTCTCAGAAATCGGCATTTCGAACTCCGCGTTCAAAAAATTTCGCAATTGACATTTCGCGTCCCACATTTAAACCATTTTGCAATTAAAACGGCTCATCATCAATATCGTCCATACGGGATGGCCTGATGATAAAGTTGCTCGGTTTTTCGAAATCCTGCGATGGGTTTAAACCTGCAAAGGCATTATTTTGAGGTGCGAAACTGTCATTCCCCTGTTCCAGGTCGACGAATTTTACGTATTTGCCAACAAATTTCAATCGTACTGTGCCCGTTTCGCCATTACGATGCTTGGCAATAATTACCTCACCAACACCCTGGGTCGGCATGCCGTTTTCGTCTTCTGTCAAACCATAATATTCCGGGCGATAAAGGAACAAAACCATATCTGCGTCCTGTTCGATAGAGCCAGATTCACGTAAGTCGGATAGCATTGGGCGTTTAGATGCACCCGGCCTGTTCTCAACCGCACGGCTTAACTGCGAAAGCGCGATCACTGGTACGTTCAATTCCTTTGCGACCGATTTAAGGGCACGCGAAATACTGCCGATCTCCTGTTCACGGTTGCCGCCGCCTTTGCTATCGGCGCTTTTGCCCTGCATCAATTGCAGGTAGTCGATGATGATCAGCTGGATATCATGCTGAGATTTTAAACGACGGCATTTGGCCCTGAATTCGAAAATATTTAAGGCTGGTGTATCGTCAATGATCAGAGGGGCTTGTTCAAGCCGTCCGATCTTTGAGTGGATCTGTTGCCATTCCCATTCTTCCAGTTGTCCCTTACGAATTTTTTCCTGCTCGATCTGTGTCTCGCCGGATATCAGACGGTTAACCAACTGCACCGACGACATTTCGAGTGAAAAAACCACCACCGGTCGGTTAAAATCAACTGCTGCATTTCGAGCACAACTCAATACAAATGCCGTTTTACCCATTGCAGGTCGGGCGGCGATGATCACCAGGTCGGATTTTTGCCAACCCGAGGTCATTCGGTCCAGATCAGTAAATCCTGAAGCTACGCCGGTTAAACCATCTTTCTTGTCTTTCAACGCTTCAATTTCTTTCAGCGTTTCGTGCATCAGATCGTCCATCTTGCGCGAGTCACGGCGAAGGTTATTCTGAGCAATGTCAAAAAGGTTTTTTTCAGCGCGATCCAACAAGTCGAGTACGTCGGTGGTATCCTCGTAAGCATTATTAATCACCTCCGTCGAAATGCGTATCAGCTCACGCTGAATGAACTTCTGGATGATAATACGGGAGTGGTATTCAATATTGGCGGCAGAAGCTACACGATTGGTAAGCTCGGTAATGTAATAGGCGCCGCCGATCATTTCCAATTCGCCTTGCTGGCGTAATTGAGCTGTTACAGTTAATATATCTACAGGAGAGGTGCGTTCAAAAAGATGCCGGATAGCGGCAAATATTTTCTGGTGGTTATCTTTATAAAAAACTTCGGGCTTAAGAATATCGATAACAGACGAAAGCGCATCTTTTTCGAGCATTAGTGCCCCCAATACAGCTTCTTCCAGGTCGACTGCCTGAGGAGGAAGTTTTCCCATGCCACTGTAGGGGCTGGGGGAAGAAAATCTACTTCTGCGCTCGGTTATGCCGGCCTTGTTATTCGTGCTATCGTTCTCCAAAATCATAAGAAACAAAAATATACAAAAAATGCTCGGAAAAACTAACGATTACTTAACATGATATTTTTTTTGGCTGGTATGAACCTCGAAAATGACATGAAAATCAAACCCCGCTATTAACACCCGGTGTGGATAAGGTGTTAACAACAAATATAAGTTATTGAAAGTGAGTTGTGTTGATAAAGATTTTAAATGTTTATTATTCTGGCCTTAGCTTTGGCGGACGTAATTACAGTAAGTGCTGAAAATCAATTAATATGGCTATTTTTGGCGAACTTTTACTTCAAAATTGATGACATTTACTTCCCGCCCGCCCCGCGAAAACAACCAGGCAATATTTGGTATACGTGCAGTTATAGAAGCTATCCGATCCGGTAAAGAGATCGAGTCGCTCTACATTCAAAGAGGGCTTGGAGGCGGTTTGCTTAACGAGTTAAAAGAATTGATCCACCATTACAGCATAGTGGCCCAGCAGGTGCCGATTGAAAAGCTGAACAGGATCACCACCAAAAACCACCAGGGTGTGATCGCTATTATTTCGCCGATCGTTTACCAAAAAATAGAAAATATAATACCGGAAATATTTGAGCGTGGTGAGATACCGCTCATTCTGGTGCTTGATGGTATTACTGATGTTCGTAACATGGGTGCTATAGCCCGTACCGCCGAGTGTGCTGGTGTGCATGCGCTGGTTATCCCTGCAAAAGGCTCGGCTCAAATAAATGGGGATGCGGTAAAAACATCCGCTGGTGCATTATATAAAATTCCGGTTTGCCGTCATGATAATTTTATGCAGACCATCAAATTTTTGCAGGAATCGGGTTTACAGCTGGTAGCCTGTACAGAGAAGACCAAAGAGTATATCTATACTCCTGATTATACTGCACCAACGGCGATCATTATGGGATCTGAAGAAGATGGGATAAGAAATGAGATCATTCGTATCGCCGACCACCTGGCCAAAATACCGATGTTCGGGGAGATAGAATCGTTGAATGTTTCGGTATCAACAGGGGTTATATTGTACGAGGCCCTGAGGCAACGCACCAATCACCTGAATTTTTAATTTTTGTTTGAAGTAATTACGCTTCTTGTAGCAGGAAATCAGGTCGAAAATAAATGAAATATTGCATTTGCAGGGATTTTAAATGATTTTAAAATCCACTGCTACCAATTTCTTTTCGTCTTTTCGAATTATAGGTAAATTCCGACCTAAATATATTTCACCCCAAACTTCTGCTTCACATCGGCCACAACCTGTTTCACGTTTTGCTCCTGGTCGCGCGGGCAAATCAGGAGTGTGTTATTGGATTCGACCACGATAAAATCGTGCAATCCCTGTAAAACAACCAGTTTATCTGCCGGTACGTTCACCATACAATTCGATGAATCGTACATGATCACTTTTTCTGAGGGGATAACT
>CAIPDP010000007.1 GCA_903863845.1 uncultured Mucilaginibacter sp. | reverse complement strand
GGACTGCAATTGCTATCCGGATCTCTTCCACCGCAAGGGAAGTCGGATTTTGGTACTTGTGCGCCTGAACCAATTGGCGCCAACAGGGCCAAACCCAGAAATACGATACAAAATATTTTTTTCATGTATCGAAATTATACTCCAGGGCGGGTTTAAATAACTACATAACTTAGGGGTATTGATATCGTGTCAGGTGTGGGGGGCTCTATCAGCATATGTATCCTTTTGTCTGCATTTTTCATTGGAAAGATCAAAAAGCAGTTATTAAGGCAATTACAGGTCTTAAACAATCTGGCTTTATAGGATAATTCTATTTGTCAGCTAAATACCCGAACCACCATAATGGGTAGCATTTTCAAGCTTTTTCAAATTCGTTTAATAGGTGGATTTGCAATTCAGACCACCCAGAGTGTATCTGGCTCAATATCAATTTTAGCGTATCTACTAAGGGTTACTTTTATCCTAAGGCACCTGAAAATTAAATGATCGGGCCTTTAAAAACGATAAAAGATATGATCAACTTAGCACTTATTGACGGCAATGACTATCACCGGCGGACAGTAGAACCTACCATTGTAAACGACGGTAGTTTTAAATTACTTTTTTCGGTGAATGATTTTAAACTTCCGCGCAACGATCGCGAAATTCCGCAGATCATTTTGCTGGACGTAGTTTTGCCTTCCGGAAACGGATTGGAGTTTTTGCATAAACTAAGGCAGCGTTACCCTGATGCAAAAGTTATTATTTATTCAGCAATCAACGATCCTCATATTACCCGCCTGGCATTCCATCGGGGAGTTGACGGCTTTTTGTTGAAAGGGTCGGATTTTATGTATCTCAAATATTCGCTGAAAATGGCGATGGATGGCGGGAAACCAATATCGCCTATCTTATCAAACCATATTCTTCAATTGGGGAAAGAGAAGTTATCAGTTAAAGAATTATATCCCAATTTAACTACAAAGGAACTTTCAATTGTTACCTATATCCGCGCAGGTGTGCCAACAAAGGTTCTATCATACATGTTGAATGTTTCTTATAACACGGTTAATTTTCATATGAAAAATATCTACAGAAAACTTCGCATTAATTCAAAGACCGAACTGTTATTACTGATCGGCAACACCGGTGCAAATTAGGAGAGTAAAAAATAGTTTAACTTCTGTTTGATTGTATCTCAAAACGTGTTTTTCTTTAAAATCAAATAGTAAAGGAACGTTGACTGCAGATCGAAAAACTATCAATTTAGGCGCTAAAATGTGCTTAATTGATGGTTTTTATAGTTTGTACCGCTACGATACCTTCAGCTATGAATTTAACACTGATAAAGATGTTATTGATCCTGACTTTTTTGCATGAATAGAAAGTTCATGCACATCGTTTTATCTTTTATATAGGTATTTGATAACAACCCGTGTTTTCTGATCAATAGCGAAACTACGTAACATGCCGGATCGGGCCAGGTAGTATCAAAGTTAAAAAAACCAGCTTTATTGTCGGTGGTCCATTTTGCATTTCCCTGAGCGTCTAAATGCATTTTGAAAGTCAATAATGTGTGACTCGCCTGGGGTTGACTAACATCAATCGTTAAATTGGAATCTACCGTTTGATAGCGCTGGCAAATATTAATTGATTGAGTGATCAATAAACAAAAGTCAGATTCAGGAAAATACAAACTGAGCTTATTACAACTATTGGTATTGATTTGGCTTTTGCCGGCATGATGATAAAAAAGGCTTGGGATTTTCTGTTCGAGCAGGTAACTTAACCGGAGTAATTCAGGTTTCTCGATGCTTTTTTTTAGTTCGAGTTCATTCTCTAACCGGACGATCTGAGTTAAGATATTCACCCAATTAGCAAGCTTCTTTGCACTTTCATTCAGGCCCCTGAATACCAATTGACTTTCAGATTCAGAGGAGTCAATAGCTAATTCCGAAAGATTGATGAGCCCATGCAAAGGAGTAAAACACTCGTGGTTGATTACAGCAATCAATGACTGCAACTGTGATCGACCTGAAACAGGCAAGGTATTATCATTACGGAGGATAGCCATTTGTCTATTTTATTTAATATCAAAAATAAACCTGACATCGATACAACTCAACTACATAAAGTAGTAGTGTGACTAGCTACAGCATTAGGAAACACAAATAAATACGGCGATACTGCCAATTTTTGTAGTAACAAATGCCTTCCTAACCGTTTAATTTCAAAAAGAGAAATTAAACGTGATATTTCAATTAATAACAGACCTGTATCAAAAAGGCAACTAATTAACTTTAAAACAAAAATACAGGGATTGAATCTAAAAAATGATTAATTTTAAGTTCTTAAATATAGGACTTGTGCCAAGGCAATTGATGCTTCTGTTTTTTTTGCTTTGTTGTTTTTCCTTTGGCCAGGCCGGGGCGGCGTACCCGAATTTCCAAAATACCTCAACAACTAACAAGTCTGCCGAATACACTAAGGATACCATCCAAATCAATAACCTTATTCTTAGCCCAAGGGCAATAGTTTTATCAAGTCCAGCCAAAAGCATAATAATTGGTGAAAAAGCATTAAAAATGGCTGCTGCCCTAAAATGGGTTCCGGGCACTATCAAAACTTATACTGAATCATGCACTGCGTATTGGTACAAAATCGAGTACGAACAGGCCTACGAATATTATTCGAAATCATATCATCAATCACTCGGAACAAATATTACAAACGAGCGGATTGAGCTATTAAATACTAAAAACAAAAGCAATATCAGGGTAACAACACATGATTTGTATGACGAAGAAAATTGCGCATGTGGAACACTGGTTACCGTAAACCTTACCGTAAATGAAATTATTGAAAGCAGCTATTGTTGATGATGAAGCGGATTCATTGGGCGTATTGCAGGCTACACTGGCAAGGTGCTGTCCCGAAATAGGAACCATAACCTCATTCAACGATCCTAATACCGCTCTACAGGGTATCCCCTCATTAGGGATAGATCTACTTTTCCTGGATATTGATATGCCCGGGATGAATGGGTTTGAGTTGTTACAAAAATTGATGCCAGTTAACTTTGGAGTTATTTTTGTAACTGCCCATAACGAGTTCGCACTAAAGGCTTTTAAATTCAACGCCATCGACTATCTGTTAAAGCCAATAGATCAAAACGAACTATCAGAAGCCGTGAAACGGGTACAGGAAAAAGGGGTATTGATCAGCGACCAGGTTGAATCAGCTGAAATGCACCTGAAGGGTAATGATCTAAAAAAGATAGCTATCTCATCCCAGCAGGGCGTTTCGTTTATTGATCTCGATCATATTGTTTACGGTGAAGCAGACAGCAATTATACCACGCTGGTATTAACGGATAAAAAGAGGATAGTTATCTCTAAAACCCTGAAAGAACTGCAGGACCTGTTAGAAGGTTCGAGCTTTATGCGCATACACAGGCAATATTTGATCAACCTTAATCATGTTCAACACCTCGACCGTTCGCGCTCAACACTAACGATGATCGATAAAAAGGAGCTACCTATAAGTCGTCAGCAGAAAGATAAGTTTCTGGAGCTATTTAAATGGATATAAGTTACTTATGATAAGTTTATTAAACTTATTGTTTAACCAATTTGCCTTTTCCGATCTGGTCGAGCGATTCGTTTGCATATACCTGGACGAAATAGATACCAACCCCCAATCCGTTTAAATTGGCTTGCCAGGTGGCACTCGACGATTTAGCAGATAACACCTCTCTTCCTGATTCATTAAAAATTTTAAATATATAACCCTGGGAAAGTTGCTGGTTGGAAGTATTGACCGTAATGTTTGTTTGGCTGGTGGCTGGGTTTGGATAAATAATGATAGCGGCATTCATCACATCTTTGTTATAGCTGATCTTTACCGGCGGTGAATAGGTAACGGTACCATTTAAATCCGTGATCTTAATCCGGTAATAACTTGTTCCGCTGCCTGGTTTTGAGTCGGTCATATTATAACTACCGGCACCTGTTGAAAGCAGTGTATCTAAGGGATTATAAGTTCTACCATTATCGGTGCTTTTTTCAACTTCAAAACTGGTGTAGTTAAATTCATTTTGCGTAGTCCAGCTCACTATGGCAGTACCGGGAAAATTGGGTTTTGCAGAGAAAGAGTTCAGCCTGACCATCAAAGAGGGGTCCTCATTGATCATAAGCACAAAGCGTGATGGACCGTAGCTTAAGGTATCGCTGTTGTTTATCGTAAAAGTATAACTGGACTGGGTTCTTAAATTGATCGAATCTTTGAGGTAATTATCTTTAAGAACTAACCGGTAAATTGAAGGTATGCCACTGATCTCTTTAAGATTTAAACTGTAACTACCATTTGCATTTGCTGAAACTGACAAGGGTATAACTGATGTACCCAAAGTTGGCAGGGGCTGCCTGTTAATGACCAGTTTGGCATTATCTGAAGATAGTGTAGCTAAATGTACTAAGCTCGAACCAAATAAATAGCCTGCATCCTCGTTGACAACCAGTTTGGTACTGGCATTTTTATTGAAGCCAATGAAACTTTCTTCAAAATTGATGGTGTCTTTATTTAGCGACAAAAGCAGATGCTGATCTCCGGTATTTAGCCTGGCCGAAAGTTCTGTAGTTGTGCCCAATCCGGTTTGCACCGGGTTAAAATTAACACCTGTTACTTTTGCATTTTCAGTAAATGTAAAAGTTGGATTTGCCGCAGTCGCTTTAACAAAAAAACCCTGCCCGCTGGCAATATACCTGGAGCCATTGTTGGTAGCGGTTCCTGTGGTACCGTTCCACTGGTAGGTGCCATAGGTACCATTAAGATTGAGGGTATAAATGGTGTTAGATACATTTGTCATCGTGAAGCCCCCGGTGGTGCTGGTATTCCAGTCGATGGTGCAGGCATAGGGGTTGCCCAGCAGGTTAAATCCTCTCACTGCGGTATTGGTACTAATGGACGTGGTATAATCCAGGTATAATGGGGTCGAGAACGAGTTATACTTACAAACAGTAATTTGACCGATGTTAATTTTACCAGTATCACAAAGCACCGATGCAAGCGCATACGTTGAAGGATTATATGGATTAACGGTGCTTCTAGATCCGCGAAAAAACAACAAAAATCCATTACCGGCAAATTTGTATCCATTAAAAGTACCGTAATTGGTGACGTAGAAGGAATTACTTACCCCCGTTTTCATATTATATACTCCTCCCCAGTTGCCACTGGTGAAGCTTTTATTGGATGGTGCACTATTATCAGTAAAAAAATAAATTGTCGGATTACCTGCCTGGTCAAAACCATTTGTTGTACCTCCGGTGCCAGTTAAAAATGTGGCCCCAATACAATTTTGTATTTTATCATAATTGCCCACTGTCGGAGCAGTCGCTACGTAGACTGGTGATGAAAGTAAGCGATAACCCCTGTAGTTTACGCCTGAACTGCTGCCACTCAAATAGCGCTGAACAATAACATTGCCGGTAACACTGCCACTATTTAATACCGGGGCAAAGGAGGCACAGCCATTAACATCAGAAAGCAGCGTTAATAAACCAGCTGTGGCGAAGGTTGCAGCGGTACTTAGCGTTAATATACCTTTACTCGATATCGCAAATCCCGCCGCCCCGGATAGTGTTGCAGAACTGGTACTTGCAACAGTAAGGTTATAAAATTTCGTTTGATTGCCGGTGCTTGTGGTACTAATAGTTTGTGTTCCGCCGGTTAAGTTTAGTGTGGTAGCATTTGTTGTAAAATCAATATAATTAGTACCGGAATTGCCAGTGGCATTGGTGAAATTACCGGAAACATTCAGGGTTCCGGATAACACACTAGCGATGCCTGCGGTATTGGCTATTTTTAAAT
>CAIPDP010000006.1 GCA_903863845.1 uncultured Mucilaginibacter sp. | reverse complement strand
TAAAGAGATATATGACTGACCTCCTCACTGAACGGAACCGCGTTATAAAGGCACATGCTGAAAATCAATCATTATAAATTAACCTCCCGATCAAAATCTGTGAAATCAAAGAAATCACCTAAAAATCTGTGATCTAGTTCCCCAACTGCTTCAACGCCAGATAGGCCATCAACCCCGTACTGATCTTAAATGCATCTTCTTCTACATCAAAAGTTGGTGTGTGGACAGAGGAGGTAATACCGCGGCTTTCGTTTCTTGTACCGAGACGATAGAAACAGGCATCTGCGACTTGCGAATAATAAGCAAAATCCTCCGCTGCCATCCAGATATCCAGATCGAGCACATTTTCTTTGCCGAGGTAATCTTCCGCATGGGCACGGGTAGCAGCTGTTAGCTTTTCTTCATTGATCAGGAATGGATAGCCCCGTACAATGTTAAAGTCGACGCTGCCGCCGAAACTTTCCGCTACACCTTCAGCTATCTTCTTCATTTTTTTATGCGCTTCAGCCCGCCATGCTTCATCCATGGTGCGGAATGTGCCTTCCAGGTAAACCTCGTTAGGTATCACGTTTGTGGCACCGTTGGCGATCACTTTACCAAAAGAAAGCACCGAAGGGCTTTTGGGGTCGGCTGAGCGGCTGATAATCGTTTGAAGGGCAGTCAGCATATAAGCGGTGATCATCACCGGATCAATATTCTGTTGCGGCTGTGCACCGTGTCCGCCTTTCCCCTTTACGGTGACGTAAAGCTCGTCGGTCGAGGCCATGTATTTTCCGGCCCTGAAACCTACTTTGCCGGCATCTATCAAAGGCATCACATGCTGGCCCAATACCGCTTGTGGTTTTGGATTTTCGAGTACTCCCTCTTTGATCATCAAACTGGCACCGCCCGGTAATTTTTCTTCAGCAGGTTGAAAGATAAGCTTTACAGTGCCCGCAAATTCATCTTTTAATTGAGTCAATATTTTGGCAGTGCCTAAAAGTGACGATGTATGCGCATCGTGGCCACATGCGTGCATCACACCGGCATTTTGTGATTTGTAGGGCACTTCATTCGCTTCTAATATCGGCAAAGCATCCATATCAGCCCGCAGTGCTACTACCCTATCCGAAGGCTTTGCGCCTTTAATGAGGGCAACCAAACCGTTATCAGCCATACGCTCGTATTGCAAACCAAGTTCATCCAGCTTTTTAGCTACAAATGCCGAAGTTTCCACTTCGTTGAATGAAAGTTCCGGATGGGTGTGTAAATAACGGCGGTTTGCAACCACTTCGTTGAAAATGCTTTGGGATAGCTCCTGTATCTTTTCTTTATTCATCTGCGCTGTCCGTTTTAGGCGGATTAATTTTTTCGGTGATAATAAATGTTCCGGTGAACCATTTTTTGAGATCGGCCTGAAACTTTTCGGCATCAGCGCGGGAGCGGAAGTCGCCGGCACGCACCTTAAAGTTAGGATCACTATAGATCACGTAACTGCGAATATCGGGAAATTGTTCCTGAAACTTAGCCTGTGTAGCATAAGCATCTTTGCGATTGGCACCGGTATAAATTTGAACACGGAACCCAGTTGCCTGGTCAATGCCAACAGCTTTTTCCAATTCGGCTCTTCTGGCGATCAGGGTATCAACTCTTGGGTCTTTGACCACTTCCACTTTGCCTTTGTTTTGGGCAGAAACCATCAGGAAACTAAAAAATAAAGGCATAAAAAAACAGCACCTGATGATATTGCCTGAGGCCATAAGATATGATGCTGTTTTGTTCATGCTGTATATTCAATCATGGATGACAGAGGCGCTGGATTCCCCAAAAAGAATCAGGAATCAAGCTAAGCGATTCAACCTTACACCTGCCCTACACCATGGCAGTTCTTATATTTCTTACCACTACCACATGGACAGGGATCATTTCTGCCGATCTTCTGTTCAACGCGTACCGGCATAACTTTTTGCAGTTCGCGGGTGTCTTCTACAGGTAGTCCACCCTGCGTAGTTTCTGTTACCAGTTCGGGTTTCGAAGTGCGCAGTTTCCGCAGATCCAATTTAGGTTCCGGCCTTGCTTCTCTAACTTCTTCGGCCTGCTGAACCGGAATACCACCCCTGAACAGGAAGCTAACAACTTCTTTGTTCACATTGGCCAGCATCGTGCGGAACAGTTCAAAAGCTTCAAACTTGTAAACCAATAGCGGATCCTTTTGTTCGTAAACGGCGTTCTGAACGGATTGTTTTAATTCGTCCATTTCGCGTAAATGCTCTTTCCAGGCATCATCGATCAGGTACAGCACCACATTCTTTTCGAATGACTTAAATACCTCGGCGCCTTTGTTTTCAACTGCCTTTTTCAGCGGCACTGCTACCTGTATTCCGTGAATACCATCAGTGAAAGGCACGACAATATTTTCAACATATTCGCCACGGGTATTAAATACATCTTTAATTACCGGGAAAGCCTGATGGGCAACAGCTTCAGCTTTACGCTTATAGAAAGCTGTCACTTCGAGGAAAACCTTTTCGACTAGGCCATTCAGGTTGGTATCGGCAAATTCGTCGGCGCTTATCGCAGTATCAACCGAAAACACACGAATGATCTCCAATTGGAAACCATCGTAGTTATTGGCTTCCTTAAATTCGGTCACCACATCAGAAACCACGTCGAATATCGTATTGTTGATGTCCACTTCAAGACGTTCGCCAAAAAGTGCGTTCTTACGCTTGGCGTATACAACTGAACGCTGAGAATTCATTACGTCGTCATACTCCAGCAAGCGTTTACGGATACCAAAGTTATTCTCTTCAACTTTCTTCTGTGCGCGCTCAATCGATTTGGTAATCATCGAGTGCTGTATCACTTCGCCCTCTTCAATGCCCATACGCACCATCAGGTTCGAGATACGCTCTGATCCGAACAAACGCATCAGGTTATCTTCAAGTGATACAAAGAACTGCGTAGAACCCGGGTCGCCCTGACGACCTGCACGACCACGCAACTGACGGTCGACACGACGAGATTCGTGGCGCTCGGTACCTACAATAGCCAAACCGCCTGCTTCTTTTACACCCGGGCCCAGTTTGATGTCGGTACCACGACCAGCCATGTTAGTAGCAATAGTTACAGTACCCGACTTACCGGCCTCAGCCACAATATCTGCTTCCTTTTGGTGAAGCTTGGCATTTAACACATTATGTTTGATGCCGCGCAATTTCAGCATACGGCTTAATAATTCAGATATATCAACCGACGTCGTACCTACCAGTACCGGGCGGCCCGCCTGGGTTAGTTTGGTAATCTCGTCGGCTACTGCATTATATTTTTCGCGAACCGTACGATAAACCAGGTCTTCTCTATCATCCCTTATCGCTTTGGTATTGGTTGGTATCTCTACCACATCTAATTTATAGATCTGCCAAAACTCACCGGCTTCGGTAATTGCTGTACCGGTCATACCACAAAGTTTATGGTACATCCTGAAGTAGTTCTGCAGGGTAATGGTTGCGAATGTTTGGGTAGCATCTTCTACCTTAACGTTTTCCTTTGCTTCTATCGCCTGGTGTAAACCATCAGAGTAGCGGCGGCCATCTAAAATACGACCCGTTTGCTCATCAACGATCTTCACTTTACCTTCATCGATGATGTATTCTGTATCTTTTTCAAAAAGCGTATAGGCTTTCAATAACTGGTTAACAGAGTGGATACGTTCTGATTTGATCGAAAAATCGCGCATCAGCGAATCTTTCCTGGCGATCTTTTCTTCACTGCTTAAATTCGACTTTTCGATCTCTGCAATTTCACTACCCACGTCAGGCATCACAAAGAAATGAGGGTCTTCACCGGAAGCAGTGATCAACTCGATACCTTTTTCAGTCAGTTCAACCTGATTGTTTTTTTCATCGATGATAAAATAGAGCTCCGAGTCAACTTTAGGCATTTCCTTGCCCTGATCCTGCATGTAATAGTTCTCGGTTTTCAGGAGAACTGATTTATGACTACCCTCGCTCAAAAATTTGATCAGCGCCTTGCTTTTCGGCAAACCACGATGAGCGCGCAACAAAGCCAGACCGCCGTCGTCGCTGCTGGTTTTTCCTTCAGCGATCAGCTTTTTGGCTTCATTTAATACCTGGTTGATATAGGCTTTCTGGGTATTCACCAGACGCTCGATACGGGGTTTTAACTCATAAAATTCATGCTCATCACCACGTGGAATTGGTCCCGAAATGATCAATGGGGTACGTGCATCGTCGATTAATACCGAGTCGACCTCATCCACCATCGCATAATGTAATTTACGTTGCACAAGCTCTTCAGGGCTACGTGTCATATTGTCACGCAGGTAATCGAAGCCAAATTCGTTGTTTGTACCAAAGGTGATATCGGCTAAATAAGCATTGCGTCGCTCCTCAGAGTTAGGTTCATGCTTATCGATACAATCAACCGAAAGTCCATGGAATTCATACAGCGGGCCCATCCATTCTGAGTCGCGTCGTGCAAGGTAGTCGTTTACTGTCACGATATGCACACCCTGACCTGCCAATGCATTGAGGTAAGCCGGCAAAGTAGCAACCAGGGTTTTACCCTCGCCTGTAGCCATTTCAGCTATTTTCCCTTCATGCAATACGGTACCGCCAATTAACTGGACATCATAATGCACCATATCCCAGGTCACTTCGTTTCCTGCTGCGATCCAGGTATTGTGATGGATAGCTTTATCACCTTTGATCACCACGTTAGTTTTACGGGCAGCCAGATCACGGTCAAATTGGCTGGCGGTAACTTCTATCGTTTTGTTTTCTTTGAACCGGCGGGCTGTTTCTTTTACTACTGCAAAGGCCTGGGGCAAAATGTCCATCAGGATCACTTCCAGTTCTTTGTTCCTGTCTTTTTCGAGCTTATCTGCCTGTCGGTATAGCTCAACTTTTTCGGTTACATCCAGGTCGGGGTTCGACTCGATCCTGTCTTTAATTTCCTGTATTTCAGCATCAATAGCAGTCAGTCCTTCGCTGATGGTTTGCTTAAAGGCTAGCGTCCGTCCCCTCAGCTCATCGTTACTGATCCCATCGAGTTTGGCATATTCTTCTTTTATCTTTTCAACTATAGGCTGAACACCTTTTACGTCCCGTTCGGACTTGCTGCCGAAAAGCTTGCTTATAAAATCTAACATAATTTATGAATATGTTTTCATGAGTCAACAATTGCGCCAAGCAACCTGAGAGGTCATAATGGCAGCCAAAGGTACGTTTTGTAGTTGGAAAGTTGGAAGATTGTGGTTGGAAAGTTGGAATGTTAGAAGGCTGGAAGTTTATTTTTTTCGTTCATTCATCATCAAAATCTTTATTAATAATGAAGATTTTGGCTTAATTCAAAAAAAAGCGCCTTCCTCCACTCAATTTTAATACTGTAAATGAAATTCTATTGATCCTTATTGCATCAACTCTTATCAAAAATATAAGAGCACCAAATTTGCAATCATTATTGAATTTTGAAATACCTGTTAAAAAAGTATTTCCTTGCGGTCAAGATATTGCGGGGGCTGATTATCTTTGCCCGCATGAATATCCTGATCCTCGGTTCGGGCGGAAGGGAAAGCGCCTTCGCCTGGAAAATTGCTCAAAGCCCGAAATGCGAAAAACTATTTATCGCGCCGGGCAATGCCGGAACGTCAAAATACGGAACGAATGTGGACATTAAAACCACCAATTTTCAGGGGTTAAAAACGTTTTCACTAGACAACAATATTGATCTGGTTTTGGTAGGTCCGGAAGAGCCGCTGGTAAAAGGTATCCACGATTTTTTTCTGGCTGATGAACAGTTGAAACACATTCCGGTGATCGGTCCGCAAGCCGAAGGAGCTCAGTTGGAGGGTAGCAAAGATTTTTCAAAAGCGTTTATGCAAAGGCATCAAATTCCGGCAGCAGATTCGCAGACGTTTACTCGCGAAACATTGCAGGAAGGTTTGGCATACTTAGAAACTGCTGGTTTGCCTATCGTTTTAAAAGCAGATGGATTGGCGGCCGGTAAAGGTGTGCTGATCTGTACTTCGATGGAAGAAGCGCAATTTGAATTAAGGGAAATGTTGGCAAACGCAAAGTTTGGCGATGCCAGTGCGAAAGTGGTGATCGAACAATTCCTCGAGGGAATAGAACTTTCGGTATTTGTAATGACCGATGGGAAAAATTACAAGATATTACCTGAAGCCAAAGATTACAAACGTATCGGCGAAGCTGATACCGGTTTGAATACAGGCGGTATGGGCTCCGTGTCTCCGGTACCATTTGCTGATACTGCTTTCCTGAAAAAAGTAGAAGAACGGGTGATCATCCCTACCGTTGAGGGTTTGCAAAAGGAAAATATTTCCTACAAAGGTTTCATTTTTATCGGGCTGATGAATTGCAAAGGTGAACCCTATGTGATCGAATACAATTGCCGCATGGGCGATCCGGAGACAGAAAGTGTAATGCCAAGAATATCATCTGATTTCGTCGACCTGCTTACTGGTGTAGCTGAGGGAAATCTGGACACCAAAACTTTAGAGATCTCTGACAAGGTTGCCGCAACTGTTATGATCGTTTCGGGCGGATACCCAGGCGAATACCTGAAGAATAAGGTTATTACAGGCACTGAAAATGTTCGCGATTCCATCGTATTTCACGCCGGAACATCGTTTGACGGCGATGATGTGATCAACACCGGTGGGCGCGTATTGGCTGTCACCACCCTACAGGATAACCTTTTCGATGCATTGCAACATGCCACTGCCGATGCCAGCCGCATCTATTTTGATGGTATGTATTTTCGCAGGGATATTGGGTTTGATTTGTTGTAGTCAGTAAAGTCAGCATTCCAATAGTTATCGGATAGTCCTGACGATTATTGATTTTTTATCATAGCAAAAAGCCCGAAAAAAAATTTTCGGGCTTTTTGCTGTCTTTAGTTTTGGGCTTATTTGCTGCCGCCGTTGCCAGCAGCAGTGCTTTTGCCAAATATTTCAGCCAGTTTATCTTCCAGGTCGAAACCATGCAGGCTTTTGGCAATGATCTTACCGCTCGGGTCCAACAAAAAGTTAGCAGGTATACCACGAACAGCATACAATTCAGCTTCTTTACTTTTCCAGAATTGCAGGTCGGATACCTGTGTCCAGGTCAGGTGATCATTATGGATTGCGTTAAGCCATTTTTGTTTACCGGTTGGTTGATCAAGTGAAACACCGATAATGGTAAAATTCTTGTCTTTATATTTGCTATAAGCCTTTACTACATTTGGGTTTTCATGACGGCAAGGACCGCACCAGGAAGCCCAAAAATCAACTAAAACATATTTTCCGCGCAAAGATTCAAGACTGATCATTTTACCTGCAGTATCAGCCTCAGTAAACAAAGGAGCTTGCTGGCCCAATGCTACTGCTTTGAGTTTTGGGAGCCGCTCGCCAAATGATTTCGCAGCATCCGTTTGTTTGATCTCAGCAGTGAGGTTATCATATAAAGGCGCTATATCGGCATAATCTGCTCCATATGCTGAATACATTTCGAGTGCATTCAGGCTAATAAATGAACCAGGATTTTGCTGAATAAACTGTTTGATAGCCGCCAGTTCTTTTGCATCGATCGCATTTTGTTCGGCAGCCAGCTGACGCAAAAATACTTCTGATTTTTTCTGCTCGTCAGTTGCTGCCTTTTCTTTTGCATCGTGTGCTTCCTGCTCGTCATCGATAGGTTTGATCAGCGCATTATAGCGGGCATTGTCCTGATTGGTTTTAGGACCATCCACATTCGCATTTGCCAGTTTATCGTTGCTGTTGACTTTGATATCACCTTGTTCGATGTAGAACGACTTATAATCCTGATATTTCAGGCCGTCGCCTTTTTCATTTAATACCAAGTATGCGTTTAGCGGAACTTTACCAACTACACCTTTAAATTCAAATTGTCCATTGTCTAACACAACAGAGTCCTTTACGGCGTTCTCTTTGATCCAGTAAATGATATACATTTTAGCCGGGGCATTAAAACTGCCTACTTTGCCATGTACTACATACGGAGCATCCTGCGCCAGGGAAAAAAAGGGCAAAAGAGAGATTGCCGCGAGAATAATTTTCTTCATATTTCAATTATTGAGAATCCAATTATAGTGAATATTTTGGAATGTTGACTAATTTAATAGATTTTAAACACTTTAAACTGACAGTAGGCTTTCATCCATATTATAGTGTGAAAATCCGCAGCTATCGATCCAATAAGGCAGCTCGTCTACTATTTACCCAAAACCTCTTCCAATTTGGTCTCCAGGTCTTCACCTCGCAAATCAAGCGCAATGATCTTTCCGCTTGGGTCGATCAGGAAATTTTTAGGAATACTTTGAACATAGTATAAACGCGCTACCGAATTGTTCCAAAATTTGAGGTCTGACAGGTGTATCCACCCCTCCATATGATCTGCCCTTATTGCACTCAGCCAGGCGAAACCTCCGTTTGGCTTGTCGAGTGATACACTGACAATGGTGAAGTTTTTATACTTAAACCGGTTAAAGGCGTGAACCACATAATGACTTTCCTGCCTGCAGGGTCCGCACCACGAAGCCCAAAAATCGAGCAGCACATACTTGCCCCTGAATGAAGATAATCTAACCGGATGCCCTGTTGTATCAACCTGTTCAAAATCAGGCGCCATCGAACCTATCGATGTACTTCTTAACGACTCCAGTGCGTCACGCAAAGCACGGGCGGTCTCGGTATCCTGCATTTCTTTTGATAAACCATCCAGCAATGGTAGTAATTCAGCAGGATCTGGAGTCGGGCCATCCAGTCCGCCTATTGTTACCAGGCTCAAATAACTGTCAGGATTTGCTTGTATAAAACTTTTTAGTTGCTGATGAAGGTCATTTTGTATCGCCTTGATCTGTGACTGCAAGTTTACCCCGGAGGAACTGGAATCGCCTTTACTGCGTAGTGCATCTACTGTCAGCTTGTTTATTTTGTTTGAAG
The DNA here is from genome assembly GCA_903863845.1 of uncultured Mucilaginibacter sp. Lineage (GTDB taxonomy): Bacteria > Bacteroidota > Bacteroidia > Sphingobacteriales > Sphingobacteriaceae > Mucilaginibacter. Next base: position 22,185 of record CAIPDP010000006.1, on the reverse strand, counting down.
CATCGGCCCTGATAGCAGATAACTTCAAAAACTGATCATTGATCCCTGAGCCCAAAACTTTTGCCTTATGGGCCGAATCGGAACTCTGTATGGTGGTATTTCCTTTATCGAAACAAAAAACCAGTCGGTCAGGGATGCTATCGATCAACTTCCTCGAACCAACGCTCTTATAATCCACAACCAATTGAGCTAACGAAGGATAGATCAGGTCGCCATTGAACGAAAACGCACCATTGACCACTTTAGACGAATCAAGAATTTTATTTGAACCAACCTGGTACAATAAAAACACCTGCGCATTTAAATTACCCAGTTTCCCGGTAATGGTAAATGGTTGTGGCGCTTGACTAAATGCCATCAACGGCAAAAAAAGGGTAAGGCAAAACAGTATTTTCTTCATCCGTATCTTATTTATGACTTGCATAACGTATTATTCCTGATTGAATTGTGATCAGTTCAGTTTCTGAAAAGTTCTCCACCAAAGATCGGGCATTTCCCCGGCAACTGCCGTTTTATAATCTTCATAACGACAAGGCACCAAATGAAAGCGCTCATTAGCCGAACCTGTGGTTGGGTAGGGCACCTGCATCCACCAACGATCTGATTTTTTACTTTTCACAAAGATAACCTCGTGATCTTCGTGTTTCAAACTTGTTTTGTAAATGAGGTATTGCGATTTAGGGTTAAGCGGGAAATCCTTCTTCCTGTTATAGAAACCATCAATAAAATACCAGATTATTTGCGCCAGCAATGTTGCAGTTTGACCATTGTTATCAAAAGCCGGGTTAAATTCGTAAAAGCCTATCGAACTCAACTTATCATTAAAACCGGCGTAGCGTGCTATCTGGCAGGCTTCCTCGCCATAAAAACCATTAGGAGATGCATTGGCATTACCTGCTGCATCCGATGACCTGACAGCGCCAATATCAAAACTCACCATATTTGCATTACGGATAACCGGCTCTGCAGCGGCAACTGTACCACTTACTTCCCCTAACCGGTGGACATCAAAGTAGAGCTTATCCATCACCCTCAAGCTTTGCTGACTGGTAAAATATGTCTGAAAGCCGAGATTGCTGTAATTGAACAAGTAATTGGGTTCGTGCAAAAAAATCTTATTCAGATAGCTGTTGGACGTAGTTTCAATGGTATCGATAAATGTATCTTCATCCAGATCGAAGCGCGGATCGATGATCACCAGGTCGACTTTTTGTTCCAATTCTTCATAAGCCAGGTATTGCGCATAAGTCAAATCCTGTCCTCCGCCAATTATTACCGGTAAAATATCTTTACGGATAAGTTCATTGACGACCGTTTTTACAGCATAGTAAGTATCCGTAACTGACGCTCCCTGCCTGATGTTTCCAAGGTCGACTATGCGGGTCTTATAGCTGCCTTCAAACAAAGTGTACAAACGTTCACGAACATAATCTGGACCAAGAGCACATCCCGAGTTATTGGTAGCGTTACGATCGTCCTGCACACCTATGATAGCTATATCTGCTTTTTCTTCGAGGTCAGGAAAATCTGTTGTAAACAGCCTGATCCGTTCGCCGAGTTGGCTGCTATAGTATCCGGATTTAGGACTTATGGCATTCAGGTTTATCGGCGTTAAAAAGTCGGATAAAGACATCTTAATTTGAAGATTGGTTAATTTGAAAACATGTTTGCTGATTCGATATTTTCAAAAGCAAACATATTTAATTTATGATGTCTTTTGCACTAAAAATATGAACATCTTAAATAGTGCGTTTTTATATGTTCAACAAATAGCATATTTGCGCATTAATAATAGGATTTACCTCATTTTATTTTAGCATCAATTGATACTGGTTACAGGCGCAACGGGTTTTTTGGGTGCCGAGGTTGCAAATCAACTGGCAGGCCAGGGCTTGCATATTCGTTGCACAAGGCGGCTTAACTCAGTAATTCCCCCACAACTGCATCAATACGAAAAGCTAATTGAATGGGTCGAAGCCGATCTGTTGGATATCCCGGCTTTGGAAGACGCGTTTGAAAACATCACACATGTGTACAATTGTGCTGCTTTTGTATCCCTGCGGCAGGTTGATAAAAAGGAAATGATCTACAGTAATGTTACCGGCACTGCCAATGTGGTCAACCTTTGTCTCGTAAATAATTGTCGTTTGGTTCATGTAAGTTCGGTTGCGGCGGTAGGTCAGGCAAAACCGGGCCAATTGACCAGCGAAAAAGATCAGTTGGATCAGGCTTTGGAAACTGATGGCTATGCTATTTCAAAATTAGAAAGTGAAATGGAGGTGTGGCGGGGCATCGCCGAGGGCTTGAGTGCGGTTATTGTAAACCCTTCAATTATTATCGGACCAAGCGCGGGTACTGAAGGGAGTGGTGCCTTGTTTAAAATTGTAAAAAATGGCCTCAAATTTTACACAGCCGGTGGGATGGGCTTTGTTGATGTGGAAGATGTCGCAGGCTGTATGATCAAACTGATGGCTGCTAATATTAGCGGTGAAAGGTATATTGTTAGCGCCGAAAATATCTCCTATCAGGAAATTACCCGACGAATAGCAGATAACTTTGGTGTTAAAACGCCATCAATTGCAGCAAGCTCCTGGATGATGGAACTCGCGTGGAGAGGTGCGGCATTTGTCGGATTATTTAATGGCCGGTCTCCGGGCATTGACAAGGTTTCGGCTCAAACAGCTTCTCAGGTCAGGGCATTTGACAATAGCAAGATCAGGAAGGCTATCGATTTCAAATTTAAGCCCCTTGATGAGTCGATAAAGGCCGTATGCGCTGCTTTGGCGAAAACAACTGATTAATTGTCCGTCTAAACGAACATCTCAACCTATTTTCTTTTCTTTAAATTTGGGTTTCGAACAATCCTGCTATGAAAAGGTTTCTGTTTGCCTGTTTATGTCTGTTTAGCGCATGCGTAGTATCTTCTACTGAGCAGCGCGAGGCCGATGGGTCTGTCCAACACTATACTGAGGATCTTTTTGATCATCCCAAATACCTCGTTCCGGTGGGTTTTTCTGCGCTCGAGAAAAAAAGATACATCACCGGGCTCGACTCCTCGCTTAATTACGCTCACATCAGAGACGACGAGTATAAGAAAATGGAGCATTATGTCGATAGCGAGAATTATCAGCGTCCCGATCGTGCTGCGCAGAATATCAAACAGCTGGATAGCATCGAAAAGCAAAGGCTGTATTATTATGTGCTCGACTTTTCCTTCAGGATCGATTCATTCGGTCATAAAAAACTAAAAAAATACCATTTCGAGCTCGATACGGCTTTTCGTGTGGTTAAAGCGACCGATATAAGCTACGGAAGAGATACACCGGCGGCCAGGACTAAATGATCAGTCATTTGAACTGCGATCCCAGGTAAAAATAACGATCTTGCTATTTCTCAAAAAAATAGCCACTCAGTCACTTGTAAAACCCCATTTAAAAACGCAATGTGTAGATGATACACTAAATTGGACCTGAATAAACAAAAACCAATCAAAATTTTGCACCTTTGTAGCGCTTGCCCGCCATTGTCCGCCACATCAACAGGATCATTGCGGTTCTTTTACCTGAATAAAGCATGGACCAGTATTTTATCATCGATTTCGACAGTACATTTACCCAGGTAGAAGCACTGGACGAACTTGCTCGTATTTCGCTTAGGAAACATCCTGACCGCGAAAAGATCTATAAACAGATCGAAGATTATACGAATGCCGCAATGGAGGGGAAACTTTCCTTCAGCGAGAGCCTGGCCAGCAGGGTTAAATTATTGGAAGCAAACCGCGACCATCTGAAGCAGTTGATCACTCATCTCAAGAAAAAGGTTTCGACCTCGTTCTCGCGGAACAGCAATTTTTTTAAACAGCACCAGGACAATGTTTACATCGTTTCGGGTGGTTTTAAAGAATTTATTACGCCGGTTGTAACCGATTACTTTATCAAAAAAGAAAATATCTACGCCAATACTTTTGTTTTTGACGAGAATGACAATATTATAGGTTATGACCGCGAAAACCCATTATCGCAGGAAGGCGGCAAGGTTAAACTGCTAAAACAGATGAACCTGCAGGGCGAAATATTTGGGATCGGTGATGGCTACTCTGATTTCCAGTTGAAGGAATCAGGGATGATCAAAAAGTTTTTTGCTTTTACCGAAAATATTGAACGTAAATCGGTTGCGGAAAAAGCGGACCATGTTACGCCAAGTTTTGATGAGTTCCTATACATCAATAAGCTGCCGCGCGCTATATCTTACCCCAAAAATCGCATCAAATGCCTGGTTGTTGGAAATATAGACGAAGAGGCTATTGAACAAATGCGTAAAGAAGGTTACGATATCAGGCATAAAGAAACTATAGAAGAAAAATACCTTGAAGAAGCAGGCGTTCTTTTATGTGACGAAGAAAGCCAACCTACACCCGAACAATTAGAAAATGCCCAAAGGCTTAAAGTTATCGGTATTTTAGGTCGCGTTTCTGGGCGGCGTTTGTCTGAGACTGCCTGCGAAAACGGGATCATTATTTTCGATGACCCGAAATATAACCCCCGCAATGTCGACTTTATTCCAAAACGGATAATCGGGTTTATGAATGAGGGTAAAACCCATATGAGCTGCAACTTCCCCGATCTGCAGCCACCGCGTAATGATAGTGCTCACCGTATTATTCACATCCATACTAACGTACCGGGTATACTGGCGCAAATCAACGAAGTTTTTGCACGCCACAACATCAACATCGTTGGCGAATTCCTTGTTACCAATGCGCAGATAGGCTATGTGATCACAGACGTGCATGCCGGTTACAGCAACCGTGTACTAAACGAGTTAAAAGCGATCGATCATACGATCAAATTCAGATTGTTGTATTAGTCGTTGAGTCCGGAAGATGGTTTTGGGTAAATGCGCTATTTAAATTGGCCTTTTGTTCACAAAAAGTATCTCTTTATTGCAATTTTTGCCTGAAAATGCACTGTTGTACAGCCATTTATAAGCGAAAAATGGCCTCATCATTAACGGTCAAACCTAAGGACTATTTGCAAGTTATTGGACTACAATTTATTAGGTGTTCAAAAAGACCCCCGCGACCGGAAATAGCAAAAGAACTGATTATCAATGTGTTTCGCGGTCAAAAAATGGCAGATTACCGGTCATAAATTACAATATCAGTAATTGCCTCGCTTTCAATTAATTGGGGGAAAAATAACCTTTCACCTTTGGCAGAATTAATAGACTGAGTATCAATCGCATTTTTTTCTAAACGCTATTTTAGGGGTGTGCCATTTCCGGTAGTGTTCAGGATATGTTGTTAAGTGCTGTAAATGAGTGGATTGGGCAAAGGGCTTCCGGGAATTTTTGAATCACAGATTTAGGATGATTATCCTGATTTCACAGATTTTGCAAAACGCTCTATCAAAGTTAACGTATAGCATCTTTCGGACTTTCGGACTCAATTTTAGAATCACAGATTAGTACTGATTGAGGTGATTTCACAGATTTGGATTTCGTATCGTTTTTATAATCGATCCCCGAAACCATCTTTTGGATTTTCCGACTTATACCGACTCAAAAGGCACCACCAATTCCGCCACGCTCGAATGCCTGATCACGTGTTCGGCGATGCTGCCGGATAAAATGCGATCCAGACCGCTGCGATGGTGCGTTCCGATCACAATCAGGTCGACATTAAATTGATTGCTGTATTCAACTATACTTTCAGCAGTAGAACCATATTCGCTGAAATGGCTCACTACCAGATCACCCGCATATTTTTCAATAGTTCGATTGATGATATTATCGGAAACTTCACTCTGAATTTTGACCAGTTCGGGGTCATTCGCCAAACCGGGTTCAAAGGGCATACTCGTGATCGATCCTGCATCACCCGGTGAAGAAATGATCAGCGGTTTGATATTAACCAGTACCACTTCTGCATGGTAATGATGTGCCAGGTCGAAACCGCGTTCAGCTGCCTGTTCAGACTCCATGCTATCATCGATAGCGATCAATATTTTGTTCAGTTTCATCTTGAATTTATAACGATGGAAATCGCGTTTTGTTTCTGCTGTTCAAGCTTATACCTTTGACGCGATAAGGTCACGATATGAGCATTTCTCCAGAAATAGAAAAACGAATCACCCTCTTGCAGGAAAAATATGAAGCTATGGGACAAGACATGGTATCATACCTCGACGGATTGCTTTATGCTGATTTCCTTACTTATTGGGACTATATTCACCTGGATACCCTGTTAAGCCTCCAAAATCCAAAAACACCATTCCCGGACGAAGAGATCTTCATTATGTACCACCAGGTAACGGAGCTCTACTTTAAAATGGCCTTGCACGAATGCCGACAGGTATCGCAGAACCAGGAATTAACAGCCGACTTTTTTGCAGCACGCGTCGGGCGAATTAATCGCTATTTTGAGTCGCTTACCCAATCTTTCGCCATTATGGTGGATGGAATGGAGAAGGAACAATTTTTGCAATTTCGGATGTCTCTCCTGCCCTCCAGCGGCTTTCAAAGCGGGCAATACCGGCAAATTGAGATCTATGCAACAGATTTTATCAACCTGGTAGCAAAAGACAAACGCGAAGAACTGGCAAATGCTTCATTCGAAGCACAGTTTGAATACATCTACTGGAAATTTGGCGCTACCGAACTTTCAACCGGCAAAAAAACTTTAACGTTGAAACAGTTCGAAAAAAAGTATTCCAAATCGTTTATCGAACTGGCAAAATCAAGCACAAAAACCAATTTCAATGCGCTGCTGCTCAATTTACAAAAGGCGCAACAATCGACCCCAACTTTACAAGATGAGTTGCGCAAATTAGACGCCAACGTGAACATCAACTGGCCGCTGGCACATTATAAATCAGCAGTTCGCTACCTCAACCGCGAGCCGGATGAGATCAAAGCCACCGGCGGTACCAACTGGCAAAAATACCTCCCACCGCGTTTTCAAAAACGCATCTTTTTCCCATCACTCTGGACTCCCGAAGAAAAAGATAATTGGGGCAAAGCCTGGGTTGACGAGGCACTTGGTCATTAGGTCATTTGCTGCGCGTCATTGGGTCATTGGTCATTTGCTGCGCGTCATTGGTCATTTGTCATTGGGCATTTGTCATTTGTCATTTGACAAAATTCCCTAACTGAAGCAGCCGCTAAATCTGTGAAATCAGTTCAATCATCCTAAATTTGTGATTAAAAAAAAGGGTCATTTGTCATTTGCTACGCGTCATTGAGTCATTGGGTCATTTGCTGCGCGTCATTGGTCATTGGCTATGGACTATGGACCATGGACCATCAACTATGAACCATCATCCATGAACTATGAACCATGAACAATTTCCGTCACAAACAGGTCATTATCAACAATCTACCATGAACCTTGATCTTCCATCTATGAACTTTTCGCAAAAATCGCTACCTTGCCACTTTATGCAACCAATATGCCAAGGCCATGACTGAGACGCTCGACATCAAGATCACCAAAACAAGCCATTCGCGTTTAGCGCAAACTGATTTCAATAACCTGCCCTTCGGAAAAATTTTTACCGACCACATGTTGCTGGCCGACTATGCCGATGGCGAATGGAAAAACTTCGAGATAGTCCCCTATGGTGAGATTGGATTGAGCCCTGCCATTTCAGCCTTGCACTACGGACAGGCCTTTTTTGAGGGCATCAAGGCTTATAAACATTCTGATGGCACAGTTTCTATTTTCAGGCCTGATAAGAACGCGATACGGTTCAACAAATCGGCCGAGCGCCTTTGTATGCCGGCATTGCCCGAAGATATATTTGTACAAAGTATCGCTGCCCTGGTTGACCTCGACCGCGATTGGATTCCTTCGGCACCAAATCATTCGCTCTACATCAGGCCGGCAATGTTCGCAACTGATCCTTTTTTAGGTGTAAATCCTTCGGCTACCTATAAATACATGGTATTGACCTGCCCGGTAGGCCCTTACTTTTCAAAAACACTTCGCGTTAAGATCGAAGAAAAATATACCCGTGCCGCCGAAGGGGGATTTGGTTACGCCAAAGCTGCCGGCAATTATGGTGGCGCCATGCTGCCTGGTAAAAAAGCGGTTGAAGAAGGTTTCGATCAATTGATCTGGACCGACGGTAAAGAACACCAATACATCGAAGAAATGGGGGCAGCTAACGTAATGTTTGTGCTTGATGGCAAATTGATCACACCTTCACTGGATCTGCAAACCATACTGGACGGTGTAACCCGTGACACAGTAATTGCTCTGGCCAACGATTGGGGTTTCCCGGTTGAGCAACGCCGCATTTCCGTTGCCGAGATCATAGCCGGAGCAAAGAGTGGTGCATTAACCGATGCCTTTGGTGCCGGTACGGCCGCAACTATTGCACCGGTAGGTTCTATCAGCTACCACGGTGAAGAATATTTCCTGAGCGATCCCAAAACGCGTGAATTTTCGCAAAAAGTATTGCATACGCTGGATGGCATTCGTTACGGCAGATCTGAAGATCCTCACGGCTGGAATTATATCGTCTGAATCCCGAACAATAGCAACTGATGGGCCCTTTTTTATCCAGAGGGTTTTAATTTACTTTCAGCGAAACGGTTAAGCTTTTTCCAAATTCAACCTTTTGATCCCGATCAGCTGGTTTGCTGTTCCATAAACATTCGCGAACAGTAAGATCCTGCGTTTTGGGGTCAAAGCTGATCAACTGGAAAGATAGCAAGGTTTCGTCTTTTGCCGAGTATTTGCCCTTCATTGGTGAATCGACCCGAAATACATTCAGGTTTACATCGTTATCCGGACCATGGTAAACATAAAACTCGTTCCAATTGCTATTGCCATGAAAATAGGCTTTGATGTTGGGGTGCAATTTTAAAAATTTAACAAATCCGCGCTGTTCTAAAACTGTTGCGCCATCGTCTTTTGGTGCTACAGTACCTTCTTTAAAGCGCTCCTCAACTAAATTCTCAAATTTATTTTGGGTGGTCATGTTAAACGGTGTTACCGGATTGGTAAAATGCTTGGATTCGCATTCGGGCTGATCGTGGGTAACGATCACTACCGGGGTTTTAGCTGACACTGAATCCAGGTCCTTTTGCATCCATATACGTTCAGCTGAATCGGCCCAAAGTGTGATAAACATAAAATGTATACCGTGTATGTTCCGCGAGTAATTGATCTTGTCAGTAGCGTAATTATAGTTTGCTACAGTAAGCGGATTCTTCGGCTTGATCATCAAGTTATAGATACCTACCATCGAACTTGGATCGGTAGCCGGTTTCATTACACGTGCATAGCCTATCGCATTTGAAATATCATGATTGCCTGGAACCATTAAAAGTTGAGCAGGCTTTCCATCATGCGCCTTTAACTGTAACTGGTGCATATATTCGGATTCAAACTGTGCCCAGGAAGCAGCGGCACTTTGAACAGGCGGCTCCATGCGGTTTGCGATATCGCCTGCTTCGATCAAATAATCTACCGCACCAACTTTCTTTCCGGCTGCTATTCCATTGTCGTCGGGCAAAAACATGCCTGGCAGTGAATTCATTTGGGCGATCATCGCTGCGTTTACTTTAAAGCTGGCAACATTGGTGTCGCCCCTGAAATTTGCGCGTGTAATGCCAAAATGGGCATCGGAAGTGAAGATGATATTAACTAACGAGGCTTTTTTATCCTGGCTATAGCCATTAAAACTAAATATGAATACCCAAATCAGGCATAACAATGCACTGCTGGTTTTGAATATTTGGCTTTGATCCTTTGGATTTTTAGTGTTGAGCATCTTTATAGGTTTTAAATTTAATTTTTTTCTGCAGGATCAGCAATACTATAGGCGTTACGGTTTGCCTTTACCAATAATTTGATCGAGATCGGGTACTTATCAGAAAACTGAAAAAGTGCATCGATCACTTCCGGCGGGGCGGAACTATTGATCACCGGCGTGGCGCTATTAATGTCGACGCCGGTGCGATTGCCGTCATTTCCGATAGTTTGGTACGATTTGGGAACGTATTTGAGATAATTGGTACCATTTACCAACCATGGCGAGATCAGGATATGATCATACCATGATTTTGCACCCCCCGCAGTGCCGCAGGAGTTAGGCACCGTACCCATGGCCCTTGTAGTAGTGGTTAGGAAGGGAGCAAACAAGCTTGTGTTGTTCTCCCATTCAGCAGGGTAACTTACTGTTTTATCCGGGTAAAATGGTGGGTCGCTCATTTTGGTAGCTGTATCGGCGGAAGCGATCATCGACTGGTAACCGGCTTCCAAACTGTTATGGGTATTAAAGTCGCCCATACTAATCAGGTTAGGAAAGTAACCAAATTTTGCACGCAGATTTTGCATAATGCTGCTCACCTGTATATCCCTGGCTGTGCTTGATGATCCCGATTGCGTATGGTTAACCAATACATACAAAAACGTGGTATCGTGCGTTATCGCTAAATTTGGATCATTATAATACAATTTGTAGAGGTTAAAATCGGTGATATTCGCCAATATAGTTTCTGTTTTCGCAAGCGTCAATTTTGATTTATTGTAAAACAAAACCGACATCGTTGTTGCTGCAACTGCGTTTGTAGGCGTAGCATATGCATATTTACCCGGGAAGGCTGCATTCAACGCATTGGCAGTAATATCTTCGGCAAGGTTAGAAGGCGAGCCGGTTGTTGGAATAAAAGCGGCCATCTTTTCGCAGCTTAAAATGTCGGGTTGGGCATATTTGACAATAGTATTCAAATAACCATCCAAAGATGCTGTACTTGCCTGGCAGCCATTGCCATAATTCAGCACGTTGTAGGCGATAACTTTAAGCGTGTCCGTAACATCAACAGTGTTTGGCAAATTTTGAGGAATTGGCTTCTGAACTAAAGGTGAATGATCCGCTTTTTTTGAACATGACAACATTAAAGCAAAAACAATATAATATAGAATAGAAAACCTGAATTTCATAGGGTAGAATATTTGCTGTAACAGCGATTTAAAAGTACTATCGAAAACAAAACAACTTCTTTTGCAATACCCCGTTATTGGGGGCATTGCAAAAGAAGTTGTAAAAAATATAGAGTTTAATTTAATTAGTGTTGGTTACCGGTACCATCAGTTTGGTAAGCACCGATATCTTTTCCCGGAGGCGTGATACCACTTGAACCAAAGTTAGGATCAACAGGGATACCAGCAGTTACCGGGCTAAAGGTCTGAGTTGCTTTACCTACGGCTGGTGAACTTTTCTGCAGGTGAAAATCGAAACCATCAACTGAAGCCTGAGTAGCAAAATTCAGGTTTGGCAGCGGGTAATTAACAAACTGCGGATTGTTTAACCCAACCAGTGAAGTACCATCATAAGCAAAGCCAAAAGTATAAGTTGGACCTAAAAATGTTTTCATATTTGGAATATCGGTAGCCTGTGGATGAGTCACAACAGCTTGAGCGATATTGGTTGGAACGATCTGGTTTGCCTGATTAACATTATCTACATAGTAGAAGTTATAACCATAAGCAGTTTTAGTGATCGGACCATCAGAATGGCTCAATGTGTCGGCCAGATAAACCTTTGCAGTTACGTTATTACCACCTGCGATACGAACACCAAAGTTACAGTCTACGATCAGGTTGTTGAAAGCTAAAGCTCTTGAGTTATTTTCAACTTCGATAGAACCGCTTCTTGCGCCATAGGTGCCAGAATTCCGGTAACCATCGTTTACATAAGTATTGTTATACATAGCAATTTCAGTCTGCGGAGCCTGGGTGCCAGGGTCATTTGCTGATTTTGTACCGTTAGTAGCTCCACCGATGATCAGGTTATAAGCCATATTACCTTGTGTACCACCTTTGGCATTGAAACCATCACCGCCAGTACCACCACATTTTTCGAGGGTATTTCTCATCATGTTAATATGACCACCGTAGAAACGAACTGCGTCATCAGGACCACCATAAATCCATGAATCTTCCATGATAAAGGCACCGTTCGGGTTCTGCCAGTAAACAATGTACTGGTCGCCGGTAGACGGGCCGGTGAACGGAGGAGCTGCAAGACCTGCGCCACCGAAATCAAGGTGAGTCCATTTGATCACCAGCAATGGGCATGATACGTTGCAATAGATACCACCCCAACCGCCAACATAAGCAACGTCTGTAGCTGCTGATGAAGCGCCTGTTGCTTTGGCTTTAGATGGATCGGTAATAGTAATTGGGTCAGTTTTGGTACCTAAAGTTAAAAAAGTACCGTTAACTATAAAGTTAGCACCGTTCATCACATTTACTTTTACACCTTTTTGAATCAGTAAAGTGTCACCAGCGTTGATCGTAACGTCGCCTGAGATTGTATAAGTCTGATCGGCAAGCATTGTTCCTTTAATTGCTCCCGAAAGTGGTGCTGAGTTACTTACTGATTTTCCAACCTGCAGAAGCGGAACGGAAATAACTGCTTTATCTTTCTTGCTGCACGATGCCAGCGCAAGAGCCGAAAGCAAAAGCAAAGCGTTTCTTAAATTTTTCATGGTTAATTAATTGTTTTTAATGAATGATTACTATTTGTTTGTTGGTGTGCTTGTTAAAATTTAAACCTGAAACCGATGAGGTAACGGGCGTAATATTTATCGTTTTCGATGGTTGCGTAGTTAGGGCTTTCCTGTAGTGGAAGCTTGGCATTACCGCTGTAGGCCTGGTTAGGTTGTTTTACTACAAGCTCGTAAGGTGTATTCAACAAATTGTTTACTTTGATATAAATGATATAATGTTTGCTGAATTCCTTTTGCGCCGAAAAATCGAGGTTAACAGTTGGGCGCTCCCAGTTATCGAGGTTTTTATATACCGACAACAGATCTATACGCTCGCCGGTATAAACCATTGCCAACTGGGCATCGATACCGGTTTTTGCATCTTTATACAGTAACGAAACATTGCCTACATTAGCTGCCTGTCCCTGCAATGGGCGGGGCTGATTAACGGTGATACTGTGGTAGCTGTTGTCTGTAGGATCGCGGTACTGGAATATCTTAGATGAATTGATGAGTGAATGGGTATACGTATAGTTACCACCTACACCGATGCTGCCAAAGAACTTTCTGAAAACAGCTTCCAGACCATAGTTATGGGCTGTACCGAAATTGAACGGACTAAGTGTGTAAGCCGCTGCGAATCCTGTTGTACCTACACCGTATTCAATCGGGTTAACGATGGTTTTATAAAATGCTCCGATCATGTACTGATCTAGACCATTAGGGAAAATCTCGTAGCGAAAATCGTAGTTATCTATCTGTGAATGCTGCAGGTTTGGATTACCCAATGTTGGGAAGTTATCCTGCCCGAAACCTGTATTATCCAGGTAAGGTACAAGGTCAGAATAGGCCGGACGCAAGATAGACTTGAAGTATGATGCTCTTAAATTAGATGTTTTTGTAAGCGCATATTTGGCATTGATGCTCGGCAAAAAGTCCATATAGCTGATATTCGCCGATTTGCCCGCGATAGTAACCGGTAAAGAAGAATCGTAAAACTGGTTAGTGTTTTCAACCCTTAAACCGAAAATCGCGTCAAAACGTTCGCCAATGAAGTATTTTGCCTCGCCATAGGCAGCCTGAACATTCTCGGTAAAATTATAGACACCACCATTACTTGCAGCATTACCCAATGCATCCGTAGCTGGCTGGAACTGAAATTGAGCAGCCGGTATTGATGTATATGCCTCGTAGGTAGAATTTGCGTCAGGTATATAATTCAGGTTATAGGTATTGTCAAAATCATTACGGGTTTTGTGTCTGGCCATGCCGCCTGCGCTTATTATCGCTTTATTGCCTAAAACCGTTGTTGTGTAATGTAAGTTGAGGAAGGCCGAGATGTCTTTATCCGAATTATGCTCCCATTGTCTGCTTTCCGGGCGTACCTGTAAAGGGCCATAAGTTACTGACGTAGCAACTCCTGAAGTATTAGGATTAATAGACTGCAGGGTAGTGAAAGCTGCCATGTCTGGCAATTGTTGCGTGGCTTCCGAATAGGCTAATGACCAATCGGTAGTTAGATTTTCTAGCAGCCTGTTATTGCCGTGCAGTATTCCAGTATAAACTCCAGAGCGATCAGTCCTGGTTTGAGTTTCGAAATTTTGTTCAAAACCGCCTACATAACCCTGGTAAGAATAATCACCCAAAAGCAAATCCGTAGTACTTCTCTCCCTGTTTTCGTTTAATTGCAGATAGCTGCCAAACAAACTGATGTAATTGTTTGCATCGAATTTATAGTCGACCGTCGAGATCAAACCAATACGGTTTGTAAGTGACGAGTATTGACGGGTAAGGTAGTCAGGAAATACCTGCAACATCTGGGCATTTGGCCCGGAAGCAGGTGTTAGGGTTGCGTTTTCAACCAGGCGGAAAGTATTGTTGCCTGCATAGGTATTTTGATAGGTCCCGGCAAAAATTACACCCAATTTTTTATCTAAAAAGCGATCGCCTATCGTCAGGTTAAAATTACTGTTGATCGGTGTCTTGATCTGCGTAGTTAAAAGGTTTTGATAAGGGAAGTCGGATATAGTTGCCGGCACACCAATTCCAATAATTTCTGCCGGAGATTTAGAATTTACGGTAGCAGTACTGTATTGCTCGAACGGACGCATAGAAAATAGCTGGCTATAACCTGCGCCAACGTTTCCTTCAACGCGAAGCTGGTCCGGGGCCGTTTTCATTACCATATTGATCACACCACCAGATGCATCGCCTTCCATATCCGGTGTGAGAGATTTGTACACTTCGATACGTTCAACCAGATCGGCCGGAAAAATATCCAGTGGAACATAGCGTTGCTTATTATCGGGGCTTGGTATCTTGATACCGTTAATTAATGTGGTATTGTAACGGGGGTCCATACCACGGATGATCGCATACTGCCCATCACCAGTATTGCCCCTTTCAACTGAAACACCCGATACCCTGGCCATTACGTTGGCTACAGTAATATCCGGTGATATCGCGATTGAATTAGCTGAAACTATGTTTACAATGCTATTGGCCCTTTGCTCAATTTTTTTAGCATAGGCATCAGATTCCTTATTTCCTGTTGCGGAAATAGTAACCGTATTAAGGCTTGAAAAATTGGGGGACAGGTAAAAGTTGATCTTTAAATTGTCATCCCCAACATTGATAGTAGTGTCAATAGTTTTGTATCCTACATAGGAGATCTTCAATTCGTATTTACCCGTATGTAAATTATTGAACTGGTATTTACCATTTAACAATGATGCTGTATGTAAAGACCCGGGCTGAAGACTTACGGTAGCTCCAACCAATTGCTCCTTCGAATCCTTGTCATAAATGTATCCGGAAAGAGTAGAAGCGTAGGAGGCTGAAGCAATGAAAAGAAATAGGAAAAAGGTAGAAAAATGTTTCATCAAGGGGTACTTTTTTGCAAAGAAACCTCCTCAACTTTGGAGAAATTCTGAATTTCTTCAAGATAGAAAAACTCTTAACACAAGCTTATTCAAAGCTTAACATTGGGCAATGATAAGGTAATAGTGGTAACAATCTATTAACAAATCCCTAATCAACCGAGACGGTCAATCCCTCCTGCTGCAAAATTTTCCGGTACACTTCCATCTCGGTAAACGACCCTTCCAGCACGGCACATTTGCCCTCGTTGTGCACTTTCCAGGCTATCTTTTCGGCCTGATTTTCTGAGTAATCCAAATATTTCATCATGCAATAGATCACGTGATCGAAGGTATTCACGTCGTCATTCCATAAGATCAAACGATGCATCTGCTTGAGGCTGGCAAGTATCTCCTCAAGGCTTAGGGTCTCTTCCTGGGTTTGTGTAGGCATATTGTAATGACAAAATTACCTAAATCAAATAATAAAATGGGCAGGTTACAGTTATCAAAGCGAAAATCAACGTTATTTTTATCCTGATTTAATTTTATGACCCGGACCACAGCCCGTTTTCTGGCTTTTTTTACTCTTCAGGCATTTGCGTATAGCATTTGCTTTGCACAATCCAAACCAGCCCTAAATATCCTTCAAGCCCCCCCTGCAGGTGTTACGATTGATGGCGACCTGAATGAATGGGGCGACAGCTTACGCTATTATAACGAAGATCAAAAACTTTATTATACACTGGCTAATGATAAGGATTACCTGTATATGGCTATTCGCATCAATGACCGAAGTGAGCAAAGGAGAATATTGGGAGCCGGCCTCACGCTTAGCATAGACACTAAGGGCAAAAAGAAGGAAAGCTTTTCGGTGACTTTCCCGATCGGTGGCAAACCGGATATGGCACCCGACGATGATACCCAATCGCTGGACGGCAGCAAACCGAACACCCTGAATAACCACGAGGAAAAAATGAAAGCCAACCTGACCAAATTACGACAGATAAAGGTCACCGGCTTTGAAGACGTTGAAAGTGAACTGATCACCACCTCCAATACCTATGGATTTAAGGCTGCGATAGATTTTGATAAGGATGGCAATCTGATCTACGAAACAGCTATCCCCCTGAGCTTGTTTCATGCTGAGGATATTGGCAAAAATGAATGGGCCTTTAATTTCAGGATCAATGGCATTGTCCGGCCGGCACAAAAACACAATGACGAAGATGGCGCAGCAGAAAACCAGGGTAGAAGTGGCCGCGGTGGTGGCATGGGCGGCGGTCGCGGTATGCGGGGTGGCGGTGGCCGGGGTGGCATGCGCAGCGGCAACACCGGCGGCGAGTCCCCCGACCGAAGTGAGTTATCGAGATCTGTTGATTTTTGGGAAAAGTTTTTTTTGGCGAAATAGGCTCTTTGCCAAACTTAGAATTTATTCTTCCACATCATACTCTCAACCGGGCGGGTAGTTGGGTTGTTGTATTTTGCATTTGATTTGGTGTTGTAAAACGTTTCAATATCACCTTCAACCACAAAATAGATCAACTGGCCGATTGGCATGCCAGCATATATTTTTACCGGCTGGGCGCAGGAGATCTCCAGCGTCCAGGTATTACAAAACCCAACATCACCTTTACCGGCGGTGGCATGGATATCGATACCCAGGCGGCCGGTACTTGATTTACCTTCAAGGAAGGGTACATGGCGGTGTGTTTCGGTATATTCCATCGTTACGCCGAGGTATAGCGTGTTGGGTTGCAACACAAATCCATCCTTAGGTATCTCGAAACCATCAATTTCATTATGCAATTTGGCATCTAATACCCGGTTTCTATAGGTTGCCAGGTGTTTGCCCAGGTGAACATCATAAGAATTAGTACCTAAACATTCGCGTTTGAACGGCTCAATAATAATGTTTCCGTTATCAATTTCTTCGAGTATCCTTTTGTCAGATAAAATCATATTCGGGCTGGTATATTCGGCCTAAATTAGAATTATTTGACATAAGTTTGCCATGCTTTTTGCAATTTTACTTTTATGGCGATAGCTTACAGAAAGCAGGTCGATAACGATACCGAATTTGCTCTTTGGAAAATAGAAGAGAAGGCCGCCGACCTGTACAAACAGCTGCAACTTGACGAACAGGAAAAGGCTTATTTCGACCAGCTGAAACTTGGCAAACGACACCTTCATTGGCTGGGCGTGCGGGTTTTGCTCCGTACCATGCTCAATACCAGCGACTATATCGACTGCAAGATCGACGAACATGGCAAACCTTACCTGGTTTCCATCCCCTATCATATCTCGCTGAGTCATTCATTTGATTATGCTGCGGTGATGATCAGTAAAAGCAGGCCGGTAGGTATCGATATTGAACAGATACAGGGAAAAGTAGAGCGTATCGCAGATAAGTTTATGCGGCCTGCCGAACTTGGCTTTATCGACCCAAACCACAGGATCAATCAGCTTTACGTAGGTTGGTGTGCAAAAGAAGCCGTTTATAAATGTTATGGGCAAAAAGAAGTGTCGTTTTTAGACAACATTCAGTTGCAACCATTTAACTTTGCTAACGAAGGCCAGGTTGAAGCGCATCTGAGGAAAGATGATGTAAACCTGAACTACAAGGTTGACTACATGTTATACCATGATTACATGGTAGGATACGTAAAGGGTTAGGGATATGAAGAACAAGCTGGTAAAATTTGAAGATTGGGGTCTCATCGATTATAAAGAGGCATGGGATAAACAGGAAGTGCTGTTTTCAGCCACAGTTGACCTGAAGACCAGGATACGCAACCTGAAAGCTGTAACCGAAGGCGACGAATACCAGGATTACGAAGAAACGCCCAATTACCTGATATTTTGCGAACACCCGCATGTGTACACTCTGGGCAAAAGCGGCAAACCTGAGCATTTATTATTGGATGAAGCCGGCCTGAAAGAAAAGAAGGCTTCCTACTATCCCATTAACCGGGGCGGCGATATCACCTACCATGGTCCCGGGCAAATAGTTGGCTACCCGATATTGGACCTTGATAATTTTTTTACCGATATCCATCTCTACCTGCGCACCCTGGAAGAAGCTGTGATATTGACGCTGGCCGATTATGGCTTGCAGGCTGGCCGATACCCAGGCTATACGGGTGTTTGGTTTGATGCCGACAACGAGCGCGCCCGCAAAATCTGCGCCCTGGGCGTACGTTGCAGCCGTTGGGTAACGATGCACGGCTTTGCATTTAATGTTAATCCTGACCTCGACTATTTTAAAAACATTGTGCCCTGTGGCATTGATGATAAAGACGTTACCTCGATGCAACGCGAATTGGGACGAACAGTGGATATAAACGAAGCAAAAGAAATCCTTAAACATCATATCTCCGTACTTTTCGGTATGGAGATGATATGAGAATAATTTGCACCCTATTATTTGCTGTTTTTGCCTTTACCGGTTGCGCCAAAAAAGGATCGGAAATACGAACTGCTTTTGCCATGACACCCCAGGATACCTCTAAAACTGCTGCACCCGATTCCCTGAATTACCTTGCCTTGGGCGACTCCTATACTATCGGTGAAGCGGTGCCGGCAAGCGAATCGTTTCCCTACCAGCTGGCCAGGCAATTAGATTCCGATCATATCGCCACAAAAAACCCAACGATCATCGCCGTTACCGGCTGGACCACCGATAACCTGATCGCTGCGATCGCCAACAGCGGGCTGGCGGGTAAGAAATATGATCTCGTAACCCTGCTTATTGGTGTTAACGATCAGTACCAGGGCTTGAGTCAGGATAATTACAGGATCAAATTTCAGCAGGTATTGAACACCGCTATCCAATTTGCAGGCGGCAATAAAAACAGGGTTTTCGTGCTTTCAATTCCCGACTATGGCGTAACACCCTTCGCCGCGGGACGAGATAGCATCATCGGTCCGCAGATCGATCAGTTCAATGCCATTAATCAAAATATTAGCGTGGCGGCCGGGGTTAACTATCTTGATATTACCGATATCTCCCGCCAGGCAGGTACTGACCCAAGCCTTATCGCTGCAGATGGACTACATCCTTCCGCAAAAATGTATGGCCTTTGGGTGGAAAAACTAAGCCCACTTGTCGCATCCGAAATAAAATAATTTATAAGTCCGGAAGTCAGAAAGCGTGTATTGCGGAGCCTGAACCAATATTTATTTGAGGCGATACAAAAATCCCCGATATAACCTTTTACCCTGCACCTTTCACCTTTCGCCTTTCACCTTTTACCTCATTTGGACCCCTGCGTCTTAACTTTCTCTGCCAATTCTGTGATGGCATGCGCCAATTTATCCAGGTCCTGGGTGCGGGTGTAAACGTGGGGCGTAATGCGTACACAGCTGATATTTTCCCAAACAATGCCGACGGTGTGTATCTTATATTGATTGAACAGCGCGTTATCAAGTTCGGCTGGCGTCATGCCATCGATACTGACACCACAAATGGCGCAGGAGAATTCCGGTTTCAATGAGGTATGCAGTTTTACTTTGGGTATATCCTTTACCCGCGTGGCCCAGTAATTTTTAAGGTAGCGAATACGTTCTTCCTTCCGCTTGGGCCCTATACCTTCATGAAAATTGATCGCTTCACAAATACCCTGCTCGATCGCAAAACTACGTGTGCCGAGGTCTTCAAACTTCCGGATATCAGGGTCATGGGCCTTATCTCCGCATACCAATGGCCATATTTTTTCGATCTTTTCCTTTTTGATCCAGAGCATCCCGCTGCCGATAGGAGCAGATAAGAATTTATGCAAGCTGGTACCGAAATAATCGCAATGAAGATCGGGAATTTTAAAATCCATCAAGCCGAAAGAATGCGCGCCATCAACCAGCACTTCAATTCCATGGGCATGTGCCATATCGCTGATTTTCTGTGCCGGCAATATCTGCCCTACCCAATTGATCATGTGGGTAACGTGTATCAGTTTGGTTTTGGGGGTGATAGCAGCCTCAAAGGCTTTTACGATCTGCTCTTCATTCTCTATCGGGAAGTCAAAACTGATCTGCTTGTATACGATGCCGTCACGCTGTGCCCTTTTGTTATAAGCCTGGATCATGTGCGGATAATCCTGTTTGGTGCCGATCACTTCATCACCGGCTTGCAGCGGTAAACCATAAATAATAGTATTGAGCGCTTCTGTTGAGTTACGGTTAACCGCGATTTCTTCAGGAAGTGCACCGGCAAGCTCAGCCAGTTTCTCACGCAAGGGTTCGCGACCCTGGTCAAGGATGCGCCACATATAATAGGATGGGCCCTGGTTCGATAGGTCGTTGAACCTGGCCACTGCCTGTTGCACCACCAGCGGAGATGGTGATACTCCACCGTTATTAAGGTTGATGATGGCGGGATTTACCGTATAGGCATTTTGGATCGTCGCCCAAAAATCTTCATCCGCTGCCAACTCAAGCGGACTTTTATGTTCAATTCTTTGGGCGGCCTTTTTCCAATCTTCAGCATGCAGCTGGTTAAAAAGGCTCGTGGCCGAGAATGCACCCGCAAGTGCAGCAGCCTGTTTTAAAAATACGCGACGATCGTTACTCATGGTATTTTAAAGGTAGGGATTTTTTGTTGAATTGGTTTTAGTGGTTTTGTTGGTTGTATTAGTTGTATTGGTTGGGATTAGTTTTTATTTGGAAGATACGATAGTAAAATAAGCAATGACTGTAAAAATTGTCATTGCGAGGAATGAAATGACGTGGCAATCACAAGGTATGCCTTTAGGCCCGTTTTGTAGTCGAGGTTTCGGTGGATTACCAACCACCGTGCAGTCCTCCTTGCGATTGCTTCGTCGCTGCCCGATGCTCAGGCCAACACAGCTCCTCGCAATTGTAAGGGTTAGGTAATTCAGGACAAAATATAGTGTTACCGCGCCCTGCAGGATCACAATGGAAAGTAGCCAGAGGTAAAATTTGTCGCCTTTACGTAGTGCCGCGTTGATAGCCAGCACCAGGGCAAATAAAAGGGTGATAACCACAATAGCAATGGTCAGCCAAAAAGCAACTTCGTTGGCGGTGATCGCTGTCTGATCGGCGTTAGCTTCGAGCGATTTGGCAAATTTTAAATTTGCGCTGTTTACCCCCATGCAGAACCAGGTATATATCGCATAAAAAATAATCGATATCGGGTGATGGAACAAGGATCGGAAGAATGCTTTCATGCTTGTTGTATAATGATATTAATAATCTAAGATAGTAAAGATGGTCATTAGGTCATTAAGTCATTGAGTCATTTTTAATCACAGATTTAGGGTGATTATGCTGATTTCACAGATTTAACAGCTACTTAATTTATTGTATTTTGTCAAATGACAAATGACCAATGACCAATGAGTAATGCCTAATGACCAACTAACACTCCGGCAAACTGATGGGGATATTGATGGCGAGGCCACCGTCGGAGGTTTCTTTGTATTTGGAGTTCATGTCGAGGGCAGTTTGCCACATGGTTTTTACAACGGCGTCGAGGCTGACTTTCGCTTTATCGGGATTGGTTTGCAGGGCGAGCTGTGAAGCGGTGATGGCCTTGATGGCACCCATTGTATTGCGTTCGATGCAGGGTACCTGTACCAGGCCGGCAATGGGGTCGCAGGTGAGGCCGAGGTGATGCTCCATCGCGATCTCTGCGGCCATCAGTACCTGCCTTTGCGAGCCGCCAAGACATTCGGTCAATGCAGCGGCGGCCATGGCGGACGAAACGCCGATCTCGGCCTGGCAGCCACCCATGGCGGCGGAGAGGGTAGCTCCTTTTTTAAAGATGCTGCCCACTTCGGACGCGGTGCAGATAAATTGGACGATCTTT
>CAIPDP010000005.1 GCA_903863845.1 uncultured Mucilaginibacter sp. | reverse complement strand
GGTAACTACATCTGTATCTCTTACAGGTATTGGGAAAGTAAGCGTATTTTTAAGCAATTCATCTTTTGGCACCGAAACAGGCGATGATGGCACATTTCGGTTGGTTGGTGTTAAACCCGGGCAGTACACGCTGGTGGCCAGCTCAGTAGGATTTCAGCAGCATACCGAACAGATTATGGTGGGAGCTGAGCCTATTCAGTTGAATATTGCGTTAAAACCCAAAATAAACCAGCTACGTGGCGTTGTAATTACGACAGATGCCGATTTTAAGCGAAACCTCGAAATATTTAAAAAGCAGTTTATAGGCGAAGGCGAGAATGCCAAAAAATGCGAGATCGTGAACCCTCATGTAATGAACATGATTTACCACAGCCGCAAGTTAGAGATGGAAGCCTGGTCATCTGATTTTCTGGTTATCGAAAACAAGGCGCTTGGTTATCGGGTTAAATTTTTGGTTGATACATTTTCAAGTTCAGGGCTCAGCAATATTACCGAATGGCAGGGACAAGTGGTTTTTGAAGAGCTACCCGGCAGCGCAGCCCAAAAACAAGCCTGGAAATTAAAGCGCGAAGAAACCTATTATGGTTCTGCCAGGCATTTTTACCGCGATCTGTACCGTGGTACACTCGGGCAGGATGGATTTATCATGTATCGCCTATACCGCGAAATCAATCCAAACAGGCCCGATGAAGCCATCATTCAACAAAAATTAAAAAAGTTTGTAGCACTGCGCCAACGCGATTCGGCATTATACTGGCAGGAAAAGGGGCGTTTGTCCCGGTATTACCACGAGCACCTGTTTAAAGAGCCCCTGCAGCCTTATGAAGTTTTTACTAATACCGATGTCCGCGGCATATTTGCGCTACATTTTACCGACTGCCTCTACGTGATTTATACCAGAAGGAGGGAAGAGACTGATTTTAAAGATATGTACCGCCCACTGGATATGGAGAATTTTGAAACGAGTATAGTTTCGATGCGCGAACCTTATGCGCTTTTTGACATGAATGGGGTTGTATTTAAGGGTGTACCGCTAAATGAGGGCACCTGGTCAAAATCCCGCATTGACGATTTGCTTCCCTTTAATTACGAACCCGGTGATGAAAAGGGCAGTAATTGAGTTCGTGCATGAAGTCCGGAAGATTTGGTAAGGCGGCTTAGGGATAAATGCTAACTGTAGTTATTACTTCAATGATCCAATGACCAATACCCCTTTTCCCTTTCATCGGAACAACGTACATTTGACCAATAGAAAAGATGAAAATAATTTATAAAAGTTGGTGGAAGGTATTGGCCGTAGTGATGATCGGTTTTACGCTAATAGCAGGCTTCCTGGTTCCGGTGCCTTCGCTGCCTATCCTGCACGAAACCATACGCAATTTATATTTCCACGTTCCGATGTGGATCGGAATGATGTCCGTTTTTATTATCTCGGTGATCTATAGCCTTGCCTATTTAAATACCGGAAAAGAGGAATACGATATGGCCGCGGTGGAAAGTGTTAATGCAGGCTTGCTATTTTACTCACTTGGATTGATAACCGGCATGATTTGGGCCCGTTTTACCTGGGGCGAATTTTGGAGTGGCGACCCCAAGCAAAACAGCGCTGCTATTGCTTTCCTGCTCTACTGCGCGTACCTGGTGTTGCGTAACTCTATTGATGAAGAACAAAAAAGGGCAAAGATATCGGCCATCTACAATATTTTTGCTTTCCCTATAATGGTAGTGTTAATATTTATTTTACCCAGGATGACTGATTCTCTACACCCTGGCAATGGTGGCAATCCCGCCTTTGGGAAATACGATCTTGATAATCATATGCGTATGGTATTTTACCCGGCTATGTTAGGCTGGAGTTTAATGGCGGTATGGATAGCCAGTATCAGGTACCGGATCCGTTTAATTGAACATAAAAGAAATACGATAAATTAATCTTTGCCTAACCTGTTTTTAAGCTTTTTTTTCTGAGATTTATACCACAATATACTATGAAAAAACTATCGATCCTGTTATGCTTAACCTTATCAACGATAGCGGCATTTGCCCAGGGACAATCCGGTAACGGTATGGCTGATGAGTTTTACAAATCGGGTAGGATATACGTGGTGATAGCCACGATCAGCATTATTTTTGTTGGTTTAGCCATTTATTTGTTCTCGATCGACCGACGCTTGAAAAAAATCGAAAAAGGAAATTAGATCAAAACCTGAACCTATTTGGTTTAAACCTCGTTTTAATTGAATAAATGGGTTGTGTAGGATAAACACTAACAACTTAAATTTGCAATATTGGTAATTTTTGTGCCAACTTTGTGCACTTTTTTGATAATCTAATAATTATTCAACTACAAATTATGGCAAATAATAATCCGATCGCCAACCAGGAAAACCTTCATTTTTTTGGCGACGTATGTAAAAACTTTGATTATGCTGCTCAATTCACACATCATGACGCAGGTTTGCTCGATCAGATCAAATCATGTAACAGTGTTTATCGCTTCCGATTCCCCATCCGTAAGGGTGATGGTTTCGAGGTAATTGATGCCTGGCGTGTTGAGCACTCCCAGCATCAATCGCCAACCAAAGGCGGTATCCGTTATAGCGAAATGGTCAACGAAGATGAAGTGATGGCGCTGGCCGCATTAATGACGTACAAGTGCGCTATTGTTAACGTGCCATTTGGCGGTGCTAAAGGCGGTATCCGTATCAATCCTAAAAACTATACCGTTCAGGAGCTGGAAAACATTACCCGCCGTTACACCGTGGAATTGATCAAAAAGAATTTTATCGGCCCAAGTATCGACGTACCTGCACCCGACTATGGTTCAGGCGAACGGGAAATGAGCTGGATCGCTGATACCTATGCTACCATGAACCCCGGGCAATTGGATGCTATGGGTTGTGTTACCGGTAAGCCAATTGCTTTACAAGGTATACAGGGCCGCCGCGAGGCAACCGGACGTGGTGTAGCCATCGCCGTACGCGAATGTGTAAGCGTTGTTGAGGATATGAAAAAAATAGGTCTGCAACCCGGTATCAACGGCAAAAGGGTTATTGTACAAGGTCTGGGTAATGTAGGTTTTCATACGGCCAAATTTTTAGCAGAATTTGGTGCTGTGATCGTAGGTTTATGTGAGTTTGAAGGTGCTATTTATAATGAGGATGGACTCGACGTTGAGTCGGTATTTCAGCATAGGAAAGAAACCGGTTCAATTTTGGGCTATAAAGGCGCTAAAAAAGAATTTACCAATTCGCATCTTGGTCTTGAGCAGGATTGCGATATCCTGGTACCTGCAGCCCTTGAAAATCAAATTACCGCTGCAAATATCAATAATATCAAAGCAAAGATCATAGCCGAAGGAGCAAACGGACCTACTTCGCCTGAAGCTGAGTCTGTTTTCTATAGTAAAGGTGGTCTTATCATCCCTGATATGTACGCCAATGCAGGCGGTGTAACGGTATCGTACTTCGAATGGCTGAAAAACCTTTCACACGTGGCATTTGGTCGTATGAATCGTCGTTTTGAAGAAACTGCCAATACTAACCTTGTGAACATGGTTGAAGGCATAACCGGCGTCGCTCTGAGCCCGCTTCAGCGCTCAACTATTATCAAAGGCGCTTCTGAATTGGAGCTGGTTAACTCGGGTTTAGAAGATACCATGATCCGTTCTTATCACGAGATCAGGGAGACCTTTAAGAATACTGAAAAGATCGACACTTTGCGTACCGCCGCCTTTGTGGGAGCCATTAATAAAATTGCTGTTTCGTACAAAAACCTGGGCGTTTGGCCATAATTATTAATACGATAAAAGTATTAAAGGCGGGTTTTCTCGCCTTTTTTCGTTTTCTAAATTTTACTTACTGTAAATAAGAATAGTTGATTTTAGGCATAATATGGCTTATTTCTGTTTTTGAATGATAAAACGAACCACTAGTTTTAGTAGGGCAATTAAAGCCTCCGGGTATTATTTTTTGTTAATATTTGACAAAATATTAATAGTTTGCACCGACTTAAATTATGGAACAACATCGTCAAAGGCGATCAAAGCGTAAATCAAACAGGGGTAAAAAGAAGATAAAGCCAGCATTGGTGATCAAATTGATCATTTATGCTCTTGGTATTTTTTCATACTTCTATTCTCAGACGCAATACGCCAATACGCTGGTTGCCTTTTTTCCAACCTTATTGCTAATTGGGCTAATTTCGGGCATCATTAGTTCGTTGATCATTGAACGGACGGTAAAATACTACCTGTTCTCCATTATTTTCTTTGGGAGTTTGTTTACAGCTATCTTTTTTAAATTGAACACAAGCTTTGCAAGCAGCAAGGAAGAGAAGATCAAAGTCCGTATTCTTTACAAGGCGTTAAAGTCGAGCAGTTCTGATTTTTCTCGTGTTACGGTTGAATACAATGATTTTAACCGGGATATTGAAATTGACAGGTCGCAAGACTATATGATAGGTTCCGCGGTATATATGGTGCTCACCGTACGCAAAGGTTTTCTGGGTTATTATGTCATCGAAGACAAAGAATTGGTAAAATAAGCGCCCGATTTGAATTTATAATCAATCTAAATAATACAAATGTCTTGCAATAAACATTATTAGCAAACCGTTTTGTATTTTTGCAGAACGGAAAAATCAAATACCGCTGATGAAAAGAAAATCAATTTTTGGTTTAGTAGTTATTGCAGTAGCCATAGCAGTTATAATCAGTACCTACGCTAGTTCCAGTACCTATTCATCTTTTAGCGAAGCTAAAGAAACCAATAGCGAATTGCATATCATAGGCCACCTGGATAAAAAGAAAGAATTGTATTACGACGCTACCAAAGACGCCAATTATTTTTCGTTTTTTATGACCGACAATAAAGGTCAGGAGTGTAAAGTGGTGTTTAGCGGTACAAAACCCGAGGATTTTGAGCGATCACAGCAGATCGTTTTAACCGGTCGGATGTTAAACAATGAATTTCATGCATCGAAAATTCTGATGAAATGTCCATCTAAGTACACCCAGGACAAATTAGAAACTACCGAGGTCTCGGCAAAAAAGGCCGACATATAATTTGATGACTACAGATTTTAAAGGCGAACACCTTTTACCCGGACAAATTGGGCAGATATTCGTTGTGCTTTCTTTCGGCTCGGCACTGCTTTCTTTTTTAAGTTATTATTACGCCACAACAGCTAAAGACGGTAAGAACGATTCCTGGCAGTTTTTGGGTCGCATCGGCTTTTTTTTAAATTCGGTATCGGTGCTTGGCATAGGTACCTGTTTGTTTTATATCCTTTATCAGCATTATTTCGAATACCATTACGCCTGGGCTTATACCCAACGCTCATTGCCGGTATATTACCTGGTATCAGGGTTTTGGAACGGGCAGGAGGGTGGCTTCCTGTTATGGACCTTCTGGCAGGCAGTTTTAGGTAATATTTTGATCTGGCGGGCACGTTCATGGGAGCGGCCTGTAATGACCGTTATTTCACTTTCGCAGGTTGTTTTGGCAACCATGGTGTTGGGTATAGATGTTATCAATGTGCGTTTAGGAAGTTCGCCCTTCCTGCTTTTGCGTGAGGCGATGGATCTGCGGGAGTCTGCTCCTATATTCAGAACCAACCCCGAGATGTACCACAATTACCTGAGCTACATCACCGACGGCCAGGGTATGAATCCTTCCTTGCAAAATTACTGGATGGTTATTCACCCGCCAACCTTGTTTTTAGGACTGGCTGCGGTAGTTGTTCCATTTGCTTACGCAGTAGCCGGGTTATGGCAAAAAAAATATTCGGAATGGATCAAACCTGCAATTCCATATACGCTATTTGCGGCAATGGTACTGGGAACAGGCATCATCATGGGTTCGTTCTGGGCTTACGAATCACTTAATTTTGGTGGTTTCTGGGCATGGGACCCGATAGAAAACGCGTCCGTTTTTCCCTGGTTGACACTGGTGGCAGCCTTACATGTGATGATCGTTTTCAAAAATACCGGGCATTCTTATGCCATTGCGGTATTTCTGGCACTGGTAAGTTTTGTGCTGGTATGGTATTCGTCCTTCCTTGCCCGTAGTGGTGTTTTAGGCGATACCTCGGTGCATGCATTTACCGATCTGGGTATGTTCTGGCAATTGGTTATTGGTATCCTTATTTTTCTTGGTTTGGCAATTTATATGGTTGTTTCAAGGTGGAAAGAATTGCCTCGTTCACAGAAGGATGAAGATACTTACTCGCGTGAGTTTTGGATGTTTGTTGGGTCGGTTTTCCTTGCACTGTCTTGTTTGCAGCTGATCGTGGTAACTTCAATACCGGTTTGGAACGCTACTTTCGGTACCAAAATTGCCCCGCCAAATAACGAGGTGGCACTATACAATGTATTCCAGGCCGCTTTTGCAATCCTGGTCACCTTACTTGCTGGCTTCACGCAATTTCTTAAATACAAGAAAACAGACCCTTCCAAAATATTGCCTAAAGTTATCGCATACCTGGTACTGGCCGCCTTGATAGGTGCTTTGATCGTTTATGTGACGGGCGTATACCATTTGAAAGTGGTATTTAGCTTGTTGATGATAGGCTCGGTTTATTCGGTGCTGGCTAATGGTAAAATACTGGTAGAAGCTTTTAAAGGTAAATTTAAATTGGCCGGTTCGGCAATTGCCCATATCGGTTTTGGCTTATTAATGGTCGGTGCTTTGATCTCGGCCGGCACCAGTAAGGTTGTATCCGAAAATAATTCCGGTCAGCAATTCACTACCGAGGTAACAAAAGAGACCAACCCCCGCGAGAATATCCTGGTTTACCGGAACGAGCCCGTTAAAATGGGCAACTATATCGTAAATTATATAGGCGATTCTATTTCGGCTCCCAACCATTTCTATAAGGTATTATACCAGGAGCTTGACAGTTCCGGAAAGATCACCAACCAATTTCTGTTGAAGCCGAAAGTACAGGTTAATAAAGGTGCCGGAGGCTTTACTGCATCACCGGATACCCGCCACTATTTGTTTCACGACCTGTACACGCATATTACTATGACCAACTCGCTATCCGTCAATGAAAATGTTGATGGTTCAGACGCGCACGGACAGGAAGATGACGATAAAAATTACGATCCACCGATACCCCACCAGGTAAGTGTTGGTGATACTATCCGTTTCCGCGAAGGTTATATTGTATTTAAAGGTTTAAGTAATGAAACCAGTGTGAGTAATCTGCAATTAGGCAAAAACGATGCAGCTATCGGTGCCAGTCTGGATGTTGCATCCCATGGTAAAAATTTCCAGTTGAAACCACTTTATATCATTAAAAACAATAGTGTTTTCGGTATAGCCAAAAAGGTTGATGAGGCTGGCCTGAAGGTAACTTTAACCCGAATTTTACCTTCAATCCGTAAAGCTGAGATCATGGTTTATCAGCAGCCACTTGGCAAAAAGAAATTTATTGTAATGCGCGCCATCGATTTTCCTTATATCAATTTCTTCTGGGCCGGTACAGTTATCATGGTTATTGGCTTCCTGCTTTCTATTTTCAGAAGGAATAAAGAGTTGAAGGCGAGTTAGCTCTGTATAGATTTACGAAGTTTTTAAAACTTCGTAAATCTTATTATTCGAGAATTAATGACGAATTAAAAACTCTTCGCAAAATCTTGCTGCAATGCGTATCACCCTCATCGGTTCAGGAAATGTTGCCACACATTTAGGCGCAGCTTTTAAAAACGCAGGGCACCAGATAGTGCAGGTATACAGTCGTGATGCCCAGCATGCGGCTTTACTGGCCTACCATATCAAAGCGCATCCGATCAGTAGTCTGGATGATATCAATATTGAAACAGATCTGTTTATTGTTGCAGTA
Organism: uncultured Mucilaginibacter sp.; assembly: GCA_903863845.1. Taxonomy (GTDB): domain Bacteria; phylum Bacteroidota; class Bacteroidia; order Sphingobacteriales; family Sphingobacteriaceae; genus Mucilaginibacter. The sequence goes on along the minus strand of CAIPDP010000005.1, from coordinate 1,984 downwards.
AAAGACGATGCCATAGCTGGTATTGCTGAACAACTTGCACGCTATGATAAATTGATCGTTCATACTTCCGGAGCAACTTCTCTGGCAGTTATAGAACTTTTCACTACCAAAGCTGGCGTTTTTTATCCCCTGCAAACCTTTAGTACCAATAAAGAAGTAAACTTTAGAACTGTACCGCTTTGTATTGAAGGATCCAATGAAGCAATTACAAAACTGCTTTTGAACCTGGCCTGGACCGTCTCAGAAAACGTCAGCCGTGTTGATTCTGAAAAACGTAAAATATTACATCTTGCTGCAGTTTTTGCCTGCAATTTCCCCAATTACCTGTACTATGCGGCTGGAGCACTTTTAACTGAACACGGCCTGGAATTTAATTTGCTCCGACCGCTCATCGCCGAAACCGCTGCTAAAGTACAGGAGCATTTACCACAACAGGTACAAACCGGGCCTGCCATACGCAACGATGTAAACACCATAGCCGCGCACCTGCAACTATTGGATGAAAATGCCGATTTAAAGCAGGTTTACTTGCTGTTAAGTCAGTTGATTATCAAAATGAATAAGGGAACCGACGCAGGTGCATAATTTTGCTACTTTTGCTGCTATGGACATTTTTAAAGTAAAGATCAACTTTGAGGAAGCCGGCCACGAACCGGTTGAATTTCCGATAGCCGAGGGTGAATCAGTGCTCGATGTATGCCTTGAAAATGGTATCGAATTACAGCATAATTGTGGTGGTGTGTGCGGTTGCAGTACCTGTCATATTTATGTGAATAAAGGAATGGATAATATCCAGGAGATATCAGACAAAGAAGAGGATTTCATTGACCGCGCTGTAAGTCCCCGAATTAATTCGCGACTGGGCTGTCAATGCGTGGTAATAGATGGTGATATCGAAGTAACATTGCCCGATCAAACAGGGTTTCTGGGTCATTAATTTTGGCGCAAAGCAACTAACAATACAACAGCCCGATAGCTATCGGGACAACCTTTCAATAAAAATGAGCGATAACAAATTTGCCTTACCCATCGACTGGAAAGATTACGAAGACATTGCTATAGAGCTTTACGAAAAGTTTGGTGATGATTTTGATGAATCGAAAATTTACAGGATCCGTTTTACTGACCTGCTGGAATGGATACTTAGCTTGCCCAACTTTACCGGCAAACGTGAAGACGCAAACGAAGGACACCTGGAGCAGATACAATCTGCATGGGTTTATGAGTGGAGGGATAATCAATAGGTAGTTATTGGATATTAGGTATTAGGTATTAGGTATTAGGTATTAGGTATCAGGTATTGGGTATCAGTTTGGATTTAAAATGCCCAATGACAAATGCCCAATGCCGCGAAGCAAATGACCAAATATGGAATCTTTTTTAAATAAACTTAAGGATATAACTACCTTCATATTTGATGTGGATGGTGTGCTGACAGATGGTTCGGTTTATGTTACAGAATCGGGTGAGCAGTTCAGGCAATTTAATATTAAGGATGGATATGCATTGCAGTTAGCTGTTAAAATTGGTTACAACGTCTGCGCCATATCCGGAAGCAGGTCGAAAATTGCCATTCATCGTTTGAATAGTCTGGGGATTAATGATGTTTATATTGGTGCACATTTAAAAACAGAACGGTTTAAATCCTACCTCGAATCAAAGCATGTGGGCCCCTCGAGTGTATTATATATGGGCGATGATATTACCGACCTGGCTGCTATGAAACTGGCTGGCCTCGCCGTATGCCCTGCCGATGCAGCAGAAGAGATCAAAGCCATCAGTCAATATATTTCACCCTATTCAGGTGGTAAAGGTGCCGTACGCGATGTGATTGAAAAAGTTTTGAAAGTGCAGGGGAAATGGATGAGTGATCAGGCGTATTCCTGGTGATAAGTTGTCCCGATAGTTATCGGGATGGTTGTATTGGTTGTAGTAGTTGTATTGGTTGTAGTAGTTGTCCCGATAGCTATCGGGATGGTTGTAG
>CAIPDP010000004.1 GCA_903863845.1 uncultured Mucilaginibacter sp. | reverse complement strand
GCCAGTAACTATCTTTTTGATATTATAGGCATCCAGCACCTGTATATTCACCAATGCCTGCATCTGGAACAGAAATTCATTACCTGCACGTTTGGCGGGGTCGCCTGTACAACTTTCCTCGGTTCCCAATACGGCAAAGCCGATGCCCACATGGTGCAATATTTTACAAATATCACGCGTGATACGCTGCGCGCGCTCATCAAAACTACCGGCACAGCCAACCCAAAAAAGTATTTCGGGTTCTTTGCCTTGTGCGGCCATTTCGGCCATGGTGGGAACAGTTATTGGTTCATTGTTCATGGTTCATGGTTGGGGCGATGGTCCATGGTCGATAGTCCATTGTCCATAGCCGATCTGTTAAAATTTTTTATTCATCCATGGACTATCGACCATGGATTATGGACTATGGACTCAAGCCTCTTTGCTCCAGTTCATTCTATCCGCCGCGGCATACTTCCACGGAGCGCCATTGTTCTCGACATTGCCGAACATGTTATTTAAACTGACCGGAGCTTGTGATTCTTCCATAACGGCATATCGGCGCAACTCGACAATGATCTCCAACGGGTTGATATTTACCGGGCAAGCATCGGTACAGGCATTACAGGTAGTGCAGGCCCATATTTCTTCGCGACTGATATAATTATCCAGCAGACTTTTATCATCCTTAAAATCTTTGCCATTTTTATCGATACTCTTACCGATCTCCGTAATTCGATCGCGGGTATCCATCATGATCTTACGTGGCGAAAGTAATTTACCGGTTTGATTCGCCGGACAAACGGAGGTACAGCGGCCACATTCAGTACAGGTGTAGGCCTCCATCAGGTTCTTCCAGGTAAGATCGGTCACATCTTTTGCACCAAAACGGGCCGCTTCTGCAGGTGGTGGAACGAATGATGGGTCGAGCATGGCCTTAACCTCGTTGGTAACAGAATTCATATTGCTGAATTGCCCCTTTGGATTCAGGTTTGAGTAATAGGTATTTGGAAATGCCAGCAGGATATGAAAATGCTTGGAATAGGGCAAATAATTCAAAAAGGCCAGTATGCCGATAATGTGGAACCACCAGCATCCCCGCTCGATCGCTTCCAGTGAAGCGGTATTTCCTGGCAATAGCGGACCGATCAAATTACTTACCGGAAAACTTCCGGCTTTGATATAATGCCCGAATTGCAGCAATTGCAATTGGTGATCGGCGGCATTCATGGTGAGGAAAGCCGACATCAGTAAAATTTCGATAAACAGGATATAATTAGCATCCGAACGTGGCCAGGCGGTCATTTCAAGGCCGCTGAACCGTTTCAATCGGCCGATATTTCTGCGGATAAGAAAGGCAAAACAAGCTATCAGCACTAACAACGCCAATACCTCAAATCCACCGATAAGCAGATCATACAGCCCGCCAAGTGGTTTCGAAAAAATACGGTGTGTGGCGAAAACGCCGTCTATCAGAATTTCGAGCACTTCGATATTGATGATCACGAAGCCTACATATATGAACAGGTGCATCAGCGCAGCAAATGGTCGCTTTCCCATTTTGCTCTGCCCAAGGGCAACCTTAGCCATGGTTTTCCAGCGCAGGGCAGGATGATCAGAGCGATCTGTATCTCGCCCAAGCAGGATATTACGCCTTATTTTTCCGACGTTTTTGCTGAAAAGCCAAACGGCAGCAGCAAGTATGAGTATAAAAACAATCTGCCCGATCATTATGCGTGCATAGTAATTTTTGTCAAAGTTAATTTTTTATTGAAGAGTTGAAAGAAGTTCGGATTTATAAAAATAGCGATTCCATCATCCGCTAAACAAAAAAAAGGCCCCATTGAATTGGGGCCTTTCAGGTACATACCGGTAACGCTAAGTTACCGCATTTTCAATAATTATCTGGACAATGGCGTTTCAGCATTTTTATCCATACGGATACCTGAATAGCCATCGATACCCATTTCCGGAAGATCTAAACCATACATTTCAACTTCTGGTTTAACACGGTTGCCAACCAGTTTATCCAGCAGTTTAAACATTAACCAACCAGCAGCCCCAATGAAAATTATATTGGTAGCGGCACCGATCGCCTCAGCAAAAAACTGGCCCCATCCGCCGCCATAGAACAAGCCGGTTACGGTTCCTTTTACGCCATTGATACCATCGCCGTAGTTGCCATCAGCGAATAAACCCAAGGCAAGCACGCCCCAAACACCGTTAGCTCCGTGAACAGCAACTGCACCTACCGGATCATCGATCCTGAATTTTTTCTCCATCAACAGCGTTACCTCAACTACAATGACACCGGAAATAAGGCCGATGATCAATCCGCCAACAGGTGTTACATAAGCACATGGTGCGGTAATAGCAACCAAACCGGCCAACAAACCATTACACATCATACTTACATCTGGTTTGCTTCCTCTTACATACCATATCCACAGGGTTGAAGCCAGCGTACCTGCGCATGAAGCGATCATGGTATTGAATGCAACAACCGCAAACCGGTAATCGGTGCCGGCGAATGTCGAACCCGCATTGAATCCGAACCATCCAAATGCCAATATCAATGTCCCTAATACTGCCATTGGGATATTGTGACCCGGGATAGCATTGGCCGATTTATCTTTATTGTATTTACCTAAACGCGGACCGATCATCCTGGCACCTACAAAGGCCAGCACACCGCCGGACAAGTGTACCACAGAAGATCCTGCAAAATCAAGGTGACCATGGCCTAAGCCATAATTAACGCCCAGTTGCGATAACCAGCCGCCGCCCCATACCCAGTTGCCATACAATGGATAGATCAATCCCCCGATCAATGCACCCGAAATAGCGAAGGAAGCAAATTTCCAGCGTTCGGCCATTGCACCGGTAGGGATGGTTGCTGTAGCATCCATAAATACCGCCTGGAATACAAAGAATCCCAAAACGCCTACGTCGTAAACGCCGTTCATGAAAAATCCTTTAGTCCCCCATAACCCGAAAGCATGGCCCATGATATGAATGGCAAATTCCTGGTTCAACCCGTCAAATCCGCCAAGTGTTCCCAATGCGCCTACACCACCGAACATCAGCGCAAAACCGCAAACAAAAAATCCGAGACAGCCGGCCGGATAAACAAATAAGTTCATGGCCATGGTATGCGCCACGTTTTTGGCTCTGGTCAAACCGGTCTCTACCAGAGCGAAGCCTGCCTGCATAAAGAATACCAGGAAACCAGCGATAAGTAACCAAACCAGGTTAATGGCCACTTTATTCTTGCCATCGGCATTGGCCACGTTTGAAACCGCTGTGGCTAATTTTTTTACCGAGCCATTTAAGGCAGCTACAGTTGTATCTTTCTTTTTAGTCAAAGTATCTACCACTTTGAATGCCGCAGTATCCAAATCGGCAGATGAGCCCGTATTAACGCCGGAAGGATCCGGTTTTCTGGAAGTTTGGGCGTAGGTATTGGTCAATGAAATATTCAGAAATGCTATCAATAAGCATATAAGTATCTTTTTCGTCATGTCAGTTGATTGATTGGGTTAATAATTACTTTTTTTCGTCGCTTGGACCAGCAGTCGAAGCCTTGCCTCTTTCGCCTGTTCTGATACGAATAGACTCTTCAATATTGTAAGTGAAGATCATACCATCCCCTATTTCGCCGGTATAAGCCGCCTTTTCGATACAGGCTACAGTTTTTTCGAGATTTTCATCTTTCAGGACGATCGAAATAAACAATCTGGACAAAAAATGGGTGTCATAAACGGTTCCGCGGTAACTGTGATGTTCTGTTACCTGCTCGTTCCCGACTCCTGAACATTCCCAATAGGAAAAAAAGTCAATACCCACTTGTTTCAGGGCAGTTTTGACCTCTTCAAATTTCGAAGTGCGAATAATCGCTTCAATTTTTTTCATAAAATGAGTTCAATGCAGAAAAATAAATTAATTAAACTGGGTTAAATTGGTTATTTGTACAGAAATACAAATCTCTGCGATAATATGAATTATTTATAAAATAATCGCGATGTTTTGTAAAAATTTCTAAAAAAAACTAAATAACTATAAGAAATTGAAAATAATTTTTCAGAAAAACATAATTTTACAGGAATTCAAACGCCATTTTTTACGAGTTTGTCAATTTTATTGGAGAATTTGGAGACATTTCTCAACAATCGATTCAAGCAGAATAAATTTAGATAGCACCACGGGATTGTATCTCAAGTATTAGGAGTGCGAAGCCATTGAAATTTGGAATTTTAGTTGTAATCGCCGATATCAGGATCAATGAAACACCTTTTTTTGAAAAAAGTTTTTCATAAACAAAAAAAGGGCTTACATTTGCAGCCCCTACCACGGGAGTCCGTTTGGACAAAGAGCCGGTATCATAGCTCAGTTGGTAGAGCAAAGGACTGAAAATCCTTGTGTCGCTGGTTCGATTCCAGCTGATACCACAATAAAAGCCTCGTACTTAATTGTATGGGGCTTTTTAGTTGTTATGGGTACAAATGGTGTCTGATTTCAATAATTATACCCGGTTGGTATACTCGCGGTATTTAACCAAAAATCCTCTATCTTACTTAATGCCCTAAGGTAATCACCAGAATCCATCGGCTTGGTTATAAAGCAATTCACGTCGTTCTGGTAGGCTTTTTTGATATCGGCTTTAGATGAGGAAGTGGTAAACATGATTACCGGAATTGACTTGAAATTGTCGTGCTGCTTCAAATACTTTAGCACTTCATGGCCCGAAACTTTGGGCAAATTAATATCCAGCAATACAAGGTTAGGTAAATCACTTTCGTGATTTGTTTCTTTAAAATAGTTGATAGCTAAAGCTCCGTCAGTTTTAACAACTACTTTGCTGATGATCTTACTTTCTTCAAAGGCTTCGAGGGTAACAAAAATATCCCCCTCGTTATCTTCTACTAGTAACAAATTTATTCCATTCATATGATCTAATTAATTTTAGGCAACGTAAAATAAAAAGTTGTCCCCTCACCTACCACCGATTCCAGCCAAATTTTGCCACCCAGGTTTTCTATTATTTTTTTTGTGATCGATAATCCAATTCCTGCACCGCTGTACTCGGTACTGCTATGTAATCGCTGAAATATTAAAAATATCTTTTCAAAGTATTCTTCGGCTATACCAATACCATTATCCTGCACAGCAAATTGGTAACGATCATCTAAATCTTTAAATGAAATATCCAGTATCAGCGTAGAATCAGCCTTTTTATATTTGATCGCATTACCGATCAGATTTTGAAACACTTGCCTCAACTGCGACCTGTGACTGCGGACCGAAGGTAAATCGCTATACCGTATTTGCGCCCTGTTTTCATGCTTAAAAAGCGATACAACCCCGTTTAGTAGTTCCCTCAGATCAACCTCTTCCAAATCCTCGTCGGTTTTGCCAATTTGATAATAATATAAAAGGTCGAGGATGATGGTACGCATTCGCTTGGCGCCATCTACGGCAAAGCTGATATATCGTCTACCTTTTTCATCCAGCACATTGCTGTATTTGCTCTCCAGTTGTGTCAGGAAACTGGTGATCATTCGCAGCGGCTCCTGTAAATCGTGTGAGGCCACATAGGCAAACTGCTCCAGCTGGTCGTTATAAAGCTCCAGCTCTCTTTTCTGGCGTGAAAGATCAGCGTTAGCTGCTTTCATTTTTTCTTCTGATTCTTTGCGGGCTGTGATATCCGACCGGATGGCGATGTATTGATAAGGTTTGTGCTGTTCGTCAACAAAAGGAATGATCGTTGCATCTACCCAATAAAAGCTGCCATCTTTAGCGCGGTTCTTAAACTCCCCTTTCCAGGTTTCACCACTGCTGATGGTTTTCCATAGGTTTTTAATGAATGCTTTGTCGTGATACCCCGAACTAACTATCCTGTGGTCCTGTCCGATCAACTCAGCGCGGGTGAATTTAGAAATGCGGCAAAAATTATCATTCACATGGGTAATAGCACCATTTGCGTCTGTTATGGTAACAATGGCCGACTGATCCAAAGCCTTTTTATAGTCGATATTCTCTTTCAGCGCAACTTTTAATTTTGCTCGTATCTTCTTTTCAAATTCAATATGCAGGTTGTCAATTTCGTCTCTGAGTTCCTTCTCAGTTGTTCTATCCTGTGTTATTTTGGCGAATCCCCGCAATTTTCCCTTGTCATCGTACAGAGCCGTAATAACCATATAGCCCCAAAACAAGGTTCCATCCTTTTTTACCCTTGGTGCTGTGATTGTATAACTACCATTATTGGCTGCTTTTTGCAGATTCTTCTGTGGAATATTGTTTTTGATATCTTCCGGCAGGTAAAAAATAGCATAATTCTCGCCGATCGCCTCTTCAGCAGTATACCCTTTGATATTTTGGGCGCCTTTATTCCAGCTGATGATCACACCATTGGCATCTAACATGATAATAGCATAATCACTCACGCTGTCAATGAGCAATAAAAGGTCGTCGGTCGGAATTCGGTTAATAACCATATTAATGATTAAAAAATTCAGGTGAGATTAACGAGGGGTTAATAAAGTTAGATAAAATAAAATCAAATCACAAACAAAATCAACTCTTCAGATCGCCAAATCAGCGAAGGTTTTATTTCCATTTTGCTTGCAAGTGTAACCACAAAAAATGCATACGCCGTAAAATCACAACCAGTTGTTATACTTTGCATTTTATTAAATGCCTATTTAATCATAGTCTATTTACTAACAAATAAATATTATATTCGTTTTAGAGAATTTTAAAAGGATAGCTTAATTTTCGATAATTATCGTACTCACCCTCTGGTAAATTGCATCTTTTATCCTGTTATTGCATTTCATAAGCCATTTTATTTGGTCAACATATCTAAGCAAGGAAGTTTCTTTTAACCCGGTTAGTTATGCGGTAACTATCCGATTTGAATCGACAAAAACAGAGTTGATCCGCCGTTCAACCTTGTCATTGAACAGTCACGTCAAACAAACCTAATCCATATCACACCTACCCATGACGCCTGTCATTTATTTAATGAAAGGCTTGTTACAATTTTGTGTTGTAGTTGTTGTAAACAATAAAACACATCGTCATGGAAACACTAATGGAGACACCCGAAGCTAACACCGCCCTTATCAAAAGCACAAAAACAATGCATGCATTGGTTTATCATGGTCCGGGCAAGAAAGCCTGGGAAGAAAAACCGATTCCTGCCGTCATCAAAGCAACTGATGCGATAGTTAAGATATTAAAAACGACTATCTGTGGCACCGACCTGCACATTATGAAAGGCGATGTTCCTGAAGTTACCGACGGCCGCATCATCGGGCACGAAGGGGTGGGTATCATTGAAGAAATAGGTTCCGGCGTTACTAATTTCAAAAAAGGCGACCATGTGCTCATTTCCTGCATTACATCATGCGGCAAATGCGATTATTGCAAAAAGGGCATGTACTCCCATTGCGAAGATGGCGGTTGGATTCTGGGTCACCTGATCGATGGCACACAGGCCGAATACGTACGTATACCACATGCCGACAATAGCCTGTACCATATTCCAGCCGGTGCCGACGAAGAGGCTCTGGTGATGCTGAGCGATATTCTACCAACCGGCTTTGAATGCGGCGTTCTGAACGGCCGTGTAAAACCTGGTGATGTAGTTGCTATCGTAGGATCGGGTCCAATTGGATTGGCCGCACTGCTTACTGCACAGTTCTACTCACCTGCAGAGATCATTATGATTGACCCTGACCAAAACAGGCTCGATGTGGCCAAAAGCTTTGGTGCAACCCAGCTGATCAATAACTCATGGGAGAATGTGCCCGAAAGGATAAAAGCACTTACTAATGGCCGCGGAGTTGATACGGCTATTGAAGCTGTGGGTATTCCGCAAACTTTCGAGTTGTGTACCGCTATCATTGGTCCCGGTGGAACAGTAGCCAATATTGGGGTACATGGCAAAAGTGCAACCCTGCACCTCGAAACCTTATGGGCTCAAAACATTACCATCACTACAAGGCTGGTAGATACGGTAACCACACCGATGTTGCTCAAAACCGTTCAATCCGAAAAACTGAACCCTAACCAACTGATCACCCACCATTTCAGGCTTGATCAGGTGATGGACGCTTATGAAACTTTTGGCAATGCGGCCCAAGAAAAAGCGCTTAAAGTGATCATGACCAACGAATAAAACCAGAATTACAGATCGATAAAGCCTTCGGATTCACCGGAGGCTTTTTACTGACACAGAATACCAATTGCCCGACAGGGATAACCACAACAGGATAATGGCACACAAAGAAAAATTATTACACGAACTCCATAAACTACATGATGGTATGCTGCATGCTGAAGCTACGCATCAACCGGTGATAGAAAAAGTTAAAGAAGATTACCGCAACAGCGCCATTAACCTGGTCGACTACCTCTCACTCCGTGCCACAGATATCGAAACCTTGCAATTGCAGCTTCACCGTTCTGGCTTGTCATCTCTATCAAGCAGCGAAGGGCATATCAAATCGCAACTGATCCACGTTATGGAGTGGTTAGGCGCAAAACCTGGTGAAAAATGCGAAGTAAATCCTGAAAATGGTTTGAAATATTTGCAACGCAATATCGAGGTATTACTGGGTGTAAAGAGTACCGAAAATGTTATCCCGGTAATGGTTACTTTCGATACCAATTTTGCGGACGATCTTGATCTGCTTTGTGCCCTGCTCGAAAATGGTATGCGACTGGCCCGTATCAATTGTGCGCACGATAACCCCGACACCTGGACGGCTATGATCAGCAATCTGGACCAGGCTAAAAAGAAAACAGGCCTGCCCTGCAAATTGTATATGGACCTTGCCGGACCCAAGATCCGTACGCATATTGTAGACCATAAGAATCAACCCATAAAACTCAAGGTAGAAGAGGGCGACAAGATTTGGCTAGCTGATCCGGAAGCGGATCATAAGAAATCGAAAAATCTGATCTTATGTACCCAAACCGGTATTGTCGAAAATCTTGAACCGGGGCAAAGGGTATTTTTTGATGACGGGTTATTTGAAGCTGTGGTTCTGCAGGTTGATGAAAAAATTGCGCGACTAAGAATAGCCCGCATCGCAACGAAAAAACCGGTGATTAAAAACGATAAAGGAATCAATTTCCCGGAAACAAGCTATAAAATTGCTTCTATTACTGAATATGATAAACAATGTTTGCCATTTATTGCCAAACATGCAGACATGGTTGGTTATTCGTTTGTGAACAGCGCCGCGGATATGGCTGAATTGCAGACGGAACTTACTCAATTAAACAAACCGGGCTTCGCTATCATAGCCAAAATTGAAACACGGAAAGCTGTTGACGAATTGCCGGGCATCATCCTGCAAGGGCTTAGTTTCGGGCCTACCGGCGTAATGGTTGCCCGTGGCGATATGGCCATAGAAATCGGCTTTGAGCGGATGAGCGAAATACAGGAAGAGATCCTCTGGATTTGTGAGGCAGCTCATACACCGGTGATATGGGCTACACAGGTATTGGAAAATATGCAAACCGAAGGTATTGCCACCCGAAGCGAGATTACGGATGTAACCCACGCTGCACAAGCCGATTGTGTCATGATCAATAAGGGCGATTATACGATCGATGTTTTAGAAATACTGAAAGACATTTTGAATCGCAGTCGCAAAAACAAATTCAAGAACAGCCGTTTGTTCAGGAGTCTTTCTATTGCACAGCACTTTATAAAGGGGAATTAATAGATAAGATCAGTATCGCCCGTAATTCAAAGCTCTAAAGCTATTAAAACTCGTAATACAAATTGTCCATTGCCCGAAATGAAAGAGCATTTTTTTTGCTAAAGCAAATATTCTGTTCAATTATTTGGTTGGCTAAAGCCAACGGCAATGCTTTTTCCAACCGCTAGGCCGCCGGATAATAGCTTCGATTTTGGCTTAAGCCCTTGTTCCCTTTAACTATTCCGTTGGTTGAAGCTAACGACAATGCTCTATCCCAATCACTTCGCGGGTGAAAAATAGTTTCGATTTTGGCTAAAGCCCTTGTTCCCTTCAATTATTCCGTTGGCTAAAGCCAACGGCAATGGTTTTTTGCATTCGTTTAGCCAGCGGATAATAGTTTCGATTTTGGCTAATACCATTGTTCCCTACTATTATTCCGTTGGCAGAAGCCAACGGCAATGCTCTATTCCAATCGCTTGGCTGGTGGATAATAGCTTCAATTTCGGCTGAAGCCCTTGTTCCCTTCAATTATTACGTTGGCTGAAGCCAACGGCAATGGTTTTTTGCATTCGTTTAGCCGGCGGATAATAGTTTCGATTTTGGCTAATACCATTGTTCCCTACTATCATTCCGTTGGCTGAGCCCAACGGCAATGCTTTTTCCAACCGCTACGCCGCCGGATAATAGCTTCCATTTTGGCTGAAGCCCGTGTACCTTTAATTTTTCTTCAGGCTGATGCCAACGCCAATGTTTTATAGCTAACATTCCTATTGCCGTGACATTTATGTGACGGTTAAAAAACTATCTAAAAAGGCTTTAGCCAAATATTTACGATTTACCGGGTATTTAAGCTCGAATGGGATTCTATAATTTTGTTTAATTTTAGTTAGCGCAATTGCTGTTTGCTGTTTCATAGCATCATTTTAAAGCGTAATAGTGTATTAATCAACTCTATTGCAAAAGATGAAAACACTTTCAATATTCATTGTCGCTGGTTTAATGCTATCCGTTATAGCCTGCAAAAAAGAGAGCAACAGTACAACCGGACAGTTAGTTAATAAAACTAACAATAACGTAGTTGCATTGCCCGGGCTCATCGCAAAATGGCAGATACTTACCGACTCAACCTTTACGGGGGTTGGACTCACCAATCATCCGGTAAATTATCAGGGACAAGCAGGTGATTATTTTGATATCCGGACCAACGGTTATATCTACACCAAAGAAGGCTCAGTTTTTGATACTTTAAGCTATACCATATTATCTGATACAACGATAGCCATCGTACCATTTGGCATTGAAATTAACGATGTACCAGCAACAAGTCATATCAGGAAACTGAGCGTTCATTCACTTACCATTGCATCGCCACTTTACCTCACACCAGGAGGTGAGTTTGGCAGGAAGATTAGTTTAAGCAGGTAAGCATTTCCTGTCTTTGTTTTAAATTTTTATTCCTGCTGAGTTTATTTTATTCTTTAATTTTAACATAGCAATCGCCCAATAACCAATATTAGCGCTATGAGAAAATTGATCTTTGCCATCAACACGAGCCTGGATGGCTACTGCGAGCATATCCATTTCCGACCCGACGAGGAATTACTTGCCTATTTTATACAATTGACAAAGCAAGCGGATACCTTTCTTTACGGGCGCAATACCTACCAATTGATGGTGCCTTACTGGCCCAATATTGCAAACAATCCCACCACAAGTGAAGGGGTTGTTTACGAATATGCACAGGCCTATATAGCGGTCAGTAAAATTGTAGTATTTTCTAAAAACCTTGATCATGCAGAAGATGAGAAAACCATCATCATAAAGGATAATTTGGAAGAAGAGGTATTAAAGTTGAAACAGCAATCCGGCAAAAATATTTTAACCGGCGGCATCAACCTGACTTCGCAGCTGGCCTCCTTCGGACTAATCGACGAATATCATTTTATCATTCATCCCGTAATTGTAGGCGGGGGCAGGCGTTTGTTTGAAGACGCGAATCTGCAAGAAAAATTGCAATTGAAATTGATGGATACGATAACATTTAAATCGGGAGCGGTGTTGATGAAGTATGGGAAAGGATGATAAAATTGTCTTTGCGTGGCGCCAGCACAGGTCTGGTGGCGTCGTATCAATCGTAAGTTATGCCTTTTGGCTTGAGTTATCGGTATAAAACCAACCCGCCACCCACCTCCCGGCGTTTACTTTGTCGTTGCCCCCGGCTTAAGCCCGGTTCGCTCTGCGAAATAACAGTTTTTCTTTTGAAATAAAACCCGACTGCTATTTTCCCTGAAATTCTCTGATCCGCTTCGCTACATCAACCATCGTAGCTATCCAAATACCTTGCTCATTATCTTTTAAATAGCGCAGTAGTTCGGCATGGGCGCCGCGACTTTCGTTGATATTATGTCCGCCACCTACACCATGAAAAAGAAATACCAGCAGTGTATGGGTTTGTTGTGCCTTTTTTACCAGGTCGATCATATAGGACGCCGGTTGACCGCTAATGGGATAACAGCGGATATTACTCAGGTCTACCTGATCAATAGTTTGTAACCCCTCCTGAGTGCCACGGGCCCCTGCAAAGTTATTTTTCAATTGGTCATAAAAGTATTGGTCGCCGATCTTCAGGTCGCCGCAGGGATAGGCGAAAGTGCGTTCATCTTTTCCGTCAATAGCCTTCAAAAGCGTATTGGTTGCCCTGATCTCGCTTACTGCGCGTTCAACAGTATATTTACTCAGATCATGCACAGCCGGCACCCAATTGCGACCCGGCAGACTGCCATCACAGGGGTGAAACATGGCATGGTTACCCAACTCATGCCCACGCTTTGCAGCGGCCCGCCACTCAGACATACGCAGGTCGATCACCGGCGATGAGCCGATGAGGTAAAAGGTCCCTTTCAGGTTCAACGAATCCAATGCAGGTATAACGTTATCGAGGTCGATATCGATCGCATCGTCGTAGGTCAATACAACGGCGCAGGATCTATTAGTCCACACTTGATTGTTCTGGCTATAGCAATAAGTACCAGATCCAAATAATGTCAGTAAAAATAGAATGATGGCTTTGTACATGTTCAAAGCTTAAATCTCGCAATAATTCTCGTAAAAAAACTATTGGTCAGAACGTAACCTGATCTCTTTTTCGATAAGCACAAGCTTTTTGCGAAGATCGACAACGGTGGCAATTTTGGTGAGTTGGTTGGCTATGCCGTCGTCAAAGCTGTAGCTGTTTAGCAATAACCTGCGTATTTTTAAATGAATCTCAGCGGCTTCCTTTTGCAAGTCGGCAAGCGATTTACTTAGTTGTTCAGGCATTAGCGGTTTTATTGTAAAATCCCTTTCACCAAATTCGGTAACATTTAATGAAATTGTTTGTGGAAATTATCAACAGCCTACCCGGGCTATACCTGTAAAAGCCTGCCTTTTACTTAATTAAAGATTAAACAGCGGGTTTTAGAGTGTGGAAAAGACGATTTATTTAAAGCCTGGTTAAGCCTTTATTTTTCTGATCGCATTATTTTGCCATTTAGACATTACCAGGATCATACTAATCGCGCCTATAATAGCAAATAGCATATCCGATTGTGTATCCCAAATATCGCCCTGTGTGCCCAGGAACGAATCACCTGCACTGCCGGAACTAACGGAAACCAGCCATTCCAATAACTCATACAACAGGCTGATCGTTCCACAAACACAAACAACAAGGAAAGGCAGCCAACCTTTTTTGTTGATCACCTCTTTCCTGATAAACAGTTCCCTTGCGATCATACCTGGTACAAAGCCTTGAAAGAAATGTCCCACCTTATCGTAATTATTCCGACTTTGATGAAATACTTCCTTTACCCAATCAAATGCTGGCACGAGGGCATAGGTATAATGTCCGCCAATAAAAAGGATAAAGCAATGCAGGAGGATAAAAAAATAGGTTAGGTAGGTAAATCTGAAGGTCTTAAACGTAAAGACCAACACCAGGAAACCTATGATTGCCGGAAACACTTCCAGTATCCATGTAAAATAGTCGTGCGGTTTAAACGCAGATAAAATCAAGCCCGCGAAAAATAACACCACCAGCAAGTTATATTTCTTCATCTATCTAAGATACCAATATTGATAAATTATCAAATACACGGCCATAAATCATTTACCGACACAATCCCTCCGTTTACCGACAGCATACCCTATTTAACAACATTTAACTTTTTTGGGGATGATGCCGAACTTATTTTTGTTCAACATTAAAACTTGACGGCCATGAATGTACCTCCGACTGTGATCCCTAACGCTGATGATTACCTGGAAACCCGCGTAGTTTTTGGCGGCTTAAAGAGAAGCATCTTTTCCAAAGATTTTAAGGGCGGATTGATCAATAATATTTTTGGCAGCACCGAAATCGACCTTAGCTGCGCTGATATCAATGGCATTGCAGTACTGGATATTACCCAGGTATTTGGCGAACTGGTGATCACTGTTCCGGCCGATTGGCATATCGATGCTGATTTTTCGCAGTTCATGGCAACAGTGGAAGACTTTCGGAATAACGTATACCAAACCCGCAGTACCGAAAAAGTACTTTTGTTAAAAGGCAATTCAACCTTTGGTTTAGTACAGATACAGCAGCCGGCCTAAGCTACCCTCAATTATACCTGCTGGTAAATCCCAGGTTCTTTAAGCCGCTTTTGATCTCCGGGCAATTCATGAATAGTTTCCAGATCAGGCCGGTGCGATAGTTTTCGATCATCACCACGATCGGTCCCTCATCAATCGCCAGGTGAGTTTTGCCGTACCAGTTATGCGTTTCGCTGAAGCCATCAGCAAAACCATAGGTCCCCCATATTTTACCGCCCAGGTCAAAATAAAAATGCTTCAATGCCTTCATGGAATATTCGGGTGTATAGGGAAAAGATGAAAGTGCCGCTGTAGGTTGTATCACGCCGCGGTCGTCATCCGGGCAATGGGCAACATATCCTTTAAAACTGTCGCCCGCTGTAAGTCCCCAGCAATTCTCACCGTAGCCTTTATATTTCTTTGGGTTGGCAATGCAATAGGCCCTATTGATCAGCGTATGATTTTTTACTTGTTCGAAATAATCGATCCCCTGGTCGTCTTTTAATCCATTCGGGTCGATACCCATATAGGTATATTGTTCAAAGAACAATGGCCCCCCGCCTTCATATTTGCCCAGTGGCAAATTGATGCCATAATAGGTATTGCCATTTTTCCAACCCGGACTTTTAACCCAGGAGTTCAGGTACAATTCTTTTGATATGGGGTGCGATACAGACGATGCAGCAACGATATAGGTGATCAGCGCTTCATCATAGCCAAACACAGGAAAGTTCATATCAAAATCGTTGGTTGGGCTCCAGTGCCAGTACAAATGTTCATTGCCGCCTTTGCTGTGCCAATTCCAGTCGGCATCCTGCCACATCTCATTAACACGGTTGCGGAAGTATTTTTCTATCGGAGTGTCTTTGTTGAAATATTGACGCGCTGTTAGCAGTCCCATCATCAGGTACGAGGTTTCAACCAGGTCGGCACCGTCGTCAAGACGTCCGAAGGGGATGGTTTTACCGGTAACTCCATTCATAAAATGGGGGTAAATGCCGTGATAGCAATCGGCCTTAGCCAGAAAATCGACGATCTTGTTCAAACGTTTAATGGCCGTATCGCGCCCTATCCATCCGCGATTTACAGCTACAATGGTTGATAAGATTCCGAAGCCAGTCCCGCCAATTGCACAGGCCTCGGGCCCGAAAGTACCCTTGCTGAAATTGGGTACATCATCCGCTTCGTTGATATAGTCCCAATAGTATTGCGCATGAACGGTATTATCGCGTTCGCGGGCCAGACCACTTACCGGATGACCAAAATCCCAGAAATAACGAAAAGTTTGCCTTTGTACAATTTCAAGCAATGCTGAATCAGGGATATTCTTCATAACGCCAACCGGTGCAATAATTGCTTTGGAATTGGAACGATTGAGGTGCTTTGGCTGTTGTGCAAAAAGCAAGGTGCTGGCAAAAATGCCAAACGACATCATCAATAAGCGGCGAAACATATGTTAAGTTTATAAAACTAAAGATATATTTTTCCGCTGATTTAAAAGTAAAAGCTACACTTACTTTAAGCCGGCACTTTTAGCTACCGCAATCTTTGAATCGGCGGTACCATAATACAAATACCATGAACCTTTAAATTGTGTAAGCCCTTCAAGGAAACAAACCTGGTTAACCTGCCCGGTGATCTCGTAGGGTTTTTCGGGTTTTATGAAATAATGGTTGGTGCGGTGCACTATCCGGGTGGGGTCATTTTTATCAAACAGCACTTCCCCGGCAGCATAGGTACCATCAGGCAAGGATGGATCGCCTGTTTTGGGTAGATTTTTACTGTTATAGATCAACAGAATTCCTTTGTCTGTCAGTATCGCCGGTGGCCCCGATTCAACCAGGTCGCTGTCGAATTTGCCGCTGCGTGTCGGTATCACTACTTTCAGATCAGGCACGGTAAGCGCCTGGTCGCGTAATTTTACCGGTGGTCGTTCTCCTGCTTTCATTTCAACCGGAGTCCAGTTGATCAGATCATCAGAAGTGGCGCTCCATATCTGCGCATCGCCCCAGTACATCCAATATTTACCGTTTATTTTGGTGGCGATAGCCTGACCATTGACATATTTAGAAACGATTGAACCAGATTTGGACCATTTTTTTGCGTATTTCCCATGATAGGCTCTGGTAAATACACTGCCGTATTTTTTCCAGTGTAAAAGATCAGGTGAAGTAGCGATAAATAGTCGCGCCGTGGTACCGTCGTATGCAGTATAGGTCATGTAGTAGGTTCCTTTGCTATCGGAAACTACGCGCGGGTCCTCGCAGCCCCCTTCCCATTCTTCTGGTTTAAAGGCATCATTATCCGGATAAAAAACAGGTGCAGGCATTCGTTTAAAATGGACCGCATCCGTACTTACAGCCAAACCGATACGAGAAGTACCTGCGGGTTTTCCTACTTTATCCTGGGCCCGGTACAGCATATAAACTTTGCCGTTACGGGTAACTATTGCGGGGTTAAAAACATCTTTTGCTTCCCAGTAAATTGGGGTTTTACGGATAGGATCAACAAATCTACCGGTACCTGGCGTAAGTACAGGGTTTACATTATCCAGCTTAACAAAAGGCTTAAAGGTCCATATATCACTTGTATCAGCGGCTTTGCTATTTTGTACAGGGATCACTGTTCCGGGATCGCTACAAAAATTGAGGGTAAACAGTGTACCAACGATCAATAAAAATGGTTTCATCATCCGCTTTCGAACTTAATATAAAAAAGGAAAGGTAGTCAATCGCTGACTACCTTTTGTAACTAAACCAATTTTACATACACACAAATTATTGAGTAACTGAGTGTAAGATAAAATTACAATTATTTTAATTCGGTGTATTAGCTACGGAAGAGCTATCAGCCTTTTTTAAAAAAAATATAATCAAAAAATGCAGTTTTTTACTTCAATGTATTGATTATTAATTATTTACAATAAACCACCCTCAAAAAAATATATATACTATTTTAAAAAAAATGTCCAATCAAGCTTATTTTTTCATCACCAGCTTTTTAACGACAGAGTCGCCAAGTATTTTTCCAAAATCATGGGATACCAAACATGAGTTGTGAAAATGTATCCCACCGTAAAATCTGGACATCGCTGTTTCATTAGCAGCATCAATAAATGATTTAAATGAACGATTTTTGATTCCAAACTGCAATTCAGTAGTGTCGGTAAATGCAACATGATCGCCCAAAACGCTGGTTAGTGCTTCAGCAGCGGCAGCTGATATCGTACAATGTCCGCAGGTATATTCCGGGAAAGGCGGCGTTTGCAGGTGCGGGCGCCAATTAGGGTCGAAATACTTATCGATCACCGTTTCCGGGCGAACTCCTTTGTATTTATATTTAGCCGCCCAGCATTCAATGAAGCCATCAAATAAAGCAATTGATGTTTTGGCATAGGCGCAAACGGTAGTGCCAAAATCGGCGTTTACCTTTTCAGCTCCAATGCCTACTACACTTAACCAGTGGCCCGGGGGCGAGAATTTTTTGGTAATAAACATCACGTGCCCTGATACATTCATTTTTTGCGGGTTATCGTCCCAAAAATCGGCAATATGGATCTGTTCAGGCGTTAAACTATCGATCCGATGCTTTGAAAGCATTACCTCTTTATAGTAAGTACTATTTTTATCGGTGACGTTGAACGCTGGTGGCGGCGTTACGATATATTCTTTGGCGTCGTGCATCACCATTGTTCTGATCTCGCTCCAGTGCGGCTCCACGGCTTCAAAATATCCTGGCGGTGTAGGTACCCATCTGCCAATTGAATCTTTGATCGCAAATTTCGACATACTGCGCGTTTGCAGGTAATGATCCTTCTTACTCCAGCCAATGATGGATTTTGCAACAGCCTTTGCATAGGTTTCAGAATTTTCGAGCATATCTGAAGGCATACCATGGGCTATTGCCAACTGGTGCAAACTGTCTGTAAGGTACTTCATACTGCCCTCGGGGAAAGTTACAGCTTCCCCTACTTTACAAAAAGCTATTATTGATGCGTAATCATAGTCTATTTCTCTACCTTTTTCAGGTTGGGCCACATTGGTCAGGCCATTCAACTGCCCTGCCAGTGATTTGTAGTGGGCTCCATCGCCGGCCGCTATCACTTCATAAGCCGCTATTGACGCATAGGCATAATTACGCGAGCCTACCGGCGGCGAAAAGTTATTACCCATGATCACATCATTCAGTTCAAATACTGTGCGACTGAAAAGTTTCGGATCGTGAAATATTTGCTGATAATCTGGCTTTTTACAGGATGAAAAAACCAATAAAGCTAAAGCGGAAATTAATAATAAGCGTTTCATAAAATTTACTTTTTAACAACGTATGTTTTTTTATCGGGGCCTACCCCGGTAATGGTCAATGATTTCCAATTAGGTGGCAAGGTGCTTTTGATCTGCTGGATACCGTTATCAGTGATATCCAGTCCTCCAAATCCCATCAGCAAACTCTGAATGATACCACCGGCACCGGTTGCAAAATAAGGGTTGGTACCCCCCTTGGTTTCTGCGATGACCCTGAATGGCGGATTCAGATTCGGTTCATAAGCATCTTTAAAAAAGTGATAGGCTTTTTGACCATCGCCGATACGGGCGTATAACAGCGCAAATACCGCCTGTGTCATAGCCGGAGTACCAGCATTTGGCACGCGTGTTTCGTAGTATTCCAGGTCTTTTTTTACCTGCGCAGGGTCAGTGATCGTTTTTAAGGGATAAGCCAGCAAATTTACATCTGCCTGTTTGATACCCTCGCCATTATAAGTAGCAAATTCGCGTGTTACCCCATCCGGAAAACTCAGGATCGGGATATTATCCGCAACTACCTGCCAGTCGGCGTCGGCTTTCAATCCAAGTATTTTAGCAGCTTCCGTTGCAAACTGCAGGTTGGCTTTAGCAGCCGCATTCGTAAAGGCATTGTTATCTACGTTCTCGGCCCATTCGTCGGCAGCAACTACATCTTTAATATCGTAATGTCCCGGTGCGTTACGTTCAACCCTGCTGGCCCAAAAATCAGCTGTGGCTGATAGCAATGGCCAGCCTTTTTCCAACAACCATTGTTTATCCTGGGTCACGCTGTAATATTTCCATGCTGCAAGGGCTACGTCGGCCGTAATATGGTGCTCAAACGGACCGCTTAATGCCCAAACGGGTGTTTCCTCTACCCCGCTGTCGGCACTCTCCCATGGGAACATGGCACCTTTATACCCATGTGCAAAGGCATTTTGTTTAGCCATGGCCAGACGCTGAAATCGGTATTCAACCATCGATTTTGCGATCTCGGGATGCAAAACCAAAACGGCCGGAAACATCCACAAATCAGCATCCCAAAAAACGTGACCATTATAACCCAAACCTGAAAGCCCCATTGGCGAAGGCGAGTAAGCGGTCCCCGCACGCGAGAAAGAATACAAATGGTACAGCATACTGTGCACATCCTGCTGGGCCTGAGGGTCGCCTTCAATGCGGATATCACTTTTCCAAAGGTCGTCCCATGCCTGTGAGTGGAACCGGATCAAACGGTCGCGACCTTCCAGCTTAGCGAACATCGTCAGGCGCTCAGCCTGGTTCAATGGATCGGCATCATGCGCGGAAGTAATGGACGAACCCGCTACGGCGTAACGGTAGGTTTGCCCTGCTGCCATCTGCTTGCTGAATTTCATCAGGTGCATGTTATTATCCCACATCTCGTGTATCACCCGTGGTTCCTGGCCATGCGGCTCATCAAACAAAAACGTGTTGGAAGCACATAATTGCAGTTTCCCGGTCGGGCTTTTTGCTGTAGAGGTCAGCAAACTAATGGTTACATGCGGACGGTCTATCTCGTTATAATAATTCTGCACATCTTTCAGCGCATCTGGTGCTTCCATTACGCTGGCAGCGGTTATACTGACAGCCTTTTTGGCGGTGATCGATATATCCATCAGCACCGTAAAGGGCAACTGGCGCAGGGAGTAATAGGTATATTTTACAGTAGCCTCATCGCCATAATCAAAACTGGTGGTGAAAGCCGCATGCTGCATGTCCAGTTCCTGTTTAAAGTTGCTGATATTAGCGGCGCTGATTCGTTGGCCATTGATCTCGAGGTAACTGTTCAGTAGGTTAAAACTGTTCAGGAAATTACTAACACGACCACGACCGTAAAGGTCGTAAGCGCCGGCAAGTACCACATTCTTCACTTTAAATGGCTCGGGAGAGGAGACGATCCCGATCATACCGTTAGCAACCGTGATCCCGTAATAATTGACCGGATCAATTTTCCCGGCTTTGATCACCCAGGCATCCTGTGCCATAGCTGTGCCATATGCGGCAAGCAACATTGCAAAAGCGAATATCCGTAACTTATTCATTTTCAATTATTAGTTTGTTTGAAAAACCTCAACTTGTTATTATTGAAAGCCACGGCATAAATGGAGCCGCGGGCAGTCTTAATTATTTTAATATCCCTCACTTCACCACGCAGCAGGAAGCCCGATGCAACAGGAGACAGCTCACTAAAATCGCGATTTTTGTTTACTACGAGTAGATTCCCATAATCCGCATCGTATCGGCCTTCATAAGGTAATACGCCACTGAAATTGCCTCCGGCCAGTATTCCTTTTTGTGTTCCGTTTAACATTGCAAATCCGAAAAGAGGCGCAGTTTGTGCCGTCGACGGGAAAGCTTTGAACTGAAATTCACCCTTACCCTTGTTGAAAAAAACACCCGAAGTAAATGAATTAGCCACCAATGGTTTTATATCCTTCAATGAGTCTCCGAAAATTTCGCTGACCGTTTTACCTGCAAAATCATGGTAATACAAAAACTTTTTTTTGAGCAATGGCACCTGTTTTTCAATATCGCCTTTGCCTAAAAAGGTATATTCTTTTTGATCGATGCTGTAGGTTAGCAAGGGGTCAACGGTGCCATTTTTATCGATGTCGGCTATGTACAATTTTACAGGATCACTATCTGTTGGCTTCAGTTTCGAGTTCCAGCCATAATTGCCGGCAATTATATCGATCCTGCCGTCACCGTCCACGTCTGCTAACTGAATACGTTGCCACCAACCGCTGAGTTTGTCCATTTCGCCCGGATGCGACTCTACCAGTCTGCCATGCTTATTCATAAATATTTTAACAGGCATCCATTCGCCTGCTACTACCAGGTCGGGCCAGCCGTCATTATCCAGGTCGGCAAATGCAGCGGAGCGGATCATACCGGCGTGTTTCAATTCTTCCGTTAATGTGGCTTTGGTAAAATGGCCATGCCCATCATTCATCAACAAATAAGATTCAGGGACCTGTCCAAAACCATACCCAGCCGGTGCACCGGAAACAAACAGATCCGGATACCCGTCATGATTTACATCAGCAACCGCAACCGCCGATTTGTTGGTCAGAATTTTAGGCAGGTCAGCCGACTTTTTAAAATGTCCTTTACCATCGTTCAGGTATAAGCGGTCGGCCAGTTCCGGGGCACCGTCGCGCAATTCGCTGCCACCACTCACCACATACAGATCGGGGAAACCGTCGTTATTTACATCGACAAAAACGGCATCAACATCTTCGGCTGCAGCATCAATAACAAAATCCGGTTGGGTCGACTGCGTAAAGGTTCCGTCGGCTTTTTGAATAAATAACGCACCGGGCTGTCCTTTGGCACCGCAGACATAAAAATCATCCAGGCCATCGTGGTTGATATCGGCAACGGCAATTCTTGGGCCTTCTGATGACAGCATGTGCGGTATCAGGGGCTGCTGGTTAAAATCGACAAAGTTATTTTCCTTGTGGGACCAATCGACACCCACTTTATTACTAATTTCTTCAAAGGCCGGCTTAGCAGGCGGGAAATACTTCGTGTAAACAAAATGGCCCGCAGCATTATTTTCATCAACCTGCAATACCTGGTTTGCTTTTACATTTTTCAATACCTGGTATGATTGGTTGGGCCAAACGATCAGCACACTGTCTACCATTTGATCGTTGCCAAGGCCAAAATGCAATTTAGGCTCCACCGACGATTGGAAGCCCCGGGTCAGCATCAATTGTTCGTACTGCAGCTGCTTACCCTTAAAAACGTAGGCTTTTGTGCCAATACCAAACCGGTTATCCTGCCGGCCCGTAAACTTTAGCGAAAGATAATGGCTGCTCTTACCTATATTTTTATAGATACATGCCGGGTGATTCATGTTATTGGTCACCAGGTCGAGGTTACCATCATTATTCAGGTCGGCGTAGGCTGCGCCGTTAGATATCATGGCCTCCTGCAAGCCCCAAAGTGCGCTTTTGTCTACAAACTTCTCGCTTTTGGTACCCTTAAAAATATAGCTATGCGCCTCGCCGGTCGGCATTTTGTTGATCGCTGTATAGTCGGCCTGGTGCCCCTGCGACAATGCGCTTTGTACACTCAGGTCGGATATAAAGGCGATATAGTCCATATCTGTCGGCCTGCGTTTGATACCGTTGGCAATAAATAGGTCCTTGATCCCGTCGTTGTCAAAATCGGCCATCAATGGGCTCCAGCTCCAATCGGTATTATAAACCCCATCCATCATGGCAACATCTGCAAAGGCTTCGCCATTGCCCAGGTTCTTTTGCAAACAGTTGCGCGAGTACTGGTACTGAAACCCGCCATTCACAATTTTGTATTGGTACTGGTCATAGGACTCATCGCCCATGTAAGTTTTCAATATTTTCTCATCGCCGGGAAGCATGTCGGCAGTAACGATGTCCAGCTGACCATCGTTGTTAAAATCGGCCATATCATTACCCATGCTAAAGCGGCTGTAATGATTGAAATGCTTTGCCCCCGATTCCGTAAATGTACCGTCGTGTTTATTGATATAGTAATAATCGTTCTCGTGGAAGTCGTTACCTACGTAAATATCGTCCCAGCCATCATTGTTCAGATCGCCTACTGCTACTCCAAGACCATATCCCAATGCGCTGCTGTAAATGCCCGATTTTTGAGTGACATCAACAAAATGTCCGTTTTGGTTCAG
>CAIPDP010000003.1 GCA_903863845.1 uncultured Mucilaginibacter sp. | reverse complement strand
GTGCTATCGACTATGGACTATCGACTATGGACTATCGACTACTCCGGCTCAATCCAATTCCCATCTTCCCGGATAATATTGATGAGTTCATCCAACGCATTTAATGAATTGATGTTTTTCTTCACCGCTTCTTTACCGCGATAGAGCGTCACTTTATCAGTACCGGAACCGACATAGCCATAATCAGCATCAGCCATTTCACCGGGACCGTTGACGATGCAGCCCATGATACCTATTTTCAAACCTTTGAGGTGGCTGGTTCGGCTGCGTATCATTTGTGTAGTTACCATCAGATCAAACAGCGTGCGACCGCAACTTGGGCAGGATATATATTCGGTCTTGGATATGCGCGAGCGGGTGGCCTGTAAGATTCCAAAGGCCGTGGAAGTGATCACTTTGGTTTCAACACCCGGTGCATCGATCCAGATACCATCGCCAAAGCCGTCGATAAGGAGGGCGCCGAGGTCGGTGGAAGCGTGAAGTTGTAAGCCCTGAGTCTTGAGCCCTGAGTCCTGAGTCTGAAATTGGTATGATCTTCGTATAATAACCGGCAAATCCAAGCCCATTTCTTCCAGTTGAAAAAAGAATGCGCGCTGGTCGGCCATGCCGTGAAACTCGTCGGTTTCCAAAACAAAAACCAGGCTTTTGTCCATCGGGATCAAACCAAAAGCATCGGAAAGGAGGTCGGCATTTTTTATTTTCACCAGGTTTAATGCTGACGAACGGTCAACATCGCCAATATACTCTTCCAGGTTAAATACTGGGTGGCAATTGGTTTTATCTACAAGTTTTTGCCAGGTAGCATAGTTGTATAGTTGTTTCAAATTACCCGGCAAATTAAAAGAAGGTAACTGATCTGCCAGATAAACAAAATCGACCGATTGTTCACCCATGCTGTATTTATCCAGCAATGGTGCATAAATATAACCGGCATCATTCAGCGCAGCGGGGTCCTTCAAGTTGGCATGCGACAGATCAACCACCACCCGCGGCACCATATGACCGCCTATGAAGGCGTTGGCCTCGTGGGTTTCGCGCTTCTTATAAGAATAAGGGTCGTGCGTAGGAGAAAGGTTAAAGGCTAAAGGCGAAAGGTGATTTTCATTTCCAGCATGTTCGCCTTTCGCCTTTAACCTTTCGCCTTGCGCCCTTTCTACATAGCGTTGCACCAGCGCAATAGCTACAGGCGCTTCCGCTTCGGGTTCTTCAGTTAGGGATACGCGTACGGTATCACCGAGGCCATCTTCGAGCAAAGTGCCGATACCCACGGCAGATTTGATACGGCCATCTTCGCCGTCGCCTGCTTCAGTTACGCCAAGGTGCAGGGGATAATTCATACCTTCGGCCACCATGGTTTCTACCAGTAAGCGGTAGGCTTGTACCATGACTTGCGTGTTGCTGGATTTCATTGAGATAACCAGTTCGTGATAATTCAGCATTTCGCAAATGCGCATGAACTCCATCGCCGACTCCACCATTCCCTGTGGGGTATCGCCATAGCGGCTCATGATACGGTCGCTCAATGAACCATGGTTGGTGCCGATGCGCATGGCGGTACCATACTCTTTGCATACTTTCACCAGTGGCGAAAATTTCTGGTAGATGCGCTCCAGCTCGGCCTGGTATTCGGCATCGGTATAAGACAGTTGATCGAATTTCTTTTTATCAGCGTAATTGCCGGGGTTAACACGCACTTTTTCTACAATACGAGCCGCCACTTCGGCAGCATTGGGCGTAAAATGGATATCTGCCACCAAAGGTGTTGTGTAACCGCGACTACGTAATTGCCTTTTTATCTCAGCCAGGTTCTGGGCCTCTTTGATGCTGGGCGCAGTTATCCGTACATACTCACAGCCAGCCTCGATCATGCGGATCGACTGCTCCACGGTGCCAATGGTATCCATGGTATCGGTGGTGGTCATGCTTTGGATGCGGATGGGGTTATTACCGCCAAGTGGCACGTCGCCAATATGAACCTGGCGGGTCACAAAACGAGAGTATTCGGTTAATGAATTGCAGTAACGTCCTTGCAGTGCTTTAATAGCTCCGGCATCCATAGCTAAGATTTTTTACAAAATTAAGGATTTGGTGTAGAGTTGGAAGGTTGAAATGTTGGAATGTTGTAAAGTTATTGGGTAGCAGATTTGTTATTCATTGGAAGCTTACTTTTAATAACTATTTTCGAAAAAACAAATTAACCATGCCCACGCCACTCCGCTACCCCTATAGCCTTGCCT
>CAIPDP010000002.1 GCA_903863845.1 uncultured Mucilaginibacter sp. | reverse complement strand
TGGTATAGTACCCAAACCACGGCCTATTCTCTGGTGGCTATAGCTGAATATTGCGGGGTAAATCATACGGCTTCGAAGATGCAATTCAATTATAATTCATCTGCTGTCGATTCAAAAACCTATATCTGGCAATCAGATCTTGCAGTTGGTGGAGGGAAAATAACACTTAAAGATGTTGGTAATAATCGCCTATACATTAGATTGATACAACGTGGACAGCCAGCTACCGGGCAGGATGTACAATCGATCAGCAATCCGGATATACTTGAAATGCGAGTGGGTTATTTCACACTGACCGGTCACCCGATTGACGTAACAAAGCTAAAGCAAGGCACCGATTTTGTAGCACAGGTAAACATTAAAAACCCGGGCAAGCGCGGCCGCTATGATAATATGGCACTAACGCAGATATTTCCTTCGGGATGGGAGATCATCAACACCCGGATGAACGATACGACCGAGGCGATGAGTTCATCACCATCCGATTACCGTGATATCCGGGACGATCGGGTCAATACCTATTTCAGCGTGGCAGAAAACAAAGAAGTAACGTTCTATGTCACACTTAACGCGGCCTATACCGGTAAATATTTCCTGCCGGCTGTATCCAGCGAAGCTATGTACAACCATTCGATCAATGCCGTACAGAAAGGAAAATGGGTGGAGGTGGTGAGGTAGTGGTTGGTGATTGGTGATTAGTTAACTTGTGATTAGTGAATAGTTATTCGATCACTAATTAACCAATCACCAATCACAAACCAAAAAGACCGTACTTTAATATACAATAAATGGCCCTTACACCGTCTTTCCATCCTATCTTCTTGCCGTCTTCGTAGGTGCGGCCGTAGTAGGAAATGCCAACTTCGTAGATACGGATGCCGGAGACGCGGGCGATTTTTTGGGTAATTTCCGGTTCGAAGCCAAAACGCTGTTCTTTAAGTTTGATCGACTGGATGATCTTTGTGTCAAAAAGTTTGTAACAGGTTTCCATATCCGTCAGGTTGAGGTTGGAGAACATGTTAGAGAGAAAGGTAAGGCAACGGTTGCCGATGGTATGCCAAAAAAATAGGATACGATGAGGATTATTGCCCATAAAGCGTGAACCGTAGACCACGTCGGCAAAACCTTTGCAAACGGGTTTTAGCAGGTCGTTGTATTCGGCGGGATCATATTCAAGATCGGCATCCTGGATGATGAGGTACTCGCCGGTTGCCTGCGCGATACCGGTGTGCAGGGCGGCACCTTTTCCTTTGTTGACCTCGTGTTTGAAATAGCGAATATTAAGGTCGGGGTTAGCTATTTGGTATTCGGTAATGGCTTTTTCGGTATGGTCAGTAGAACAATCGTTAACAATAATGATCTCTTTGCTAATATGCCCGATCAGGTCGACCTTTTTAATTTTATCCAGGATCAGGTGAATGGTATTACCTTCGTTATATGCAGGGATGATGATCGACAACTTCTTTAATTTCATGTGATGCAGCATAGGCTAAACCGTATAAAAATCGCTCTCAAAAAGCCAAAAGTAATCATAATACTTACTTTTTTGGCCGGCAGCCTGTTGTGGTTTTGGTTTTGCCTGCCAAAAACGCTGTTCACCTACCCCACCAGCTATGTGATCGATGACGACCAGGGGCAATTGCTCGGTGCGTCCATCGCCAGCGACGGACAATGGCGCTTTCCCTACGATACCGCTGTTCCTATCAAATTTAAGCAGTGCATTCTGGCATTTGAGGATAAGCGCTTCGAACATCACCCCGGTGTAGATATCATTGCGCTTGGGCGTGCTATCAAACAAAATATTGGCGGAAGGCATGTGGTTAGCGGCGGCAGTACTCTAACCATGCAGGTGATCAGGCTTTCAACAAAAGACAAGCGGACCTATTGGCATAAGTTTACCGAGATATTCAAGGCGATGCGTCTCGAACTTAGGTACAGTAAAAAGGAGATATTGGCCATGTATTCCAGTAATGCACCCTTTGGTTCGAATGTAGTTGGGCTTGATGCAGCGTCATGGCGATATTTTGGTCGCAGTCCCGACAAACTGTCCTGGGGCGAAATGGCGGCAATGGCGGTATTACCCAATTCGCCATCCCTTGTTCATCCCGGGAAAAACAAACAATTGTTACTCAGGAAGCGAAATTTGCTTTTGGATAAACTAAAGGAACAGGGAACCATCGATGCTTCAACTGCATCCCTCGCAAAACTCGAACCAATACCAGATCAGCCGGTTGCGCTGCCGCAGTTAGCCCCTCACCTGCTGCAACGCTTCAAAACCGATCACGCTAATAATCCGGATAGTTTGACACGTATCAAAACAACCATCCATGCTTCGCTCCAGAAACAGGTGAATGAAATTTTAGAACGAAACCATGAGGTATTAAAAGGTAACGATATCAACAATATTGCAGCAGTTGTCATCGATGTGGAAAGTGGCGCTACACTGGCCTATGCGGGCAATATTTCGCACCCCGAGGACACGACGATGCAGAGTGATGTGGATGTTGTAAATGCACCGAGGAGCCCGGGTAGTACGCTTAAACCCTTGCTTTATGCTTCCATGTTGCATGACGGTCTGCTGTTACCGAATAGTTTGGTACCGGATGTGCCTACACAGATATTAAGTTTTCACCCAAAAAATTTCGACCTGGTTTATGATGGAGCGGTACCAGCGTCCCGGGCACTTTCGCGATCATTGAATGTTCCGGCGGTTAAAATGTTGCAACAGTATAAATTTGAACGTTTTTACGATTTGCTGCATGAGGTTGGCATGACCACCTTAAACAAGCCAGCAGATCATTATGGACTTTCCCTTATTCTGGGTGGCGGCGAAAACACCCTTTGGGAACTGGCAGGGGCATATGCTGATATGGCCAGAATATTGAACCATTATAACGGTGCCTATCAAGGAAAATACGATACGGCCGATTACCACAGCCCAATTTATAGCTATCAGCGTCCGAAGGAGCATCATCTTGAAAAAAACGGCCTTTTTGACGCGGCATCCATCTATTTTACTTTTCACGCGATGGAGGAAGTAATGCGGCCTGGCGAAGAAATGTTATGGCAGCAATTCAGTTCAACGCAACGGATAGCCTGGAAAACCGGCACTAGTTTTGGCTTTCGCGATGGCTGGGCCATTGGCATTACACCACGCTTTGTGGTGGCAATTTGGGTAGGCAACACGGATGGCGAAGGAAGGCCGGGCTTGACCGGGATCAATACTGCAGCACCTATCCTGTTCCAGGTTTTTCGTTTATTACCCGTGTCTCGCGAATGGTTCAGGATGCCGTTGAATGATATGGTAAAGATCAGGGTATGTCGCCAAAGCGGCTACCGGGCCGGAATTTATTGCGATGATGTGGACCAGGTTTGGGTACCACAAAGCGGACTTAAAGCACCCGTCTGTCCCTGGCATCAGCAGGTCCATTTAGATCCCACTGGCAAATGGCAGGTTACCGACGATTGTATGAGCCCATCGGCCATGATCACCAGAAACTGGTTTGTATTACCACCCTCCATGGAGTACTATTACAGGGCTAAAAATTACCAGTATCATGTTTTGCCACCATTCAGGGCCGACTGCGCCCTGGCCGCAAAAAGCAGCCCGATGGAGATCATTTACCCAAAAGAAGGCGCAAGGGTCTATGTCCCCTTAGAGGTGGATGGGAAACGTGGGCGTATGGTTTGTAATGCTGCACACCGGCAAGCTGGCATCAAAATATTCTGGCATCTGGATGACCAATATGTGGGGGAAACAACCGACTTTCACCAAATTGCTTTAAACCCTTCAGAAGGCCATCATAAGTTGACACTGGTAGATGCCAACGGGAACACTACCGAGGTAAATTTTGATATCACTGCCAAATAAAAACGACCCGAAATTTATAGTGCACCGGCATTGCAGCGTTTTTAGTATCTTGTCTTCTAATTTAAATTGCCATGCTCGAACAATACGAACTGAATAATATTATGGTGTTGGATATTGAGACTGTACCTCAGTACCGAAACTTTGAGGATGCGCCCGGGCAAATTAAAAAACTGTGGGACCAAAAAACCCTGCACGCCCGGAAGGAAGAAACAGCAGAAGAGTTCTATGGACGTGCCGGAATTTGGGCAGAGTTCGGTAAGATCATTTGTATATCGGTAGGAATATTCTCGAGAGGTAGAGGGACAGGATTACGTGTAAAGTCGTTTTATTCGGACAAGGAAAAGGAATTGCTGATTAAGTTTGCTGAATTACTGCATTCACAACCGGCATCCCTGGTGCTTTGTGCGCATAATGGCAAAGAATTTGACTTTCCGTATATCTGCCGCCGTATGTTGATCAATGGGCTAAAAATACCCTCGCAACTCGAAATAGCAGGTAAAAAGCCATGGGAGATCAGTCACCTTGACACGATGGAGCTTTGGAAATTCGGAGATTATAAAAGTTACACTTCGCTGAGCCTGCTGACGACAATTTTTGATATACCCACACCAAAAGACGATATTGATGGCAGCATGGTCCGCCAGGTTTATTGGGAAGAAAATAACCTTGAACGGATCGCAAATTATTGCCAGAAAGACGTAATTGCCACGGCACAGTTATTAAGAAGATATCGCGGCGAAGAACTGATTCCTGATGAAAACATAACGGTGGTAGGTTGAAAATGCTGGAGGTAAAAAATTTAAAGGTAAGTTTTAAAACGCCAAACGGACTGGTAGAAGCAGTAAACAACAGTTCGTTTACACTGGCAAAAGGTGAGTCATTGGGCATCGTCGGTGAATCCGGCTCAGGCAAATCGGTTACTTCGCTGGCCATAATGCGATTACACCCCGCCGAAAACACTCTGGTAAGTGGCGAGATCCTGTTAAACGGCATTAACATTTTGAATCTTCCTGAAGATCAAATGCGTCATTTGCGGGGTAACCGCATAGCGATGATCTTCCAGGAACCCATGACCTCGCTCAACCCGGTGCTGACCTGCGGCAACCAGGTAACTGAGGCAATTCGTTTGCACCTTCGTGTCGACAGTACAGAAGCAAAACAACGGGCGATCAAACTTTTCAACGAAGTACAATTGCCAAGGCCTGAAGCCATTTTTGACAGTTACCCGCACGAATTATCGGGAGGCCAGAAACAGCGCATCATGATCGCTATGGCTTTGTCATGCGACCCGGAGATATTAATTGCTGACGAGCCAACTACCTCCCTGGATGTAACCGTACAAAAAACCATTATCGAACTATTGCATCGCCTGAAAGCCGAACGAAACATGAGCCTTGTGTTTATTTCGCATGATCTGGGTGTGATACATGAAATTGCCGACCAGGTGATCGTGATGTATAAGGGCGAAATTGTTGAAAAGGCAAGGGCTGAAGCTATTTTTACTACCCCCCAACATTCCTATACACGGGGTTTACTGGCCTGCCGGCCTTCGCCAAACTACCATTTAAAACGCTTGCCGGTTGTCGCCGATTTTTTAAATAACAAGCACCAAACCAGCAATACCATCGAAAACATTCGTTCTCAAAATGCATACCAACCCGGCGAGATAGCCGCCCATCGTAAAAGCTTATACCAGCAACAAGCCTTGTTACAGATCAACGAACTTTGTACCTGGTTCCCTACCGGTGGCGGATTATTCGGGAAAAAGAAAGACTTTGTTAAAGCTGTAAACCGGGTAAGTTTTGATGTGTTTCCGGGCGAAACTCTGGGCCTTGTAGGTGAGTCGGGTTGCGGTAAGTCGACCTTGGGCCGGAGTATTTTAAGACTGATTGAACCAACTTCCGGCGGTGTAAATTTTGATAATACCAATCTGCGCAAGCTGGGCAAAAAGGATATGCGCGAAATGCGGCGAGATATCCAGATCATTTTCCAGGACCCCTACTCCTCCTTAAATCCGCGGCTTACCGTTGGAGATTCGCTTATGGAACCCTTGCAGGTGCATCAGCTTTACGAAAACAATACCAAACGCAAACAACGGGTACTTGAATTATTGGAGCGCGTAAATCTGCCGCCAGAATATTTTAACCGTTACCCTCACGAGTTCTCAGGCGGACAAAGACAGCGTATTGTGATAGCCAGGGCATTGGCATTGCAACCCAAATTTATTATTTGCGATGAGTCGGTCTCCGCACTCGATGTTTCGGTGCAGGCGCAGGTGCTCAATCTTTTAAGGGAATTACAGCAGGAATTTAAGTTGACCTATATCTTTATCTCGCACGACCTTTCGGTGATCAAACACATCTCGGACCGGGTGATGGTCATGAACAAAGGCGAGATCGTTGAAACCGGCGACCCGGATGATATCTATTTTCATCCTAAAAATGAATACACTAAAAAATTGATCGATTCGATACCGAAAAGCTGAAGGCGCTTAAAATTTGTTACTGCAAAAATCTTATATTTGAATACTATGAAGGCTGCAGATGTAATAAGTGTTGATAAGGAAATTTTGAATGGGACACCTGTCTTTAAGGGTACAAGAGTTCCGGTAAAAAATCTATTTGATTATCTCGAAGCCGGAGATTCATTGTACGAATTTTTAAGTGATTTTGATTATATCCCCAAAGAATCATGTCTCGCCGTCTTAAAACTTTCTGAAAAGCTGTTTATTGATACCCAAATTCATGAAAGTATTAATAGATGAGCAATTGCCAACCAAATTAAAATTTCGTTTCCTCAATTCTTACCATGAAGTTGTGACAGTAAGAGATATGGAATGGATGGGAAAGAAAAATGGTGAACTGATCAAACTAATGCAAACAAATGGTTTTAATGTTTTGCTTACTAATGATAAAAACATGTATTATCAGCAAAATATGAATGAAATGAAAATTTCTATTCTAAATATCAACACAAAAACGAATCGTTATACTGACATTTTAGAAAAGATCGATCTAATCAAAGTTAAACTCAACGAAATCGAAACTGCGTTATTAAATTCGAGATACGATCATTTCATTATCGAATAATTTTCATTCTACCCATATCAACTTTCCGCCCATCCTGCAGCAAATCTTCCCAATGTCTAAGAAAAACAACTCCTCATCCATCAAACTGGTACTCACCCGTCTGGTACTGGATGTTTTCGAACAAAATAATAATCAGCCCCTCAATTATAAACAGGTATCAGGACGGT
Source organism: uncultured Mucilaginibacter sp. (assembly GCA_903863845.1). Lineage (GTDB taxonomy): Bacteria > Bacteroidota > Bacteroidia > Sphingobacteriales > Sphingobacteriaceae > Mucilaginibacter. The sequence goes on along the minus strand of CAIPDP010000002.1, from coordinate 18,579 downwards.
TAAATATCAATGACGATGAATCGCGCGGTATCATTCTTGAAATTCTGAAAGAAGAGGCAAAGAAGAGCATACTTAAAGAAATAGCGCCCGGCAAATTCCAGTTGCTCGAACTAAAAACCTTTATTGAAGGCGTGGTGGATATGACCAATGATGGTTCCGCCTTTATTGTAACGGATGATGAAGATGAAACTGATATTTATGTCGCCCCGCGTAAGCTGCGAAATGCGCTGAACGGCGACCGCGTAAAAGTTTATGTATATGCCAAAAGCAAAGGTGCCAGGCAGGAAGGCGAAGTAATAGAGATCATTAAGCGTGCCAAACTGGAGTTTACCGGTATCGTGAAAGTCTCGGAAAGGTTTGCATTTTTTATTCCAGACGACCGCAAGATGCAGCATGATATCTTTATCCCGCTGGGCGATCTGAATGGTGCGCGCAACGGGATAAAAGCGGTTGCTGAGATAACCGACTGGCCAGCCGGTGCCAAAAACCCGATCGGACGAATTAAAAATGTATTGGGGGTACAAGGCGAGAACGACACCGAAATGAATGCCATACTTGCCGAATATGGCTTCCCCCTGGCCTTCCCGGCAGAAGTTGAAGCCGAATCGGAAGAGATACCCGACGCTATTACGCCACAGGAAATTGCCAAACGACGTGATTTCCGCGATACACTAACCTTTACGATAGACCCTTTTGATGCCAAAGATTTTGACGATGCGATATCATTCAAATACCTCGAGAATGGCAATTTTGAAGTAGGTGTACACATAGCCGACGTTTCGCACTATATCCAGCCTGATTCAGCCCTGGACAAAGAAGCGTTGGACCGGGCTACATCTGTTTACCTGGTCGATCGCGTTATTCCTATGCTACCTGAAAGGCTGTCTAACGGTCTGTGTTCTCTCCGGCCTAAAGAAGATAAGCTTTGCTTTTCTGCTGTTTTTGAATTAAACGCAGAGGCTAATATCGTCAATGAATGGTTTGGGAAAACGGTGATCCATTCCGACAGGCGATTTACTTACGAAGAAGTACAGGAAATCATCGAAAAAAAATCGGAGGAACTTTCAAAAGAGATACACCAATTGAACGTATTGGCCTATAAGCTTCGCGATCGTAAATTTAAGAACGGAGCCATCAGCTTTGAGACCACCGAAGTTAAATTTAACCTCGATGAACGTGGTCGCCCTATAGGCGTTTATGTAAAAGAACGCAAAGATGCACACAAACTGATCGAGGACTTTATGCTGCTTGCCAATAGGAAAGTTGCGGAATTTGTCGACAAAATGGGCAAGGGAAAAAGCAAATACACCTTTGTTTACCGGGTGCACGATTCTCCAAAACCCGATGCTCTGGCCAATTTCGCGCAATTTGCGGCCCGGTTTGGTTACAAGATCAATACCAAATCGGATAAGGAAATTGCAAAATCCCTCAATTTTTTGATGGAAGATGTGGAAGGCAAAAAAGAACAAAATGTATTGACCCACCTGGCCATCCGCTCCATGGCGAAGGCTATTTATACGACAAAAACAACCAGTCACTATGGCCTGGCATTTGACCATTATACCCATTTTACCTCACCCATTCGCCGTTACCCGGATGTGATGGTTCACCGGCTGTTGTTCCATTATTTAAACCATGGACAATCTGCAAACGCAGCGTTCTACGAAAAGCTTTGTGAACATTGCTCGCAAAAAGAGAAAAAAGCTGCCGATGCCGAACGAGCTTCGATCAAATACAAGCAGGCCGAATTCCTGCAGGACCAGGTAGGCACAGTATACACTGGTATTATTTCGGGTGTTACAGAATGGGGTATGTACGTAGAGATCATTGAAAATAAATGCGAAGGCATGATACGCCTGCGCGATATCTCGGACGACTTTTACACGCTCGACGAAAAAAACTATGCTATTATCGGCCAAAGAAAGAAAAAAGTATATCAGCTGGGTGATGAGGTTAGTATCAAGGTTAAAAACGTAGATCTGACAAAGAAACAAATTGATTTTACGCTGGTTCAGAGTTGATTTGGTTGAATAAGTTAGGGTGAGTTGATTGTGTTGAATAAGTTAGAGTGAGTTGATTGGTTTGAATAAGTATAATTCAACGTAATCAACTTATTAAACCCAATCAACTCACCCAATCAACCCAATCAACCAATCAACCCACATAAGGTTGAATAAATGATATAAGTTGATTTATCTTTGACCGCTCAATAAATAAGAGAATAAGCCACATGACGCGATTGAACGATCTGCAGGAACTGATAAACGATGAAGTAAACAAACTCGAATTCCCGCTTTTTCCGGCCGACCTTTACGAACCTATAAAATATATCCTGGCGCTTGGCGGTAAACGTATCAGGCCGGCATTGGTATTGATGGCATGTGATCTGTTCGGCGGCGAGATACGCAAAGCTATTTCGCCCGCGCTGGCTATTGAAGTGTTTCACAATTTTACGCTGATGCATGATGACATCATGGACAATGCACCCTTACGGCGTGGCAAGGTAACCGTTCACGAAAAGTGGAATACCAATGTGGCGATACTCTCGGGTGATGTGATGCTGGTTGAAGGCTATAAACTAATGATGCATGTGGATGATCATTTGCTGCGCCCTATCATGCAGATCTTCAATGAGACGGCGGTTGGTGTGTGCGAGGGGCAACAGTTTGATATGGATTTTGAGCGACGCGATGATGTGCATATTGATGAATACATCAATATGATCCGCTTAAAGACTGCTGTAGTATTGGGTAGCGCTTTAAAGATCGGTGCCCTTATCGGTGGTGCAGATAACAGGGACGCCTTGTTATTGCAATCTTTTGGCGAGCATTTGGGCGTAGCATTCCAGTTACAGGATGATATTCTGGATGTTTATGGCGACCCTGATAAATTCGGCAAACAGGTTGGCGGCGATATTCTTTCTAACAAAAAGACCTTCCTGCTCATTAAAGCACTCGAGCTGGCCGATGCCGGAACTTTGAAAGAATTAAATGACTGGTTATCCGGTACAGATTTTCCGCCTAAAGAAAAGGTTGATGCGGTAACTGCCATTTACGATCAGCTTAATATCCGTCGATTTGCCTGGGAAGCCATGCATACTTATGTTAAAAAAGCATTTGATTCGCTGGATGCTGTTAATTTGCCCGAAAATGCCAAACAGGTATTGCGCGATTTCGCCGATAGCTTGATGGTGCGCGAGAATTAGTATATTTAGGTTATGAAGAAAGCCTTATTAATTTTGATGTTTGTTCTGGTTGCAATAATTGTAAAGGCCCAGCAGTCACCCCCCACAAAACTCAAAGATCCTGACGGAACTACTCTGATCAGGATTGATCAACCTATGGTTGGCGACACATCAAAGATCCTGAGTTCGGTTGAGCAGGTGCCAATGCCAGGAGGCGGTATTGAGGGCTTTTCGCTATACCTAAGGCACAATATCCGATATCCGGCAAAAGCCATTGAAGAAAAAAACAAGGCACGGTGCTGCTTGGATTTATAGTTGAAACGGATGGGAGTCTAACCAATGTCAAAGTCATCAAAGGCGTTTCACCAGAAATAGATCAGGAAGCTATCCGTGTTTTAGCTGCAGCCCCAAATGGAGTCCGGGAATTAAGGATGGGAAAGCTGTGAGAGTAAATTTTGCCGTCCCTATTAAATTTCAGATTTCAAAATAATTATATGGCATTTTCTAGTAAAGTTTTTGCATTTGTATTGGTTTTAGCAACAATAAAACTATCTGCCCAAACCAAGGATTCTGTCCTCACCTCCGGCGGCAAACTCAAACCCGAGCAGGCCATTATGGATATCAGGCATTATACCATTCAATTGGGTATTGATTTTAACCAGCATGCCATTGAAGGGTCTACAACTATTGATTTCATACTTTCTAAACCAACCCGGGTTTTGTTATTCGACCTGATGGATGATTACAAAATCAAAAACATTTTGGTGAATGGCAAAAAGCAAGCATTCGACTTTAGCGATAAACTGATCACTATACTTTTAGATAAAGACCTGCCCGAAGGTCGCGCCAGCGTAAAGGTATTTTATGGTGGCAAGCCGCACGTTGCCCGCCGCCCGCCATGGGATGACGGCTTTACCTGGACTAAAGATTCAACCGGTCACCAGTGGATGGCCATTACAGCCGAAGGTGCGGGAGGAAAGCTCTATTTCCCATGCAAGGACCACCCTTCCGACGAACCCAATGAAGGTGTCGACCTGATCATTACAGTACCCAAAGGCCTTGTTGTTGCCGGCCCCGGCTTACTGCAAAGCATTAAAAAACATGGCGAAACCGCAACTTTTCACTGGAAAACCAATTATACCATCAATAATTACAGCATCCTTTTTAATGTTGGCGATTACCAGGTATTCAGTCGCCCATTTATCACTGTCAACGGCACAAAAACTACCGTACAATTCTATGTATTAAAGGAGCACGCCGATAAAGCCGAGCATTTTCTGGATGTTTTTGAAAAAACGATCCACGAGCAGGAAAAATATTTTGGCGAATATCCTTTTGCCAAAGAGAAGATGGCAATGGTAGAAACGCCGCATTTGGGCATGGAACACCAGACGATGGTGGCCTATGGCAATAAATTCAGGTATGCAAAGATCGGTGGTGAGGATTACGATTGGCTGATGCACCACGAATTCGGGCATGAATGGTGGGGCAATAAAGTTACCGCTAAAGACTGGGCCGATTATTGGATCCATGAAGGTATTTGTTCTTTCGGAGACGCACTATATACCCGCGAATTTGAAGGCGAAGCGGCCTATAACGAGATATTTCAGCAGAGTATTTTCGGGATTCAAAACCAATTGCCGGTAGTGCAGCATCCCGATATGGATGAGGAAGCGGCTTACATCAACGACATCTATTCAAAAGGGGCTTTCTTTATGCATACGCTGCGCTATGTGGTGGGCGACAGCCTGTTTTTCCCTGCATTGAAGAAATTCGTTACAAGTCCCCAGTATACCTACGACAACCTGGTCAATACCGATGATGTTGAGCAGTTTTTCACTAAAGAATCTGGCCGGAACCTGAAACCACTGTTTGATCTGTATTTAAGAACGACAGCGAAACTGGAAATACACGTGCAGGCTAAGCCGGGCAATAAATATTTAATTCAATTAACAAACATCGGCATCCCACTTCCAATGGATGTTGTAACTGACAGCGGCATTAAACATATCCTGGCCAACAGCAAAGGTGTGACCATTGAGAGTAAAACACTGCCGGTTTTCGATCCGGAGGTGTTTTATTTTAAGAAGGTGGTAATTGAATAGGAAATAAAAGGGCATTCTTGCCAGAACATTGCTTTCTGTCTGAACCCTGATTTGCCGGATTTTTAGATTAGCAGGAGCCCAATTAAGTTCTAAACTACTATGTCAATGCGAGGTGCCAGCATGGGTTTTGTGCGAAAAGGGCGCCGTGGCAATCGCAAGGTATGCCTAAGGCCCGTCTTACCGTTGAGCTTTCCGTATATAACCAAACTGGATTCCAATCTTCTTGCGATTGCTTCATCGCCACCGCGCGCCGTCAGCACAGCTCTTCGCAATGACAATTTATGTTTAAACATCAGGGCAATCCCTATCCCGATAGCTATCGGGACTGTCAAATCAAGGTTCAGACAAAATGCGTAGTTTTCTCCTCGCGCCATTTCACACACTCTTTCTGCTCGTTCGATGACATAGTCTTTTCAATAATTCATCCCACGAGCACCAACCACCCTTGGCCACCCCCCAACAAAAAAAAGCCCGTATCTTTCAATACAGGCTTCTTATCAATATTTTGGATATCTGCTTACTCAGCAGCGCCTTCTTCTTTGTCAGCTTTCTTTGCTTTCGGAGCAGCGGCTTTCTTAGCTTTCGGAGCTTCTTCAACAGCTGGTGCTTCAGCAACCGGAGCAGCTGCAACTTCAGCAACTGGCTCAGCTACTACTTCAGCTACCGGAGCTTCTACTGCTTTTGGAGCAGCTTTAGCAGCTGGTTTAGCTTTAGGAGCTTCAACAACTACTACTTCGGGCTGCGGAGGCAATACCGATACGTATGAACGGTTGTCAGCTTTCTTTTTGAAAGTTACTAAACCATCAGTCAAAGCAAATAATGTATGATCTTTACCGATGCCTACGTTCAGGCCAGGATTGTGGCGGGTACCACGCTGACGAACGATGATGTTACCTGCAATTGCGGGCTGCCCACCAAATATCTTGATACCTAAACGCTTGCTATGTGATTCGCGACCGTTTCTGGAACTACCGGCCCCTTTTTTGTGTGCCATTTTCTGTATTTTTTATAGCCCCGGAAATACGAGACCTGTTAAAACTTTAATTATAAACTGATACCAGTGATCTCGATCTTGGTAAATTGCTGGCGGTGGCCATTTTTCTTTTCGTAACCTTTTCTTCTTTTCTTTTTGAAGACGATCACTTTATCACCTTTTAAATGAGACAGTATCTTAGCCGATACTTTGGCGCCTTTCAAATCTTTACCCAATTTGAAGGTACCTTCGTTTTCTGCTAATAACACATTGTCAAATTCAATACTAGCGCCCTCATCTCCTTGTAAACGGTGCACAAAGATCTGCTGGTCTTTAGCAACTTTAAATTGCTGTCCTGCTATACTTACTATTGCGTACATGGTTATTTATTAATTTGTTTTTAAATTTCGAGGTGCAAATATAGGTATTTCATTCGCAAACAACAACAGAAAATTTATTTCGATTGTTCCGTTTCTTTTTTCAGCACCAATTCTATTTCTTTGATCATTTGCCGGTTGGCACCTTTCAATCTGTCGTCACCATAATACGACTCATCAAAAACTACTTTTTTAGCTTTGCGTTTGTATACAAATTCGGTTACAAAACGCGGTGCCCTTTCCCCTCCCCGGGTCTGACTGGTATCACCGACAATTTCTGAAGGCCAGTCCCAAAAGCCCAGTTCAGCAGCTTTCTGGTGCAGGTATAACAACTCCTCTTTGGGCAGATGGACATTCATTTTAACCACTTTATTCTGCACGGTAACAAACTGGTAATCGCCTGTGCGCGAATCGTATTTGTTGACCAGGCTATCACCGGGACCATAAGCAAAAGTGAAATATTGAAATTCATCAAACCGGTAAGGTGCATTTTTGAACACATGCGAATAGTATACCACGCAATAGATCAAAAAAGGTACGACCACACTGGCGATCATAAATATTTTTTTTGAGGTCTTATTCATATTGTATCAATTAATCTTGCAAAGCATTTTCCCATTTACTGACTACCGCTGTAGCCAAAACATTCCCCATCACATTGGTAGCCGATCTACCCATATCCAACAAAGGATCGATACCGAGTAGCAAAGCCAGGCCAGCTTCGGGTATATTAAACATACCTACGGCACCTGCCAGCACTACCAATGCAGCCCGGGGCACACCAGCCACTCCCTTGCTCATCAGCATTAATACCATCAACATCGAAAACTGGTGCGCCAGCGAAGGATGGATGCCATAAGCCTGTGCCAAAAACAGCAGCGCAAAGGTAAGATATATCATAGAACCTACCAGGTTAAAGGAATAACCGAGTGGCAACACAAAACTTACGATCTTGTTATCGCAGCCAAATCGCTCCAGTTCAACCATAGCACGGGGTAAAGCGGCTTCACTGGTTGAGGTGCTGAATGCCACCAGAATAGCGTCTTGCGTATTATTTAATAAATGAAACGTCCTTTGCTTCAATACGGCGTATGCGCCGCCGATCATCAATAACCACAATAGTAATAGTCCGAGGTAAAACTCACCGATAAAAGTGGCATAGGCGGAAATGATACCCAGGCCCTCTTTTGCCACAACCACCGTTATCGCCCCGAAAACAGCTAGTGGAGCCAGCTGCATCACATAGCTGGTGATCTTCATGATCGCATGTGCCACCGCATCCATAAATTTGATGATGATGGCTCCTTTTTCCCCAATAGCTGCTGTTGCAACGCCAAAAAACAAGGAAAATACGACGATCTGCAATACCTCGTTATTCGCCATTGCTTCTGCAAAGCTTCTTGGAAAAACGTGACCGATAAAATCACGCAGGGAAAGGGCATTTTTTTTGATCTCGACCCCAGCTGCAGTGGTTGGTAACGACAAATGCATAGCGGTACCCGGCTCAAAAAAGTTAACGAGTAACATGCCAATCAACAGGGACATAAAACTGATACCAACAAAAAGCAAAAGTGTTCGCCCGCCTATCCTACCCACAGCTTTGATATCGCCAACTTTTGCTACGCCAACTACCAGCGTACTAAAAATCAGAGGGCCGACGATCATTTTAATGAGGCGTAAGAAAATGTCGCTGAGTATGCTGAAGCCTTCCAGTTTGTCATCGCGGTCGTTATTGTATTGCTGTTTGGCTTTGGCCTGCGACAACCTTGATGCTTTTAATTTAACAAAGACGTTATTGGTAGTATCCTTAAATGCCTTCATTTGAGCGTCGGTGGATTTGATGTTGGTTTCGGCAAGACTGATCTTTGTATTGATTCCGATGATCACCTGGCTATTATAGACATAACCGACACCAACACCCAAAACGAGTGCAATAACAATGTAAAGGGTCAGCCTGCTTTTTTGCATTTTTAATGAGTGTGCGAAACTACGAATTTTGCGACAAACAGGCAGGTGGCAATAGCATAAAAACCGGGCTGCGAACAGGAGGCTCCGATGGAGCCGAATAAATAAGGTATTTTTCTATAACCAGGGTACTCCCACGGAGTACGCACTTTTCACATAAGGTTTTAAAGAAACCACAGCCAATATAACAGCATTTAAAATTCATTTATTGTTATGCTTGCCATGGTCGATCATTAATTACTCCGTAGGAGTCACTTGTTTATCGCAAACGTTTTAAAAAACAGGTTAGGCTCCGTAGGTGCCCCCTTTCGTCACATCAATCAAATTGCAAATCATTTTGTTGATGGGCGGCACCTACGGAGCCGAAATGCTATTTGCTTTCCTGATAGCTACCGACAGGTTGCTCCTACGGAGCATTTATATATTAGGATGAATAAAAAAGTTTAAGCCGATGATACTAATAGCAAGACTTAATCACAATTCACCTCGATATTAGATATCAATAACTCCGTAGGAGTTGCCTGTTTATAGCAAACTACGAATTTTGCGACAAACGGGCAGGCGGCAACAGCATAAAAACCGGACTACAAACAGGAGGCTCCGATGGAGCCGAATAAATAAGGTATTTTTCTATAAACAGGGTAATCCTACGGAGTACGCGCTTTTCAAATAAGGTATTAGAGAAACCAGAGCTAATATTACAGCATTTAAGATTCATTTATTGTTATGCTTGCCATGGTCGATAATTAACTACTCCGTAGGAGTTCCCGGTCTATAGCAAATGTTTTAGAAAAACAGGTTAGGCTCCGTAGGTGCCCCCTGGTTTACGCAATCGTTTTTGTGCTATTATCGAAAATTAAGTCGCTAAGATAGAGCACCATAATTACTACCTGTTATATTTGTCCCTAAACACCATTTTGAATTTTATAAATGAGCGTCAAAGCTTACGGTTTAGCGGATATCAAAAAAGAGCTGCAGTTTCACGACAAAAGCTACCTGGTTGACCTATGCCTGCGACTTGGCAGATTCAAGAAAGAAAATAAGGAGCTACTCGCCTACCTGTTATTTGATGCTGATAACGAACGTGGTTTTATTGAAAATGTAATCGCAGAAAACGGTTTTATGTTTAGTCAGCTGCCTTCAAATAATTACCAGATGGCTAAAAGCATGCGTAAAATTTTGCGCCTGCTGGGTAAATACGTCAAGTTCATGGGTTCAAAGGAAGCGGAGATCGAGTTTTCATTAAGCTTTTGCCGCAATTATATCCATTATGCTGATCGGCGGGGTGCCTATAAGCCTATGCGGCTGATATTTACACGGCAATTAGAAAAAATTGTAAAAGCGATTGAAAAGCTGCATGAGGACCTGCAATACGATTATGCCACGGAGTATAACGGCATGCTGGATGAAGCCCAGGCGCAATTCAAATGGTTCGTTAAGGACGACCACCTGCTGTAACATTTAGGTTCGGTAATTATCTAACATAAAATTTAACTGATTTGGACACCAGGGAATCGGCATTCAAGAAAATTTTTGAAGCTAATTCAAAAAAGATATACCACCTGTGCTATGGTTATACCGGCGACGATGATGCCGCCAATGACCTGCTACAGGAAACTTTTTTGAAAGTCTGGCAAAACCTTGACAAGTTCAGGAACCAGGCACAGATATCCACCTGGATCTATCGTATCGCCGTCAACACCTGTCTGACTTACTTAAGGTCGGAGAAACGACAGGCCAAAGACGAATTGACCCCACAAATAGCTGAGAACAAGCGGGAGGAATATAGTGAGAAAACAGAGCAGGTAGCGCTGCTTTACAAGTGCATATCAAAATTGGAAGAATCGGAAAGAATTATCATTACCATGGTATTGGATGAAATACCATACCCCGAGATCGCGGAGATCTCAGGTATATCAGAAGGGAATTTGCGGGTGAAAATTCATCGTATTAAACAAAAATTAACAGAATTATATAACCACTATGAAAGACTTTAATCACCTGATGTCTGTTTGGCAGGAGCAGCCAAAACAGGACCAGTTTTCGGTGGAAGAAGCGCTGAAACAAGTAAAGAAAGGTATACGTGGCATCACCAGCCAGCTATACTGGGGTATAGTTGCGATGACGGCCGTGCTTGCTGTAACTTTTGTTATCATGTTCTTTTTTGTCTTTCAGTCGTGGTTAACCTATGTCGGTATTTTTATTATGCTCATCATTATGCTCCTGTATGCCGTCATGATCATCCGCAACTACAGGATCCTCAACAAACGGGACGCTACCCTAAACCCAACCGAATACCTGCAGGACCTGAAGCATTACCAACGCAATCGCGCCAAAATTGCCGGATGGTTTTATTACCTGTATGTATTGCTCATTAGTCTGGGCTTGTCATTGTATTTCATCGAGGTATTAAGCAATACGTCTATTTACTATAAAGTTGGCGTATATAGCCTGACTATTACCTGGATTTTGTTCCTTACCTTCTGGTACAAAAAACGCATTTTTAAAAGCGAAGAAGAAAAACTCAATCTCATTATTGAACGATTGGAACGTTTGCAGGGACAGTTTGAATGATTCAATTTGAAAATTTGACAATTTGAAGATTGGATAATTTGAAGATTTGAAAATTTGAAGATTTGAAAATTGGCCTAAATTCGCGGTTTGTAATTTTCAAATTTTCAAATCACCAAATTTTCAAATTAAAATGATTCACCGTGTTCTTCCTTCGGAAGTTGATACCCTGATAAATCTTTCCCGTAAAACCTTTTATGATGCATTTGCGCATCAGAATAATCCCGATGATTTTGAGGCATATACATCAGCAGCATTTACGCGGGAACAACTTTTGTCGGAATTGGAGAATCCTGAATCGGCATTTTATTTTGCATTGATTGACGATGAACCTGTTGGATATATCAAATTGAATTACCGTAACGCCCAGGCAGAATACCAGGAAGCGGATGGTGTTGAAGTGAGCCGCCTTTATGTACATGCCGATTACCAGGGTAAAAAGATAGGCAACCAGTTACTTGATTTTGCGATCAATAAATCAAAAGAAGACGGCCTCAAATACATTTGGCTGGGAGTTTGGGACCAAAATCATGCTGCTCAACGTTTTTATACCAGAAATGGCTTCGAGCCTGTGGGCACACATGCCTTTGTTATTGGCACGGATGTGCAGACAGATATTTTGATGAAAAGGGAATTGGTGAATGATTGATTTGGTGAATGGTTGATTTGGTGAATGGTTGATTAAGTGAATGGTTGATTAAGTGAGTGGTTGATTGAGTTTAAATCAAATCTCCAATTACAAATGACCAATGACAAACCTCAGCCCCTCATAAACGGATTGAAACTCCTGGTCCCAATTTCCATACCCGCGGCGCGGCAGACCGTTTTATCACCAAATTTCGAATTGATACTGTCCATAGCCTGGTAGAGTTTGATCTGCTGCTCATTGTCTTCAAACAGGTTGATCTGGTAGCTGCCTGCGGTTAGCTGACTAAGTCGAACCCCTATCAGCCTTACCGGCCGATTCTGTTCCCATGCTTTGTTCAACAGGTTTTTAATGCCCGGTATCAGTATATGTTCGGCAGCTGTAAGTGGTATCTTTTCCTGTACGGTATGTGTTTCAAAATTGGCGTAGCGAAGTTTTATGGCAAGGCATGACGCCAGTTTGTTTTCACGGCGGAGTGTGGAGGACAACTCCTCCGTCATGGCAACAAGGCTAGTTTCAAGACTCTGCCTGTCGCTGATATTGGTATGAAAAGTATGTTCGGTTGAAATGGATTTACGATCAGAATGTGGTACGATCTCGCCATAATCTATTCCACGGGCTTTTTCATAGATCCAGATGCTGTTTTTGCCGAATATGGTATGCAGAAATGGCATCTGTACCTTTTGCAGATCGCCGATTTTCTCGATACCGTATTCATATAATTTTTTGCAGGTGCTCTCCCCCATGCCGGGAATGGCCCGGATAGGCAATGGCGCCAGAAATTCCAGTTCCTGCCCGTGGGGCACAAAAAGCTGACCGTTTGGTTTTGCTCTATTCGTGGCCATTTTGGCGATAGTGCGACCGCTACCCATGCCAAATGATATCGGCAAGCCGGTTTCTTTGATCACCCGCTGCCGTAAATTACAAGCTAATTGGTATGGATCATAAAAGCGATCGGTTCCGGTAAGATCAATATAAAACTCATCAACCGAGGCCTTCTGATACAGCGGAACCATCTCATCAACAATATCTGTTACGCGTTTTGAATACTCGGAATAGCGATCATAACTGCCGCGAACGCTGATAGCGTGCGGACACAACTTAAACGCATCCCTGCTCGACATACCCGAGTGTACCCCAAATGCACGCGCCTCATAACTGCAGGAGGCAACTACACCCCGCTGAGCATTGCCGCCAATGATAACTGCCTTGCCAATAAGTGATGGATCAAGCAATCGTTCCACAGAAACGAAGAACGAATCAAGGTCGATATGCATGATATAGCGTTTACCACTCATGTATCAAAGTTGGGGATTTGTTTTGATATTTGCTAATATTTTTAGTTTTATTGGTTGTATTGGTTGGGCATTGGGCATTGGGCATTAGGCATTAGGTATTAGGCATTAGACATTGAATTTATCGATAGTTCAACGTTCAGTCAACAAAACAACTCATTCACTCACTCATTCACTCATTCACCAATTGACCTCCCTCCACACTTTTTTTACAAAAAATTAACCCATTTCAAGCATTTGTCTATATTTGCGCCGGGGTAAGTCTTTTACGACCAGCTCCTCTTGAACTCCCCCAGGGTGGGAACGCAGCAAGGGTAGAGGGTTGTAGCGGTGCGATAAAAGTAGCTTACCCTTTTTTTTGTGCCTTTATTTTTGGGTTGGTTTCGATCTGAAGGATTTTAATAGAGTTACCGAATTGTTGAATTTAATATTGATTTTACTTCAATATCGGCTTTCTTAGCACTTTTTATTCTCGTAAATTGCGTTCAAACAAAAGTCCGTTTTATCAGGTTAAAGGCGAAAGGTTAAAGGCTAAAGGCTTAACTTTGCCCCGAGGTTAAATAGGCGTAGAAGTACAAGCGTATCAGCCATGGTCTATTGACTATGAGCTATGGACCACGAAAAACCTTTCGCCTTTAACCCTTTACCTCAAAACAAAATGCTCGATATACTCATCATAGGCGGTGGCCCAATTGGAATAGCATGTGCATTACACGCGCAAAGGGCCGGCTTAAGCTACCAGGTTGTTGAAAAAGGCTGTCTGGTAAATTCGCTCTATAACTACCCTTCTACCATGACTTTCTTCTCGACCTCCGAATTACTTGAGATCGGCGGGATACCTTTTGTCACAGTACACAATAAACCCAACCGTGCCGAAGCATTGGAATATTATCGGCGGGTAACGGTATCAAACCAATTAAAGGTTAATTTATTTGAGGAAGTATTATCTGTATCCGGCACAAAAGGACATTTTACAATCAGCACTTCAAAAAACACTTACGAGGCTAAAAACGTGATCGTTTCAACCGGCTTTTATGATGTTCCCAATAAATTGAATATCCCGGGTGAAGAATTGCCTAAAGTGCGTCATTATTACCAGGATCCGCATTATTATGCTCTTCAAAAGGTGGTGGTTGTAGGTTCAAGCAACTCGGCGATCGATGTGGCATTGGAAACCTATCGCAAAGGCGCTGAAGTTACCCTGGTTATTCGCGATGAAGATGTAAGTCGGCGTGTAAAATATTGGATACGGCCTGATATTATGAACCGATTGAAAGAAGGCAGTATCAAAGCCCATTTCAATTCGCATTTATCGGCCATACGTCATGCCGAAGTTGATATCCAAACCCTGGAAGGTCAGATCACCATCGCCAATGATTTCGTGATGGCCATGACCGGCTACCAACCCAATTTTGCCTTCCTGCAGAAGTTAGGCATCAAACTATCTCACGACGGCAGGTCGCTCCCTGATTATAACCCGGACACCATGGGAACCAACCAAAAAGGCATCTACCTTGCCGGCGTGGTATGCGGTGGCATGGATACCCACCTTTGGTTTATTGAAAACTCGCGTATTCATGCGGAGATCATTGTGGGTGGGATAGTTTCAGGGTTGTGATTGGTTGTCCCGATAGCTATCGGGATAGTTGATTTAGTAACTTGTTGCCCACCTATCAAATGACTCAATGACAAATGACCAATGACAAATGACCAATGCCCAATCACAAGTTAACTAATCACCAATTAACTAATCACTACTTAAATACTTACTTTCGTCCCAATATTATCATAACCATGTTGGAAAGCTTTAGAAGTCCGGATGCGCCGCCAATTAATTTTAAAACAGACGAAGAATTGCGGTTTATTATTGATAACCGCGAGAAATACCTGCCCGAAAGTGTTTTAGGAGCCGCTGCAGTGCTGAAAGAACGAGGCAAAGAGCTTTCAGAAGAGGAAGATCGCGTGGTGCGGGAGGATATGCAGGCGCGATTAGAAATTGCTAATTCTTCCCCTGTTTACACCAGCATATTTAGCGACAGTTACAAAAACTGCCTTGTTGAAGACCCTGATGCTTATCAATTTTATTCGAGAAGAATAATTAAAGTTTTCACTTTTTTCTTTGGCGTATTTTTTGGTTCCATCATGTTGGCCATTAATATCGGTAAAACCAAAAATCAGGCCGGTGTGTTTTCTGTTTTATTGTTTGGTTTGTTTTTAACCATTATTGAAAGTGTGATAGGCTATTATTCGGGTGGTGGCACAGGCGTAACTATTATTGTGGCCTTCATAAATTCTTACCTGATCGACTATTTATTCTGGAACAAATATATTGGCAATAGCACCCTTTATACTGCCCGTAAATACTGGGTTCCCCTGATAGTAGGTATTTTAATTTATTCAGGCATTGTTGCGCTGATCTTTGCGTCTGGTGTTCCACTGCATTAATCTATCCTCAGGGCAGACTTAAGAAGTTTTTAAAGCTTAAGTCTATCCAAATTCCCAACCAATACAACCAGTACAACAAATATAACCATCCCGATAGCTATTGGGACAACCAACACAATAAACAAAAAAACCTTGCATAAGTAAAAATTTATGCGATACTTTGCATCCGATTTAAAAAAGCACGAAAACACGCATTAAAATGAATATGCAAAGCACATTGAACATTGTAACCAGGGCCCTGTTTTCCCCGGTTGCTTTTGCTTTGGTTGCACCTGTGTTTATGAAGTCGCCAACACGACGAAGGCTTTACATTCCCCGGGTTTAATTATACTGCAGCAGTATAAACCACCTCAAGACGTAATCATAAACGTCGAGATCCCTAACAAAATTTCTTTAAGTACGTATTGGCGGTTTCGCCAAAAGCTAACGTTAATTTATTTTACTTTTTGCAATGATACTACAAGACTTTGATATCCAGGTTGCCTCAGCAAAACATATTGATTTTGCGCAATTGATCTGCGACGAAATGGCTGAATCGGCAAAAGCACGGGGCACCGGTATTGCCCAGCGCTCATCTGAATATGTTGCCGATAAAATGCTGGAAGGTAAGGCAGTTATCGCGCTGCACCGCGATGGTACCTGGGCCGGTTTTTGTTATATTGAAACCTGGAGTCACGGGCAGTTTGTTGCCAATTCGGGTTTGATCGTTAACCCACAATTCCGGAAATCAGGTTTGGCCAAAGCCATCAAACAGGAAATTTTTCAACTTTCCCGCAAGAAATACCCGGATGCCAAAATATTTGGACTTACCACCGGTTTAGCGGTGATGAAGATCAACTCCGAACTGGGTTACGAGCCGGTAACTTACTCTGAGTTAACACAGGACGAAGACTTTTGGGCGGGTTGTAAAAGCTGTGTCAACTACGATATCCTGATGAGTAAGGAACGCAAGAACTGCATGTGCACTGCCATGTTATTCGACCCTATCGAAAAACAAAAGGAATTCGAAGAAAAGATGAAAAAGATAACGCATAAAGCTACCTTGCTGGAGCGTATTGAAAATGCTATTAAAAAGGGACTGGACAGGTTTCAGTTAGTTCCTGTTTTGGTTGAAAGGGTAAAGGTGAAAGGGTAAAGGTGAAAGCTAAAAGGTGAAGGGTGAACGGTGAAAGGGTAAAGGTGAAAGGTGAAGGGTGAAAGGTGAAAGGTTAAAGGGCAAAGGTGGGAGGTTGATAGGAAAGAGATATTTGTGAAAAATTAAATGTGAAGGCTAAAAGTAGAACGTTGAAATTGAGTCGTCAATCAATATTCATAAACAATTAATGGTATATGAGGGATTATAAAAAACTTGATATCTGGAAAAAATCACACTTACTTACCAAACAAGTTTATAAGAATATTTTACCCTTGATGCCTTTTGAAGAACGTTTTGCTTTAACCAATCAATTAAGACGTTCAGCTTATTCGGTACCTTTGAATATTGTTGAAGGTTGTGGTAAGAGTACTGATAAAGATTTTGCTCATTACCTCGATAATGCACTTGGCTCCGTGCATGAGGTTGAATACACTTGTTACCTGATCTTTGATCTTGGATATATTGATCAGAATATTTATGAAATAATTAATAAAGATATAAATGAGGTTAAAGCGATGCTGATTGCTTTTATTAAGTTTTTAAGGGGTGAAAAATAACCTTTCACCTTTAGCCTTTAACCTTTCACCCAAAAAAAAGACATGAAAAAAAAGG
This sequence comes from uncultured Mucilaginibacter sp., assembly GCA_903863845.1. Taxonomy (GTDB): domain Bacteria; phylum Bacteroidota; class Bacteroidia; order Sphingobacteriales; family Sphingobacteriaceae; genus Mucilaginibacter. The sequence continues at coordinate 1,271 of CAIPDP010000002.1, read as the reverse complement.
TAGTTTTAGCTTACAGCGGCGGATTAGATACATCATTTTGTTGCATTTATTTAACCCGTGACCTGGGTTTAGAAGTTCACTCAGTGATCGTCAATACAGGTGGATTCAGTAGCGCTGAATTATATGCTGTCGAAAAACGCGCTTATGAAATGGGCGTTACTTCGCATCATGTGGTTGACGAAACCGAGAATTACTACAATTCATGCGTTCGCTTCCTGATATCTGGTAATGTGTTAAAAAACAATACCTATCCCCTATCGGTTAGTGCCGAAAGAGTAAGTCAGGCTACGGCTATCGCAAATTATGCCAAAGAAATTGGTGCAACTTATGTTGCCCACGGTAGTACCGGAGCCGGAAACGACCAGGTTAGGTTTGACATGATCTTCAATATTCTGGTGCCAAACGTTCAGATTTTAACCCCTATCAGGGATTTGAAACTTAGTCGCGAAGAAGAAATCGAATACCTGAAAAAACATGGGGTAGAAATGAACTTCGAGAAGGCAAAGTATTCTATTAATAAAGGTATCTGGGGCACTTCGGTAGGTGGCAAAGAAACGCTGACTTCGAACCTGGGATTACCGGAAGATGCCTGGCCTACCCCAATGACTGCTTCTGAGCCGCGGCATATCGAACTTACTTTTGAAAAAGGCGAGCTCGTTGCTCTGGATAGTGAAAAATTCAGTCACCCAACCAAAGCGATACAGGCATTACAAGCCATTGCGCAACCCTACGGTATAGGTCGCGACATTCACGTTGGTGATACTATAATCGGTATCAAGGGCCGTGTAGGTTTTGAAGCCGCTGCGCCTATCATCATCATAAAAGCCCACCATACGCTCGAAAAACATGTATTGACCAAATGGCAACTTTCATGGAAAGATCAGTTATCTTCGTTTTATGGTAACTGGCTTCATGAGGGGCAGTTCCATGACCCGATCATGCGCAATATCGAAACGTTTTTAACGGATACGCAACAGCAGGTTAGCGGTAAAGTATTTGTGCAGTTGAACCCTTATCGTTTCCAGGTAACCGGGATCGAGTCTGAGCACGATCTGATGTCGAGCAAGTTTGGCAGCTATGGCGAAATGAATAACGCCTGGACCGGAGAAGATGTTAAAGGCTTCTCCAAAATATTTGGTAACCAGGTAATGATCTATCACAAAGTAAACAACCCGGGCAATGAGTAATCAGCCGTTTTCGAAGAATGATTGTTTGAGCCATTATAAATGGGGCGACGATTGCTATGGCTGGAATTATATCGATACCGATGC
>CAIPDP010000001.1 GCA_903863845.1 uncultured Mucilaginibacter sp. | reverse complement strand
GCATTCGAATATAATTTTACAGGGATGGAATATAGAAGTTTCAACTCGCCGGCATCTTTAATAACTTCATTTCCAACAGTTCAGGAGCTGATTAACAACATGACCGGTAAAATATTCTTAACACAAAATACTTTGATCAGGCTTAATATTGAAAACTATAATAATCTGGTCGACCACAAAAATACTGTTGAAAATTTTGCTGATTTAATTTTTCAAATAACAGTAACAAGACACAATTTGGATATATCGATCGCGCTAAATAATGTTTTTAATACCCGTACGTATTCTAATTACAGCTATTCAACTTCCTATTTCGTAGCAACGAAATATACCCTAAGACCGAGGACTTTGATGTTTAACTGTAGCTATCAGTTTTAAAATGGATTGCCGGGGTTTAGATCACTTATGGAATGTATACTGTTAGAGCAATTGCCTTTGTTGTGCTTAGTCTGTCAACAGCGATAATACACAAAATTTGCTTTAGACAGTTACGGTCCACTTTCAGGCTTCCCTCACCAACGGTATCGTAAACCAAAAACTACTCCCTTTACCCATTTCCGAATCTACGCCTATTTCGCCACCATGCCTTTTGACGATCTCGGCACTGATATAAAGGCCCAGGCCCAGACCTGAGAACTGCACACCACCGCTGTCAACCCTGAAATAACGGTCGAACAAGTGCGGTACCTTTTCAGGCGCTATACCGGGTCCTTTATCAGTGACTGATACTCGGGCCATCGCGTCCTTATTTTCAATTACGATAAATATTTCTTTAGAGTCGGGGGCATATTTGATGGCATTGTTCAGGAAATTGACGATCACTTGTTCAATCCGGTGCATGTCAGCATCCACAGCTAGCTTTTTATCTCCGAAGATTACTACTTTGTTGATCTTTTCGATCTGAATGTATTGACAACAATCATTGATCAATTGATAGAGCACAAACCTACTTTTGTTGAGGCTTAACTGACCCTGGTTGAGTTTACTTACATTTAAAAGGTCCTCCACCAGCGTATTCAATCGCCCCAAACTTTTATTCGCCTGCGAGATCAGTTTAGGTATGGTTAATGCCGATGGCGTTTCTTTCAAACGGTCGAGTAGCTGTAGCGAAGCCTTCAAACTTGTGATTGGCGTTTTCAACTCGTGACTGGCGATCGAAATAAAGTCGTCCTTTTGCTGCTGCAGTGTTTTAAGCTCGTGGATATCCGTCGCTGTGCCCACCCAGAGCTTCACTTCGCCGTCACCTGGCTTAACCGGTTGCATTCGGGCAAGGTGCCAGCGGTAACTACCATCGCTGCGCTTCTTGCGAAACTCGAATTCGCCTTGGATACTACTTTCCAATATAGCCTTGTATTTTTCTACAGCATCCTTGGTATCATCAGGATGAATATTGGTTATCCAGCCCCAACCAATACTTTCAGCTTCGCTTAGCCCGGTGTATTTATACCATTGCCCGTTAAAAAAGGTGATCGTGCCATCAGGTTTACTCTGCCAGGCTATCTGCTGCATCGTTTCCATTATGACGCGGAAGCGACTCTCGCTCTCCGTTAATGCAGCTGTACGATTGGCAACGCGTTCTTCCAATTCATTTTTTAGAGCTGTCAGGTTTTGCTGAGATTCAAATAGTTCATTTACTGTTGCCGAAAGGTCTTCGTTTGAAGCACCTAATTTTTCGTTCAATACGCGAATACTCTCTTCAGAACTGGTCAACTGTTCATTGGCAGCCAGCAAATCCTGATTAGCTGATGCCAGTTCCTGGTTCAGTTTAGCTGTCTGTTTCTCTTGTGATTGAAGTTCGGCGTATAGTTTAGCCCTTTCTCTTACTTCGTTCATCACTCTGAAATAGGAAAAGATATTAATGGCTACCGCTACAAGCGAAGCAATGAAAAGGAAAAAAGGTGTATCGTAGGTATATTGACTTAAAATGCGCAGTCGTTGGTTTTTGTATGTCTTTTCGTCCAACTCAGCCCTATTGATGATCGTACGTAATGAATCCATTTCCAGCTTGCCATCGAGCAATTCCGGGGTTGAAATATTTGCGCCGGTTTTTTTCCTGTCTATCGACACCTGCAATGCTTTGAGTCGCGCTTTTACAATTTCTCTAAGCGAGATCACAGTTTTGATTTGTTCAGGAGAGTTTTTAGCTAAAAACTGAAAATGCTCCAATGAACGCATTGCTTTATTATAAGCGCCGTTGTAAGGTTGAAGGAAGTCGGTGTCGTTAGTTAATAAATAGCCCCGCTGTCCTGTTTCAGCATCCTTCATGATCGAGATCGTCGACTCCAATTGGCCGATAGCCTGGTTGGTATTTTCGACAATTTTTGTGCTTTCGATCAGGTTCTCGATGCTATTATAGGATGCGATGGAAGAAATGATCAGTACGATCAATGAAACTCCAAATCCGATTTGCAGGTTACGGGTAAGGCGTGTTTTCATCGCTATTTGAAGTAGGTTTACTTATTGGTAAAATTAAAGTTATGACGATCTATTTCCAATTTTCAGCGATATAATCCATGCAGTGCAGCAAAATAGGAAAAATAATTTCCTCCCGGCAGAGCTAATGTTTATTTTTGAAAATGCAGGTAAGTATTGCAGAGGCATTAAACCAATTGGATACAAATAAAGTCAAACTTTTCGAGAAAGTGATGACACACGGTTCAATGTCGGTCGAGATTTACAGACCGGTTGAGGTAGATCTTCAGACCCCACATTTACAAGACGAATTGTATATGGTGATCAGTGGTAAGGGGGAATTTTTTAACGACGGGAAAATCAGCACTTTTAAACCTGGAGACATGCTTTTTGTACCTACAGGGGTTGAACACCGGTTTTTGAATTTTTCTGAAGATTTTACAACCTGGGTTATTTTTTACGGCCCGGAAGGTGGCGAACAATAAGGTTGATTGGAATGATGGCGAAAGCTTCGATAAAAAATATTAGCAAACATAAAATTTAACAAATCGTTTATAAAAGGATGAGATCAATATTTTTTACAGGAATTTTAGCACTGATGTTATCAGTAACGGTAGCGACGGCGCAAAAAAAAGCGGATTTGGATAACGGCACCAGGGTGACTGTAGTCCGGACTGAAAAAGTGACAGGAAGAACCCATGAAATACATTTTACGATAACCAACATTAGCGGAACTTCGGTTGATTTTTCGCTTTTTACGCAACTGATCAATGGCAGTTGGAACGTTACCCACCATTTGGACCTTGCTCCGGGAGCTTCGTACGAAGATGTCAGCGGGTTTACAGGAGTTAACGGTAAGTATGTTGTTTATTCGGCGCCGCACAGCGACTGGGCTTCGTTCCCTTCCCCTTTCGATATTGATAAGCTACTGGCAGCAAACCCGGCAGCAGCAACAAATGTTACACCGGGCGTTACACCTCCGGCCACAGGTACTAACCAAACGCTGCCACCAGGTGTATCTCCATCTGCGCCAACAAACAGCCAGAATTTACCACCAGGAGTAACACCTTCAACTCCATCAAATAACCAGGGTTTACCTCCGGGCGTTACTCCGGCTACTCCGGCAAACAATCAAAATCTACCTCCTGGTGTTACACCGGCTACTCCAGCAAATAATCAGAATCTGCCACCTGGCGTTACACCAGCGCCGGCCAATAAGCCTCCTTTTTAAAACTAAGTAAGATTGCGGTCGCGGAACCAAACTTCGTCTGGTTTTGCGTTAAAATTTTCCATTAAAATGATCAATTGAGCTGGATCGTCAGAAGTGATAACCAGTTTGCGGTTGGCTGCCTTCAAAAACTGCTGTTCAACCATTACATCCATTTGCTTTAGCAAATGATCATAAAAGCCGTTGATATTGAGAATTGCGATAGGCTTGCTATGAAGCCCTAATTGCAACCAGGTGAGTACCTCAAAGAACTCCTCAAGCGTACCGAAGCCGCCGGGAAGCATGATGATGCCATCACTTAGATCGTTCATCAGTTGTTTACGCTGATGCATGGTTTCAACTACATGTAGTTCAGTAAGACCGGTGTGTCCAACTTCTTTATCTAGCAGGAATTTAGGTATAACCCCTATCGTTTTACCACCGCGACTGATCATATCGTCTGCCAGCAGGCCCATAATACCTACCTTGCCCCCACCAAATACCAATGAGATTTTTCGATCAGCGAGTATTTGTGTCAACTGTTCTACAGCCTTCAGAATAACCTGATCACCGTTAAAATTAGCGCCACAGAAGATAGCGATGGATTGCATGTTGGTGTTTAGTTAATCAGTAATAGGTGATTGGTTAACTGGTTGTTTGGTTATCAATTAACAAAATTCAATAGTTCGATAAATAATAGGCGAACTACAAGTTACCTGTTCAAAAGTCAACCAATCACGGATTAACTATTCACCAGTTAACTAAGCTCTACCTTGTATAATTCGGTGCTTCCTTCGTGATCGTGATATCATGAGGATGGCTCTCGCGCATACCGGCGGCGGTGATGCGTACAAATTTTGCCTCCTGTAATTGTTCGATAGTAGCAGCACCACAATAGTGCATACCCGCCCGCAAACCGCCGATATATTGATAGATCACTTCCGCCAGGGTACCCTTGTAAGGTACGCGACCAACGATGCCTTCGGGTACCAATTTGGTAACTACATCGGTTTCGTCCTGAAAGTAACGATCTTTGGAACCTTTATCCATTGCCTCTATCGAGCCCATACCGCGATACGATTTAAACTTACGTCCTTCGTAAATGATAGTTTCGCCCGGCGATTCTTCAACACCGGCAAATAATGAACCTGCCATTATTGAACTTGCTCCTGCTGCGATGGCCTTTACAATATCGCCGGTTTGCTTAATACCACCATCAGCAATCACCGGTATCCCGGTACCGCGTAAGGCTTTAGCACACTCGTAAACAGCAAATAACTGAGGTACCCCAACACCAGCAACAATACGGGTAGTGCAAATAGAACCAGGACCTATACCAACTTTCACGGCATCAGCACCGGCAGCTGCCAGCGCAAGTGCAGCGTCGGCGGTTGCAATATTACCTGCAATAACCTGCAAATCGGGGAAAAGGCTTTTAACATTGCGAACCATATCAATAACGCCTTTCGAATGCCCATGTGCGGTATCAACAGTTATCACATCAACACCAGCATGTACAAGTGCTTTTACGCGCTCAATATTGTCAGCAGCTACGCCAATAGCTGCTCCCACACGTAAACGTCCAAATTCATCCTTACAGGCGCTCGGGAAATTTTTAAACTTCTGTATATCCTTGAAGGTGATCAGGCCGCTCAAAATGCCGTCCTTATCAACAACAGGAAGCTTTTCTATCTTATGGTTTTGTAAAATTGCTTCAGCCTGAAAAAGTGTCGTTCCTTGTGGAGCTGTGATGAGGTTGGCGCTGGTCATTACTTCACTAACCGGCATGTCCATGTCTTTTTGAAAGCGCAGATCGCGATTGGTAATAATGCCTTTTAACCTGCGTTCGCCATCAATGATCGGGATACCACCTATTCTGAATTCGCGCATGATCTTAACCGCATCAGCAACAGTAGAAGCTTCGTGCAGCGTAACCGGGTCCTGGATCATACCACTCTCCGACCGCTTAACTTTACGTACTTCGTCAGCCTGCGCCTGTATCGACATGTTTTTATGCAGAATGCCTAAACCACCAGCCTGTGCTATCGCGATAGCTAAGGCCGATTCGGTAACGGTATCCATTGCAGCCGAAAGCACAGGGATATTTAACCTTATCTTTTTAGTCAAAAAAGAACTGGTATCAACATCGCGGGGCAGAACTTCTGAATAAGCCGGGAGTAATAAAACGTCGTCATAAGTTAAACCTTCGGCGACAAATTTGGATGGATCGAGTTGCATGGCAAATAATTATTTGGAGTTATTATTTGCCGGGCAAAGATAGCTTTATATTTCGTATTTCGGAATTTACCAATAGAAATTGCGAGAATTAACGAAATTTTAACCCAATATTGCATTTCGGTGAGACAAATAAATCTGAAATATTGATTTGATTTAGAAACTCCTGAAACTAAAAAAACTTAATATTTCCCGACAATTACTCTGTAAAATTTTTCGGTATCTAAATATTTTTGCGCCAATCGCAGGATTTCTTCAGCGGTAATATTTTTTACTGCATCAGTATAACGTTCGTAATAGTCATAATCCAAACCTGCAAAATAGATATTCTTGAACTTATCCGCATGCGAAAAAATATTTTCCAAACTTCCCAGCAATGAGCCCAGCATATAATTACGCACCAGTGAAAGTTCGCTTTCCGGTACCAATTCAGTTTTTAGTAGTACAATCTCTTTTTCAATCTCAGCAACAGCAGCACGGCAAACATCGGCCCCCACTTCAGAGGCTATAAAAAACGCCGCACCTTTATCCAAAGAACTCAATCCCGATCCGATACCATAGGTATAGCCTTTGTCCTCACGGATATTTGCCATTAGTCGCGATCCGAAATACCCCCCCAAAATAGTATTCAATACCTGAAATGATGGAAAATCGGGGTGTTTTCGGTTGATCAGCGGCAAACCCATGCGAATAGCCGACTGTAATGCACCGGGCTTTTCAACCAGATAAACCCGTTCTGTTGATGGCTTTAGAACAGGCTGGCTGGTATCTGCGGCAACAGAATAATTGGTCCATTCATGACCAAAGTGCAATACGATCTGATCTAAAGTCGACTGGTCAACTTTACCCGCAGCGATGATGGTACAATTTGCCGGCTGGTACATTTGCCTGAAATGTTCAATCATATCCTGCCGCTGCAGTGTTTTGTAATCTTCGAAATTGGCTCCCAGGCCGTAAATGGTTTCACCATAAATAGCCTTATTGAAAGTGCGCCGGGCTAGAACGTCATTTTTTTGCAAACTCACCTGCAGTTTTTGCTGCTGATTGCGCACAAATGTTTCAATTTCTTTCTCCGGGAAAACCGAATCAGAGATCAGTTCCTTTAATACCAGGAGTGTTTTCGACAGGTGTTTTGTAAGCGTGTATAAAACAACCTGCGAATGATCGTACCCATAATCTACCTGCAGAAAAGCACCATAAAAATCAACCTGATCGGCAATTTGCGAAGCAGATAGCCTGGTTGTGCCTTCCGTCAACATAGTGTTGACGGCAACATTCAGCAAAGGTTTTGCGGGATTAAAACGCAGATTTTTAAATAACCATTCGATACGTACCAGATCCTGATCGCCAGAATTAAAGGTAAAAATCTTACAACCGTTATCCAGTTGGATCCGTTCTGGACGTACTAAGCTTATATTTTCTATATCCCTGAATTCAGGGGCTGTTTTTCTATCAGGGGTCATTTGGTGATTTGTCATTGGGTATTGGTCATTTGTCGTTAGTCATTGGGCATTGGTCATTAGATGTTATTACATTTTGCCACCGGGAAATTTTACCATTTGATCGATCAAAAAAATGACCCAATGACTTAATGCCCCAATGACTTGAAGACCTAACCCTGTTCTGCTAAATAAACCAGCGTGGATGAATTTTCCTTACGAAATACCTGTTGCGCTTGAAATTGGATATTAGCTGAACTCACCTCATTATATTTTTCAATTTCGCGGTTTAGCAAATCGGCATCGCCAAAAAGCTCGAACTGGGCCAGGTTCATAGCCTTATCCAGCAGCGACATTTCCGAAAACACCATCGTCGACTCTGTCTTGTTTTTTACTTTAGTTAATTCGTTTTCGGGCACCAGTTCGTTTTTTAACTTTTCCAGTTCCTCCCATATGGCATTTTCGGCCGTTTCTATACTGACGTTTTCCAGCGGTTTACCTTCAACAACAAACATACCCGGATCAAAACTACCCATATTGTAGGCATGTATCTCGCTGAACAATTGTTTGTCTTTTACTAAAGTACGGTGTAGCCTGGATGAATTACCACGTGACAAAATATCCGAAATAAGGTCGATCTCGTAATACCCGTTTTCCAAGCGTCCGGGCATATGGAAGGCTATATACAAATCATTTAAAGGAACTATTCCGGTTACAGTCTCGCGCCGCTCTCCGCTTTGTTTAGGTTCCCGGGGCAAACTGCGTTGATATTTTTCACCTGCGGGTATCGGACCAAACCATTTCTCGGTTAGTTCTTTTGCTTTTTCCAGACTGATATCCCCGCCGATAACTACAATCGCATTTTGGGGATTATAATGTTTTTTAAAGAAGGCTTTTACATCAGCAATACGGGCATCTTCAATATGTTTTATCTCTTTTCCTATCGTAGCCCAACGATAAGGATGCTTTTGGTAAACCAGCGGACGAAGTTTAAGCCACACATCACCATAGGGTTGATTAAGATAACGCTGTTTAAACTCTTCGATCACTACATTTCGTTGCACTTCCAGGCTTTTTTCGCTGAAAGCCAGGCTGAGCATCCGGTCGCTCTCCAACCAAAAAGCAGTTTCAATATTGGCAGCAGGCAGGGTGATGTAGTAGTTTGTAATATCGTTGCTTGTGAAAGCATTATTTTCACCACCAACGCGTTGCAAAGGTGCATCATATTGCGGAATATTCACCGAACCACCAAACATCAGGTGTTCAAATAAATGCGCGAATCCGGTTTTGTCCGGATCTTCATCCCTTGCGCCAACATCGTATAAAATATTGAGTACGGCCATTGGCGTGGTATGATCTTCATGCACCAGCACCCGCAGGCCATTATCAAGTACAAAACGGTTAAATTTAACCATAGAAAATTTTTATATTAAAAAACGGAGAGCAAAGGTAGTATTTTGTTTTATTGGTTGGGTATTGGTTGTTGGGTATTGGATATTAGGTATTAGGTATCAGGTATCAGGTATTGGCAATTGGTCATTTAGGCATTGACCTGAAAATTTAGGGATCTGTAAAATAGAAAAATCACCCGGATCCGAGCTGATAGCATTGATTTGACAAAAAGCTTAAGTGATAAGCTTATTTTGGTTGTAGTCTGTATGATTATACAACACTACCAGTACAACTATCCCGATAACTATTTGCACAACCTATACAAAAAACCTTAATTTTTAATTAAATTAACTTGCAAATTTTCTTAAAAGTAGTATATTTGTCTTTGTTATCAACAGGTGTTGAATAATCGTTAACACTTGCCCTAAATCTCTTTGTTAATTTTATTATCGATGACACAATTGCAGTTGATCCAGCACCTTTCGAGCTTTGATACCTTTAAAGTAATTAAGTTTCGCAGCAAACTAAAGGAACAAAGTTTTACACTCAACGAATTGGTAGACCTTACCTTTCACAGTGATGATAAGATCGCATTAAAGGCCTCAAAAATATTACAGTACATCCTATTCAGGTTCCCTGAAAACTATATTGATCAGATCAGTTATTTGGTAGAAAATGTAGGCGAAGTTGAATGCCGGCCCTGCAAAAAACATTATGCTAAAATATTGGCTCACCTGACCTCGCCGGGCATACAGCGGGATATGCGTAATCAGATCAAAGAAATAAATTTTGAAAAAGTAGTTGAACTGGGTTTCAATTGGCTGCGTGACCCAAAAATGCTTGCCACGGTAAGAGCCGGAGCAGCCGAAACATTATTCAATCTGCGTCACCGCTACCCATGGATCGCCGAAGCCCTATCCCGCAACCTTGAAGCATTACTGCCTGAAGCTTCACCTTTATTGGTTGTTAAAGCAAACTTTATCCTGAGCTTTCTGCATTGTGAGGATTGAGCGGAGGGCTGGTAATGGGTATTAGGTAACAGGTATCTGGTATTAGGTATTAGGTATTAGGTATTAGGAGACGATAATTCGTTAGCTTTGATAAAGTAATTGTTATCGATGGATGGGATTTTTTTACTGAAATTGTCCACCATTTCACTTAAACCTAATACCTGATACCAGATACCTGATACCTGATACCCGATAAACAATATCCAATAACTGATACCCCGATGCTTACCCATGATGAACTGATAAAAGAGATCAGCAAAACACTGGCTAAAACCAAGGTTATCAAACTGAGAGCTATCCTTCAAAAACAAAATTTCCAGATTCGGGAACTGATTGATATTACTTTCTACAATGACTCGGGCGTATCATTTCGCGCAGCATGGCTGTTGGAAAACCTGTACTTAAAAGATCCTCTGCTTTTTGCCGATATCATCAGCTACCTGTTGTCGCGCTTCGCGGAAGTAAAAAACCCTTCATGTCAGCGACACTATACCAAGATCGTTATGCATGCAACCGCTCAAAAGGCTCCTTTGACTATACGCAAAAAACTGGAAGAAACTGACCTTGAACTCGTTGTCGAAACTTTATTCGACTGGCTGATCGACCCCAAAGTAAAGATTGCCGTTAAAGTATTTGCTGCTACAGCCTTGTTTAATCTGCGACATCGTTATGCCTGGATAAACGACGAATTGGCGCCCCAACTCCGATTCCTGATGCTCAATGGTAGCCCTGGTATCCGCTCGCGTGGAAAAAAATTACTTGAAGCCCTATAAAAACCTACCGCAAATGTTGCCTTAAAAAAAGACCCAACCGAATTATGGTACACATAGGGAATACCAGCAATTTGTTATTTTTGAGCAAACAGAATTACAGACAAGATTCCTATGGCTTTTAATGAAATCCTGAGCAATCGAATCAGAGAAGCACTGGCCGACCTGCCAAACGTAAGCGAAAAATACATGTTCGGTGGGGTATGCTATATGCTCGAAAATAAAATGTGCATCGGCGTTGTAAAGGATGATATGATGTGCCGCATCAACCCCAACCTTTACGAGCAAGCTCTTGAATTACCCGGTTGCCGTGAAATGGATTTTAATGGTAAGCCCATGAAAGGCTATGTTTACGTAGATGAATTTGGCTTGAAAACAAAGGAGCAGTTTGACTATTGGGTAGGCTTGTGCCTCGATTTTAATAAACATGCAAAAGCCGCAAAAAAGAGCAACGCCTGAAAAGGCGATACTATGATAATCAACAAAGATTCCCTCAATTTTTTAACAGCACTTGGCCAAAATAATCATCGCGAATGGTTCAATAATAACAAGGAACGTTACCAGGCAGCGCACCAGAATATTGTTGATTTTGCAGATGCTTTGATCCT